>KL571503.1:2476-5315 GCA_000715855.1 Actinoplanes liguriensis
CCCCGGTCACCACCACGGCCCCGTTACCGAAGTCCGGGATCCCGGCCGTGGCCAGCCGCGCGAGGCGAGGCACCTCGGCCACACCGTCCCGGACCCGCACCTGCGGCACCGGATAGAACTCATCGGCCGGACCATCCAGCAGGAACAGCCGATCCGGATGCTCCGACTGCGCACTGCGAACCAGACCCCACAACGCGGCAGCATCCGGGTCCTCACCGTGCGTGCGAACGACCAGGCGCGACTCCGCCCATCGCGGGTCAGCCAGCCAACGCTGCAGCAGTTCCAGCAGCGCCCCAGCCCGATCCAGCAGCCCCTGCCCCGCTTCCGGCTGTGACTGCGAGGCAGATTCACCACCCCGCGTGGTCGCGTCGACCACCAGGACGTCGACCGGTTCCGGCAGCGGTTGACCGAGAGTGATCGCGGGTGCCGGCCGGCCCTCGAGTTCCTGGCGCACCCATTCCAGACCGAACAGCAGCCGTTCCGCCGGGTTGCCGGCCCGGACCGCCGTCGCCGGACGCAGCACCAGACCGTCCACCTCGGCCACCGGAAGCCCCGCCGAGTCGGCAAGCACCATCCGAACCGCGCCGTCACCGCTCCCGGCCACGAGCCGCACCCGCAGCGTCGCACCGGCCGGCTTCATCATGCGAACCCCGGTAAACATGAAGGGAAGCTGAGCGCCCTCCCCGCTGACCAGGCCACCGGCCCCGATCGCCTGGAGCGCCGCGTCGAACAGCGCCGGGTGCACCCCGAACCCGTCGGTGCTCTCGTCCGTGGCGACCTCGGCAAACACGGCCTCGCCGCGCCGCCAGGCCCGGCGCAGCCCACGGAAAGCCGGCCCGTAGGCCAGCCCCGCGTCGGCGAACGCCTCATAAACGCCGTCAAGGTCGAGCTCGTCGGCATCCGCCGGCGGCCAGACCACCAGATCCGTCGCGATCCCCGCAGTCTCGTTCCCGCCGGCGAGGACACCGGTCGCGTTCAACGTCCATTCGGAAGCGGACCGAGCCGCGGAGTGCATGGACAGTGCCCGCCGGCCGGACTCGTCCGGTGCGCCGACCAGGACCCGCAGCCGGGCCGGCGCGATCAGAGCCGCCCGCAGAATCAGCTCCTCGACCACCGGAACGCCCGCACGGGCCCCGGCGGCCAGGGCGAGTTCGAGCAGCGCGGTACCGGGCACGACCGGGTCGCCGTGCACCCGGTGATCGGCGAGCCACGCCTGGGCGCCCCCGCCCAGCACTCCGGTGAACAGCAGCGCACCCGAGTCCGGCAGCTCGACCGCCGCGCCGAGCAACGGGTGGTCCGCGTCGTCGAGCCCGGCCCCGGTGACGTCACCGGCGCGCGGGGTCGGCTCCAGCCAGTAACGCCGGTGCTGGAACGGATAGGTGGGCAGGTCCGCCCGCGGCCCGTCGCCGAGGACCGCCGACCAGTCGACGTGTTGTCCCTGGACATACAGCTCGGCGATCGCCGCCAGCAGCGTGGCGACCTCCGGCCGTCCCCGGCGCAGGGCGGCGACGGCGGTCAGGGCCGGGTCGATGCCGGCGACCAGACCGGCCAGGATCGCGTCCGGGCCGAGCTCCAGGACCCGCGCCGCGCCCAGCTCAGCGACGGTGCCGGCGAAGTCAACCGTCGTTCGGATATGCGAGACCCAGTACTCCGGATCGTCCCACTGCCCGGCAGTGGCCACCGTGACCCGCGGCGGGTGGAACGTCAACGTCCGCACCACCGTCATCAACCGCGAATGGAACGCATGGCTGGTCCGCAGGCGCGTCGTCTTCCAGCCGTGCGACTCGACGCCCTCGACGTCGGATTCGAGGCCGGCGACCACCACCGAGGAGGGCCCGTTGACCGCCGCGATGTCCAGCGACGGGAACGCCGCCCGGACCTCGTCGGCCGGCGCCTGAACCGCGAGCATCACGCCGCCGCCCGGCAGCGCCTGCATCAGCCGCGCCCGCGCGGAGACCAGCGCGGCCGCATCGGCCAGCGACAACACCCCCGCGGCGTAGGCGCCCGCGATCTCGCCGATCGAGTGGCCACCGACGATGTCCGGGGTGACTCCCCACGACCGGACCAGGGCGAGCAGGGCAACCTCGACCGCGAAGATCGACGGCTGCGCCCAGCCGGTCTGGTCCACGCCCAGATCCGGAATCTCCAGCAGCGCGGACACCTCGTCGAAGGCGGCCGCGAACACCGGGAACGTCTCGTAGAGCTCCCGGCCCATGCCCGGGCGCTGCGAACCCTGACCGGTGAACAGGATCGCGAGCGGCGCACGCCGGGCCTCACCCGTGCGGAACTCCCCGACGGAGCCGTCGGCGGCGGTCAACGCCACCGCCCGGTGGGGAAGCGCCGCCCGCCGGGCCAGCGCGCGCCCGACCGACGGGTCCGTCCCGGTGAGCCGGTCCCGCATGACGGCCAGGGCGTCCGGGTCGCCAGCGCTGAGCACCAGCGGCACCACCGCCCCGGCCGCCGAGGCGAAGGAACCCGAGGGGGACGGACCCGAAGCCGGCAGGTGCGGGGCGGAGGAGTGCGCGGCTCCCGGGGCTTCCAAGATCACGTGCGCGTTGGTGCCACTGATCCCGAACGACGACACCGCCGAGCGGCGCGGCCGGTCCGCCGAGGGCCACTCACGCGCGGAGGTCAGCAGCGAGACCGCACCGGCACTCCAGTCCACCTGGGAAGACGGCGCGTCGACGTGGAGGGTCTGCGGCAGAACCCCGTATCGCATCGCTTGAACCATCTTGATGATCCCGGCGACGCCCGCGGCAGCCTGCGTATGCCCCAGGTTCGACTTGACCGATCCCAGCCACAGCGGCTCATGTGAATCCCGGTTCTGTCCGTAAACCGC
>KL571503.1:5636-5782 GCA_000715855.1 Actinoplanes liguriensis
CCGTAAACCGCCAGCAACGCCTGCGCCTCGATCGGATCCCCGAGCGAGGTCCCGGTCCCGTGCGCCTCCACCGCGTCCACGTCACCCGGCGTCAGCCCACCGGAGGCCAGCGCGGCCCGGATCACCCGCTGCTGCGAGGGCCCGTT
>KL571503.1:6109-9964 GCA_000715855.1 Actinoplanes liguriensis
GCATGCCGACGCCCTCGCCCCAGCCGGTGCCGTCGGCGCCGGCCGCGAACGACTTGCAGCGCCCGTCCCCGGCGAGACCGCCCTGCCGGCTGAACTCGACGAACGTGGTGGGCGTGGCCATCACGGTGACGCCGCCGGCCAGGGCCAGGTCGCATTCGCCGTTGCGCAGCGCCTGCCCGGCCAGGTGCATCGCGACCAGCGACGACGAGCAGGCCGTGTCGACGGTGACGGCCGGCCCTTCCAGCCCGAACGTGTAGCTGATCCGCCCGGACGCGACGCTGCCCGCGTTGCCGTTGCCGAGGTAACCGGCGACACCGTCGGGCAGGTCGAGCGGCCGGGACCCGTAGTCGTGGTACATGACCCCGGCGAACACGCCGGTCCGCGGGAACGGCAGCGCGGTCGGATCCATCCCGGCCCGCTCGAACGCCTCCCAGGTCGCCTCCAGCAGCAGCCGCTGCTGCGGATCCATGGCCAGGGCCTCGCGCGGCGAGATGCCGAACAGGTCAGGGTCGAACCCCGCCGCGTCCGGCAGGAATCCGCCTTCGAGCCGCGAATCGCGGTTGACTTCGCCGGACTCGTGGTCGTAGAGGCCCTCGATCTCCCAGCCACGGTCACCCGGCGGGGCGCCGATCGCGTCCGATCCGGACGCGACCAGCCGCCACAGATCCTCGGGCCCGGCGACCCCACCGGGATACCGGCAGCTCATCGCGATGATCGCGAGCGGCTCGCTGTCCTTCTGCTCCAGCTCGTCGATCCGGCGGCGGGCGGCGCGCAGGTCGGTGGTGGCCCGCTTCAGGTAGGCGAGGTACTTCTCCTCGTCCCCGGTGGCGCTTGCGGAGGTCATGGCGGGACCACTTTCGGTTCGTTGAGACCCTGGTTGGGAAGAGTGCGAGGCGCCCGCACGCGCCGAGGGCCGGACCGGGCCGCCGGCTCGACCCGGCTCATGGGGTGCCGAGCTCGTCGAGCAGGTCGAAGATCTCGTCGGCGGTCGCCGATTCGAGGTCGTCCTCACCGCCGGTGGCCACGGGTGCGGCCCAGCCCGCGGCGAACGCGCGCAGCCGCTGCCCGATCGCGGCCCGATGCGCCTCGTCGAGGGTGGCGGCCCGGAGCCGGTTCTCCCACTCCGCGAGCTCGGTGAGGACGGCGTCCACCGGGTCGGCCGGCTGTGCCGGGCGCAACGCCTCGGCCAGGTGCCGGGCGAGCGCGACCGGCGACGGGTGGTCGAAGAGCAGGGTCGCGGTGAGACGCAGCCCGGTCTCGGCGTTCAGCCGGTTGCGCAGCTCCACCGCGGTAAGTGAATCGAAGCCCAGTTCCAGGAAGCCGCGCGTGGGTTCGACGTCCTTCGCCGACGCGTAGCCGAGCACCGCGGCGGTCCGGGCCCGGATCAGGTCGAGCAGCGCCTTCTCCCGGTCGGTGTCACTCAGCGCGGCCAGCTCGTCGGCGAGTTTCGGCCCGGCGGCCGTCGCCACACCGGCCCGGCGCGGCGACGGCACCAGGCCGCGCAGCAGCTCGGGCACGTCGCCGTTCGCGCGGACCGCGCCGAGGTCCAGCGCGATCGGGACGACCAGCGGGCGTCCGGCGGCGACCGCGGCGTCGAACGCCGCGAGCCCGTCGGAAACGGTCAGCGCCCCGAATCCGGTGCGGGCGAGCCTGGCCCGATCGGATTCGGTCAGCGACTCCCCCATGCCGGCGTCCCACAGCCCCCACGCGATCGAGGTGGCCGGAACTCCCCCGGCCCGCAGCCGGGCGGCGTAGGCGTCGAGGAACGTGTTCGCGGCGCTGTAGTTGGCCTGGCCCGCGTTACCGAACAGCCCGGACGCCGAGGAGAAGAACACCAGCGCCGACAGGTCCTTCGTGGCGGCGACCAGGTTGCGGACCGCATCCACCTTCGCGCGGAAGACCGTTCCGAGCCGTTCCGGCGTCAGCGAGGCCAGGGTGCCGTCGTCGAGCACTCCGGCCGCGTGCACGATGGCCGTGACCTGCTCGTTCTCCAGCGCTCGGCGAACCGCCCCGGCATCCGAGAGATCACAGGCGACCGTGCGGACGTCGGCTCCCTCGATCTCCACCGGCTTCGCCGACCTGGAGATCAAAATCAGCCGCCGTACGCCATGAGCCCGCACGAGATGACGGGCCACGAGCCCGCCGAGCGTGCCGGTCGCGCCGGTCACCACCACGGCCCCGTCCCCGAAGTCCGCCCTGCCCTCCGGCCGCACCCGGGCGAACCGCGGCACCCGCACCACGCCGTCACGCACCACCGCCTGCGGCACCGGGTAGTACACGTCGTCCGGCCCGTCGAGCAGGTGGATCCGCTCCGGGTTCTCCGACTGCGCGGTGCGGACGAGACCCCACAGCGCCCCGCCGTCCGGATCGGTGTCCATCGCGCCGGAGGTCCGCACCACCAGCCGGGACGCGTTCCACTCCGGATCGGCGAGCCAGCCCTGCAGCAGTGTCAGCAGCTGTGCTGACCGGTCCAGGGCGTCACCCGGCGCGCTCGCGTCGACCAGCAGCACCGGGGCGGGCGCCGGAAGCGGCTTGCCGAGCTCGATCACGACCGGCTTCTCGCCCGGCGTGACCTGCTGCGGGACCCAGTCCACGCCGTAGAGCGACCGGAACCCGGTGGTCACCGCGACCTGGTCCTCGGTGACCGGGCGGAACGCCAGCTCGTCGATGGTGAGCACGGGGGCACCGGCGCCGTCGAGGGCGATCAGGCGGACCGCGTTGTCGCCGGTGCGGGTCAGGTGCACGCGCAGCGCCTTGGCGCCGACCGCGTGCAGCCGGGCGCCGCTGACCGCGAACGGCAGCCGGACCGTGTCGTCGAAGACGCCGGACGCCCCGAGCGCGTGCAGGGCCGCGTCGAGCAGGGCGGGGTGGACGCCGTACCCCTCGGGGTCGATGCCTTCGATCTGAACGTCCGCGACCACCTCGTCGCCATCACGCCGCACCGCGGTGAGGCCCTGGAAGGCCGGCCCGTAGCGCACGCCCGCCTCGGCGAACCGCTCGTAGAGACCGTCCACCGGAATCGAGTCGCCGTTCACTTGCGGGACGGTCACCGGCGAATCGACCGCGTCCGAGAGCAGGCCGCTCGCATGCGTGGTCCAGCCCTCGCCGCCGTCCGGCCGGGAGTAGACGGTCACCGCGCGACGCCCGTCCCCGCCGGCCTGGCCGACCGTCACGCGGACGGTGGCCGGCACGACCAGGGGTGCCTGGAGCAGCAGTTCGTCGACGACCGGCGTGCCGGCGCGCTCCCCGGCGGCCAGCGCCACGTCGAGCAGCGCGGCGCCCGGCGCCAGAACGGTGCCGAAGACGGTGTGATCGGCGAGCCAATCCGGCGATCCGGTGGCGAGCCGCCCGGTGAAGAGCAGGGCGTCGCTGTCCGGCAGCGTGACGTCCGCACCGAGCAGCGGATGCGCGGCCTCGTTCAGGCCGGCGCCGCTGAGGTCGCCGGCCGGGTCGATGACGTCGATCCAGAAGCGCTGCCGCTGGAACGGGTAGGTCGGCAGGTCCAGCACCGGGGCCGGACCGGTTCCGAAGGTGGCGGCCCACTTCACGTCCTGGCCGGCCACGAACATCCGGGCGACCGCGTCGAGCAGGGTCTCCACCTCGCCGCGTCCTCGGCGCAGGGTGGCGGCGGCGGTCAGCTCCGGCCGGGCGTCCTGGATCATCGCGGTGAGAACCGCGTCCGGGCCGATCTCCAGGACCCGGGCGGCGTCGAGGCCGGCGACGGTCTCCTCGAAGTGAACCGTCGTTCGCACCTGGGAGACCCAGTACTCCGGGTCGCTCCACCGGGCGTCCGCGGTCAGGCGCGGCGGGTGGAGGGTCAGCGTCCGCACCACCGCGCGGAAGTCGTCGAGCATC
>KL571503.1:10208-11284 GCA_000715855.1 Actinoplanes liguriensis
GCACCACCGCGCGGAAGTCGTCGAGCATCGGTTCCATCAGTCGCGAGTGGAACGCGTGGCTGGTCCGCAGCCGGGTGGTCGTCCAGCCGTGCGCCTCGACCGGCGCGATGTCCGCTTCGAGGCCGGCGACCACGACCGCGGAGGGTCCGTTGACGGCCGCGAGGTCCACCACCGGGAACGCGGCGCGAACGTCCTCGGCGGACGCCTGAACCGCCAGCATCACCCCACCCGCCGGCAGTGCCTGCATCAGCCGGGCCCGCGCGGAGACGAGCGCGGCCGCATCCCGCAGCGAGAACACACCCGCCGCGTGGGCCGCCGCGATCTCACCGATGGAGTGACCGGCGACGACGTCCGGCCGGACGCCCCAGGACCGCAGCAGCGCGAGCACCGCCACCTCGACCGCGAAGATCGACGGCTGCGGTCGACGGCTGCGCCCAGCCGGTCTGCTCCGGCCCGAGGTCCGGAATCTCCAGCAGCGCGGTCACCTCGTCGAAGGCCGCCGCGTACACCGGGAACGCGGCGTGCAGCTCCCGGCCCATCCCCGGCCGCTGCGAGCCCTGACCGGTGAAGACCATCGTGAGCCGGCCCTCGGCGGCCCGGCCGCTCGCCACCGGCTCGGTGCGCCCGCTGAGCAGCACCGCCCGGTACGGCAACACGGCCCGGCTCGTCAGCGCGTGCCCGACCACGGCCGGCGGCTGCCCGAGAGCCCGGATCCGGTCGATCTGCTCGCCGAGCGCCGCCTGGTCGTTGGCGCTCACCACGAGGGGCACCACCCGGTTCACCACCGGCGGCGCGGGCCTCGGCGCGGGCGGCTCCTCGACGATCACGTGCGCGTTCGTGCCGCTGATGCCGAACGAGGAGATCCCCGCGCGCCGCGGCTTCTCCCCCGCCGGCCAGGGTCGCGGTTCAGTGAGCAGTTCGACGCTGCCGGCGCTCCAGTCGACGGCCGGCGTCGGCGCGTCGACGTGCAGGGTGCGCGGCATCAGGCCGTGCCGAATGGCCTGAACCATCTTGATGATCCCGGCCGCCCCGGCAGCCGCCTGGGTGTGCCCGATGTTCGACTTGATCGACCCGAG
>KL571504.1:0-233 GCA_000715855.1 Actinoplanes liguriensis
CCGGTCCCGCTCAAAACAACCCCCGCAACCCCGCCGCCACTCCTTGCCCTGCCGCGCCCGCCCCGGGCCGGCTGGCACTCACGGCTGTAATCGCGCCCCAAACGAGCCCTCACCGCCAGCCGGCAGCCCGCACCGGCCCGCCGCGCGGCTCCCGCCCCCGCAGCTGGTGCTCACCGTGGTTATGGAGTGCGGATTACCACACTGAGCGCCAGCTGGTAGCCCGCACCGGCTCG
>KL571504.1:571-746 GCA_000715855.1 Actinoplanes liguriensis
AGCCCGCACCGGCTCGCCGCGCGGGTCTCGCTCGCGGGCTGGCGTTCACCGTGGTTATGGGTCGCGGATTACCACGGTGGGCGCCAGCTGGTAGCCCGCACCGGCTCGCCGCGCGGGTTCCGCTCTCGGGCTGGTGCTCACTGTGGTTATGGGTCGCGGATTACCACGGTGGGCG
>KL571504.1:930-2363 GCA_000715855.1 Actinoplanes liguriensis
GGTAGCCCGCACCGGCTCGCCGCGCGGGTCTCGCTTTCGGGCTGGTGCTCGCTGTGGTTATGGGGTGCGGATAACCACGGTGGGCGCCAGCCGAGCTGCCCGGGCCGCGCAGCATGCCCGCTCCCGGCCGGGCGTCGCGGCCGGTCGGCCGGCTGGCGCTGATGGTCGAAAAGTGGGCCGGGAAGAACCGTGAGTGCCAGCTGGGGCCGGGAGGCGAGCTGGGGGTCGGGCGGGGTTGCGGTGGCGGGCTGGCACTGGCGGTCGAGAACTGGGGCGGGGAGAACCGTGAGTGCCGGCTGGGGGCCGCGAGCCGGGCCGGGGGTCGGGGGCCGGCTGAGGGTTGGGCGGGGTTGCGGTGGCCGGCTGGTGGTGGCGGTTGTTTTCGGGCGCTGATACAACCGTGAGCGCCAGCCGGGGGCGGGGGTCAGCGGCGGGGGAGGCCGACGAACTGCTGCTCGGTCTGGGTCTGGGCGAGGAACAGGTAACGATCCGTCCCGTCCCCGATCAAGGCGAGCATGTCGTCCGCCATGAACTGCAGGAACTGGCTGCTGTGCGGGCGGAGCTTCAACGCCGAGGCCGCCAGCGCCGCCTCGTCCCCGCCGAGCCGCTGGAGCAGCGCCAGCTGGGACTCCTGCAGCGCGGCCAGCCCGGGCCGGTCGAGCTGCCGCAGGATCGTCAACTGGGTGCGCCACGGCCCGAGCGGCGGCGTGGTCGCGGGCCCGGTCATGCCGAGGTCGTAGACGGCGAGCGTCGGCATCTGCGCGCTCCCGGTCAGCGCCACCCCTTGATCGCTGCTGTGCACGGTGAGCCGGTTGTACTGCCCGGTGGCCCGTTCGCCGAACCCGGCCCAGGCGCGCGGCTCGGTGGTCACCACGACCACCCGGGCGCCCAGCGCGAACGCCCGGAAGATCAGCAGCTGGGCCGCCCACACTCCGCCGACCAGGGCGACCCGCACCGGCTCCGGCGCGAACAGGTGCAGCGGGACGGGGGCGTGCTGCCGGTCGCGGCCGAGGACCAGCCCGGCGCCGGCGGACGGTGCGACGGTCACCCGGCGCAGCGTCTTACGGGAGATCGCGTGCCAGCCGATGTGCAGCGGCGACGTCTTCCCGGACGGCCCGGTGCGCGCCTCGTCGTCGGAGTCGGACGGCTCGTCAGGCGGGGTGTCGTCCTCCCGGGTCTGCGCTGCCTGCGCGGCGGCCAGCGCGCGGCCCTGCGGCCCGGCCAGCGGCGCCGAGGTGAGCTGCGGAGCGGCCAGACCGCGGCCGGTGGCGTCGGCCACCTGCTGCTGGTCCGCCTGCTGCAGCGGGACGACAGTTCCCTGGACCGGCACGATCTGTGGCGCGGGCTGCGGGGCCACCGGCGCCTGCGGGAATCTGCACCGGCGGCGGGGGCAGCTGCTGACCCTGCGGTGGCCGCACCTGAGCCCGAGCCAC
>KL571504.1:2594-6449 GCA_000715855.1 Actinoplanes liguriensis
ATGTGTATAAGAGACAGGGCCGCACCTGAGCCCGAGCCACGGCGGGCGGCGGAGGCAGACCGGGCGCGCCCTCCGATGCAGGCTGCCAGGCGCCTTCTCGATCCGGCTGGCTCATCCCGCGCCACCTCCCGTCGGCGCCGTCGCATACGCGGCCGGCCCGTGCTCCCCGTCGAGCGGCGACAACTCGGCGCCGACCCGTTTGACACCTTCGACGAGCACCCTGTCCAGCGCGGCGAGGTCGGCGTCGGGCCGGGTGGCGAGCCGGATGAAGGCCCGCACCGCCACGTCGTCGCCGTCGGCCGCCGCGTTCAGCACCAGCGCCACGTTGGTCTGCGCGGCCGGGGCGGTGGCCGCCCAGGCGAACAGCGAGCCGATCTCGCCGGCCGACGTGGGCCAGGTCTTCACCCAGTACGTCCGGTGGACCAGCCGGGCCGACCGCCAGTGTGTCCACTCCTCGTCGACCTGGGTGCCCTCGGCCAGCGATCCCGCCTCGACGTCACAGGACCGGGCCAGCACCGCGAGCAGCTCCTCGGCGTCCCTCCTCGGCGTCCAGCACGCGGCAGGCGATGCCGATCCGCCGGAGACTGGTCGCGACTTTCCGCCCGAGGCCGGCGACCAGGGCGCTGGCCGCCTCCAGGTCGGCGGTGTGGTCGTGCAGCGCCTCGGCGAGCACGCGGGCGTCGACCCGGACGCTGATTGTCGACTCCCGGTGCGCGGGGACCGGCTCCGGGCTCAGCGACTCGACCAGCTGACGGTAGGACGACCCGGCCGGCGAGGACGCGTGCACGTCCGGGCTGGGGGCGGGCACGGTGTGCGTGACCAGCTCCAGCACCACGCCCGGCTGCTCGGTCGCGGCCAGCACGCTGACCAGCGCGTCCAGCGGGATCGGCGCGGCGTCGTGGTGGACCGGGGCGGTCGGGGTCAGCGCGACGACGCTGAACCAGCCGGCCTCGTCCTTGGCGACGCCGGCCCGGGCGCCGTCCTGCGCGGGCATGTCCCGGACGGCCAGGCCCGGGGAGATGGTGCGGAGCGCGGCGAGCACCGGACCGGCCCCGGTCTCCAGCGCCGCGGCGCGCCGGCGTGCGTGGCTCCGCGCGATCTGGCGGTGCTCCAGCCACCAGCGGCCCCGCTGCCGGGCGAAGAAGATCACGATCAGGGCCAGGCCGATCACGCCGGCGACCAGCGCCGGGATCGGCCCCTGGATGGCCGCCGCGACGGTGGCGAGGACGGCCAGCTCGGCGACGACGATCTGGGTGAGGCTGACCGGGCCGAGCTGGCCGCGGCGCGGGATCGCCCGGACCCCGGCGTCGGCGCTCGCGTCGGCCGTGGCTGCCTGCGGCGGAGCGACGCCGGCCGGCTGCGGCACCGCGGAGGTGGGCACCGGGACGCTGCCCCGGGCCTGGGCGCCGGTACGGCGCAGGGGGGTGGCCGCCGCGGCGGCGTGCGCCTGCGGGGGCGCGCTCACCGCGGGTGGCGGCGGGAGCTGCGGGGCGGCGGGTGGCGGCACGGCGGCGCCGAACGCCTGCCCCGGGTAGCCGTCACCTGGATTCACCGCGTTACCTCCCCCGATAGAGAGCCCATTCTATGCGTCAGCGGATGGCCGTGAGCAGGTCGTCGAGGACCAGCGTGGTGAGATCGTCGCGGCTGGGCATCCGGCCCAGCGACCGCAGCCGGCCGGACTGCGCCTTGCGCATGCCCTCCAGCAGCTTGCGGGCCTCACGGGCGTTACCGAAGTTCCGGTCCCGCTCGATCTGCGAGAAGTGCTCGTAGAGCGCCTCGGCCAGCCCCGGCGCGAACGCGTAGTCGTCGTTCTTGGCGATCCGGGTGGCGATCATCACCAGCTCGTCGGGGCCGTAGTTCTCGAACTCGAGGGTCTTGGCGAACCGGGAGGCGAGACCGGAGTTCGCGTCCAGGAAGTCGAGCATCTCCTGGGTGTAGCCGGCGACGATCACGGCGACCTGGTCGCGGTGATCCTCCATCAGCTTGACCAGGGTGTCGATCGCCTCCTGGCCGAAGTCGGCGCTGGCCCCACCGGCCCGGGACAGCGTGTACGCCTCGTCGATGAAGAGCACGCCGCCCATCGCCTCCTCGAACAGCGAGGTGGTCTTCTCCGCCGTGTGCCCGATGTACTGCCCGACCAGGTCGCGCCGGGACACCTCGCGGAACCGGCCGTTCGGCAGCACGGCGAGCGCCTTGAGCAACTGGCCGTAGATGCGGGCCACGGTCGTCTTACCGGTACCGGGGGCGCCGGTGAAGATCAGGTGGTGGCTCGCCGCACCGACCGACAGCCCGGCGCTGCGCCGCCACTCGTTCACCTGGATCTCGTCGATCAGGGCCCGGACCTCGTCCTTCACCCCGGCCAGGCCGATCATCGAGTCGAGCTCGGTGAGCAGCCGGTCGACCTCGGCCGCGTCCTGCCCGCCGCCGGACTCGGTGATCCCGGCCCGCGGCGCCGGCCCGCCCTCGGAGAGCGACACGGTGACCTGGGCACGCGGGTCGACCGCGACCTTCGGCTCGGCGGTGCCCTCGACCCGGCACTGCTCGACCGCTCCGGTGCAGCCCGCGCCGAACACGATGCCGGAGCCCGCGGTCTGGTGCACCCAGGTCTCCCGGATCGTCGGTGAGCTGCTGTTGGCCACCACGATGCCGGCGTCGCCGGTGCCGGAGACGTCGCAGCGGTCGATCACCGGACGGCCGGACTGGTAGACGTAGACGCCCCGATAGCCGCACTCGGCGACCGTGGTGTTCCGGATCACCGGGTCGGCGCCGAGCCGGACGATGATGCCGTCGTCGTTGACCCCGCGGATCTCGCAGGACTCGACCGTGCCGCCGGCGTCCGAGAAGACCAGGCCGTTCTGCCCCCGCAGCACGCGGACCTCGGTCGCCTCCACGGTGGAGAGATCGGTGGCCTGCAGGCCCGCGCCATAACCCGCGGAAAGACGACATTTGCGTACGGTCAGTCGCGCGCTCGTCGCCGCGATCGCCGGATAGTCCCCGGAGGTCAGATCCAGCCCCTCGACGGTCACCTCACCGCTGAGCACCGCCAGCGCCGGGCCCTCCAGACCGGCCGCGTCGATGACGACCGTGCCCTCCTCACCCGTGCCCCGCAGGGTGAGCCGCCGCCCGGCCAGCTCGATCCGCTCCCGATAGGTCCCGGGGGCGATGGTGACGACCGCGTCGTCCGGGGCCACCTCGAGCGCGTCACGGATCGTCGGATAGGTGCCGGGGACCGCCAGGGTGCTGGCCACGGAGTGCTCCTTATTGCGCGTATGTGCGGTCGCGGACGCTGTAGGCGACCTTCTTCACGTCGTCGGCCGCGGCGGTCGGCGCGGTCATCCGGAGCACGACCTCGCGGTTCAGCACCTGCTCCGCGGCGGTGCGCCAGAACCCGACGTAGACCAGCCCGTATTCCGGCTTGCCGTTCACCGTGGGAGTCTCCACCCAGGACTGCAGCGTGGTGCCGCCGGTCCACCGTAGACCCCAGGCCTCCTCGCGGCCGCGCAGGGCTTGACGGGCGGTGTTGTCGCAGACCGCCGCGCAGTTGCGCACGATCAGGTCGCCGCCGACCGTGACCGTCTCGCCGTTGAACACTCCACAGCGGTAGTGCACGGCGGCCTCGGCCTTCTCGGCGAGGGTGCACTTCCAGCCCTGGGGCGCCAGGAAGCCGAAGCCGAGGCCGTCCAGACCGGTGATCTCGGTGGCGCCGGTCTGCTGCTCGTCGAAGGACGGCCAGGTGTTGTCGGGCCACTCGTCCGGCTCCGGCGGCAGGCCGGGCGCGGTCGGCGGGGTGCTGGGCAGCAGCAGCTGAGCGTCGGTGTAGGTGACCGGCACGGCGCTCACCGCGGGGGCCGGCTC
>KL571505.1:0-1471 GCA_000715855.1 Actinoplanes liguriensis
GGCACGAATAACCACCGTGAGAGCCAGCCCGGGCCGTGAGTCGCGTCGCCTTGCCCGGCGCGCGGCGGTCGCGTCAGGGGATGCGGGACTCGGCGTCGGCGGTGGCGATCGCTTCGGTCAGGATCGACAGGCCTTCGCGGGCCTCGGACTCGGTCAGGGTCAGCGGCGGGCCGAGGCGCAGGACGTTGCCGTGCAGGCCGCCCTTGCCGACCAGCAGGCCGGCCTCGCGGCAGAGGTCGAAGACCCGCACGGTCGCGGCCGGGTCCGGCTCGGTGGTGCCCGGCCGCACGAACTCCAGCCCGATCATCAGCCCACGGCCGCGCACCTCGGCGAGGATGTCGCAGGAGAGCCCGCGCAGTCCGTCGAGCAGGATGGTGCCGACGCGGCGGGCGTTCTCCTGCAGGTCGTGCGAGAGCACGTAGTCCAGGACGGCGTTCCCGGCGGCCGCGCTGATCGGGTTGCCGCCGAACGTGGAGAAGCTGATCGCCGGCACCGCGTTCATGATCTCGGCCCGCCCGACCACGCCGCCGAGCGCGAACCCGTTGCCGATCCCCTTGGCGAACGTGATCAGATCCGGCGTCACGGCGTGCGCCTGGTAGCCCCAGAAGTGATCGCCGGTCCGGCCCCAGCCGGTCTGCACCTCGTCGGCGATGAGCAGGATGCCGTGTTCGGCGAGGACTTTCCGGTACGCCCCGAGCAGCCCGTCCGGCCCGGCGACGAACCCGCCGACGCCCTGGATCGGTTCCGCGATCAGCCCGGCAACGTCACCGGCGGTGACCGTTGCGAGCACCTCCCGCAGGTCGTCGACGGCCGCGTCGATCAGATCACTGTCGGACATCCCGGCCATGCGCCCGCGCAGCCGGTCGGCCGAGGCGAGCCAGTGCACGGTGAGCGGGCTGAGCGAGCTCGACGACCAGCTGCGGTGTCCCGTGACGGCCATCGTCGCGAACGTACGCCCGTGGTATCCGTTCTTGATCGCCAGGATCTGGTTGGACCGGCGCGCGTTCGTCGCGAACAGCAGCGCGGACTCGTTGGCCTCGCTGCCGGAGTTGGTGAAGAAGACCCGCGCGTCCGGGATGCCGGAGAGCCGCGCGATCTTCTCGGCGAGGTCGACCTGCTGCCGGATCAGGTAGAGCGTCGAGGTGTGCGCGACGCCGGTGTCGATCTGGCGGCGCACGGCGTCGCTGATCTCGGCGATGTCGTACCCGACCATGGTGGTCAGCACGCCACCGAAGAAGTCCAGGTAGGTACGTCCGGTGGCGTCGGTGACCCGGCGGCCGGAGCCGGACACGATCTCCAGCGCGTCGTCGCCGTAGTACACCGGCATCCAGCCCGGCATGACGGCGCGATGACGGTCCAGAAGGGACATCGCACTTCTCCTCACATCAGGCCGCGGGGGTGGCCGCGACCACGGGGACCGCTGCCGCGGCCGGTCTGGAAGGCGGCCGAGGCGAGCGCCCCGGCCAGGTCG
>KL571505.1:1725-2075 GCA_000715855.1 Actinoplanes liguriensis
GTCCCGCGGTCAGCCGCAGGTGGTCGCCGGCGCGGGGGGTGACGCAGAACGGCGCTCCGGGCGCGGCCCCGATGCCGTGCGCGGCGAGGGTCACCATCGCGTTCTGCTGATCGGGAACGGACATCCACAGGTTGATCCCGTCGGCTGCGGAGGCCGTCACGCCGCGGTCGGCCAGGGCGGCGAGCAGGGCGGCCCGGCGCTCCGCGTAGACGCCGCGCGCCGCGGCCACCTGTTCCACGACCTTCGCCGAGGTGAGCAGGTCCAGCAGGACGCCCTGGAGGAGCCGGCTGGACCAGCCGGGCCCGAGCAGCCGGCGCTCGATCACCTGCTCGACCTGTCTCTTATACACA
>KL571505.1:2287-3079 GCA_000715855.1 Actinoplanes liguriensis
GGGGAGCCGCAGGTCCGGCCCGTGCGACTTGGAGAAGCCGGCCACGTGCACGACCCGGCGCGGCAGGTACGCCCCGAGGCTGACCGCCGGCGCGCTCGCGATGTCCCCGGCGTGGTCGTCCTCGACGACCAGCAGGTGCGGCGCGTCCCGCAGGATCCGGGCGACCGCCGCGGCCCGGCGCGGGGTCATGCTGACGCCGGTCGGGTTCTGCGCCCGGGGCTGCAGGAACAGCGCGGCCGGACGGCGTTCGGCGATCAGCTGGCGCAGCACCTCCGGGTCCGGCCCGGCGTCGTCGAGCGGCACCCCGATCGTCGTCGCGCCGGCCGCCTGGAGCAGGTCGAGCAGGGGCGGGAACGTCGGGTTCTCGACGAGCACGTGGTCGCCGTAACGCAGGGTCACCGCGACGACCCGGTCCAGCGCGTCCAGCGCGCCGTCGACCACGGTCAGCCGCTCCGGGGTGAACGGCCACCGGTCCCGGAGCACCTCCTCCAGCCCGGGCAGGACCGGTTCGTCGAGGTAGCTGCCGGCCCAGCGGCCGTCGCCGGCGCGGCGGAGCGCGTCACTCAGGTCGGGCAGCAGCGCCGGGTCGGGCACGCCGGTGGACAGGTCGAGCGGGAGGCTGACGGGCGACCGGCCGAGGCGGGTGAAGCGCGGCGGGGACGGCCCCGCGACGTACGTGCCGGATCTGCCCCTGGTGTGAATCGCCCCTGCCAGGGTGAGGTTCCGCCAGGCTTCACTGACCGTCGTCGGGCTCACGCCGAGCGACCCGGCGACTGTCTCTTATACACATCT
>KL571505.1:3284-7137 GCA_000715855.1 Actinoplanes liguriensis
CAGCCGCTCGCCCGGCGGCAATCGACCGGCGGTGATCAATCGGCTCACGGCCGCGGCGATTCCCCGGGCGCTGCGGTCCTCGACCGCCCCGGTGATCAGCGGAAGCAAATTACCTCTCCGAAACAATCGGTAACGTATCAGCAATTGTTCGCTTGAATGTGTGTCGTTAAGGTCCTACGGCATCAGGCGCTGACAAGCAAGGCCTAGCGCTGGGGATACTGCAGGGAGTAGACACACGATCACAGGCGCTTCAGAGCGCACTGCGCGTGCTCAAGATCGAATATGAGAGGGGCCGCAAATGACGACCGGAGTCGTCCGCGCCGCCCTCGTCCAGACCAATTGGACGGGCGACAAGGAATCGATGATCAAGGCGCACGAGGCTTATGCCCGTGACGCCGCCGCTCAGGGCGCGAAGGTGATCTGCTTCCAGGAGCTGTTCTACGGGCCGTACTTCTGCCAGGTCCAGGACGCCCAGTTCTACGAGTACGCCGAGTCGATCCCCGGCCCGACGACCGAGCGTTTCCAGGCGCTCGCCGCCGAGCTGGGCATGGTGATGGTCCTGCCGATGTACGAGCAGGAGCAGGAGGGCGTCCTCTACAACACCGCCGCGGTGCTGGACGCCGACGGCACGTACCTCGGCAAGTACCGGAAGAACCACATTCCGCAGGTCAAGGGCTTCTGGGAGAAGTTCTACTTCCGTCCTGGCAACCTCGGCTACCCGGTGTTCGACACCGCGGTCGGCCGGGTCGGGGTCTACATCTGCTACGACCGGCACTTCCCGGAGGGCTGGCGGGCGCTCGGCCTCAACGGGGCGCAGATCGTCTTCAACCCGTCGGCCACCAGCCGCGGCCTGTCGTCGTATCTCTGGCAGCTGGAGCAGCCGGCGAGCGCGGTCGCGAACGAGTACTTCATCGGCGCGATCAACCGGGTCGGCATCGAGGATCTCGGCGACAACGACTTCTACGGGCAGACGTACTTCGTCGACCCGGAGGGCAAGTTCGTCGGCGACGTCGCGGACACCCACAACCCCGAATTGATCGTACGGGACCTGGACCTGAGCCTGCTCAAGACGGTGCGCGACCGCTGGCAGTTCTACCGCGACCGCCGGCCGGACAGCTACGACCGCCTGGTACAGCCATGATCGCCTGCACCGAACTGAGCGGACCGTGCGGATGCAACGACCTCGACGGTGAGGGCCAGAAGAGCATGGCAACGGAGGCACTGTCATGAGCACGCTGATCAAGGGCGGGACCGTCGTCTCCCCGACCGGGCCCGTGGCCGCCGACGTGCTGTTCGACGGCGAGAAGATCGTGGCGCTGTTCGCGCCCGGCAACGCGCCGGAGGGTCCCGAGGTCATCGACGCGACCGGGAAGTACGTGATCCCGGGCGCGATCGACGCGCACACCCACATGCAGATGCCGTTCGGCGGCACCGAGGCCAGCGACACGTTCGACACCGGCACCAAGGCCGCGGCGATCGGTGGCACGACCACGATCATCGACTTCGCCATCCAGCGGTACGGCGAGGTGGTGCAGGACGGGCTGGCCGCGTGGCACGGCAAGACGGCCGGCCAGTGTCACATCGACTACGGCTTCCACATGATCGTCGGGGGCGTCGACGACGACTCGCTCAAGGCCATGGACCAGCTCGTGGCGAGCGAGGGGATCACCAGCTTCAAGCTGTTCATGGCGTACCCGGGCGTCTTCTACTCGGACGACGGGCAGATCCTGCGCGCCATGCAGAAGGCCCGCGACAACGGCGCGATGATCATGATGCATGCCGAGAACGGGCCGGCCATCGACGTACTGGTGAAGCAGGCTCTGGAACGCGGCGAGACAGACCCGATCTATCACGGCATCACGCGACCGCAGGAGTTGGAGGCGGAAGCCACCAGCCGGGCCATCTGGCTGGCCAGCGTCGCCGCGGACTGTCCGCTCTACATCGTGCACCTGTCCGCGTCGAAGGCCCTGGAGCAGGTGCGCAACGCCCGCGACCTGGGCCGCAACGTGTTCGCCGAGACGTGTCCGCAGTACCTCTACCTGACCCTGGAGGACCAGCTCGGCGCGCCCGGCTTCGACGGCGCCAAGTGGGTCTGCTCGACGCCGCTGCGCAGCGGGAAGGAGAACCACCGCGCCGACCTGTGGCAGGGCCTGCGCACCAACGACCTCTCCGTGGTGTCGACCGACCACTGCCCGTTCTGCATGAAGGACCAGAAGGAGATGGGCATCGGCGACTTCTCCAAGATCCCGAACGGCATCGGCAGCGTCGAGCACCGCGTGGACCTGCTCTACCAGGGTGTCGTCGACGGGAAGCTGTCCCTCGCACGCTGGGTGGAGACGATCGCCACGACCCCGGCGCGGATGTTCGGCCTCTACCCGAAGAAGGGCATCATCGCGCCCGGCTCGGACGCCGACATCGTGCTCTACGACCCGAACGGCCGCACCCGGATCAGCGTCGAGACGCACCACATGAACATGGACTACTCCGCCTGGGAGGGCTGGGAGATCGACGGGAAGGTCGACACGGTCATCTCGCGCGGCGAAGTGATCTCCTCGGGCGGCGAGTACACCGGCCGGCCCGGGCGCGGCAAGTACGTGCCGCGCGGCCTCTCGGACTACCTGGTCTGAGGGGGCGCGACATGGACATCGGTGTGGTGATGCAGAACGACCCACCCGCGCTCGCGCTGGTGGAGTGGGCGAAGAAGGCGGAGGCGGCCGGCTTCAGTCATTTCTGGACGTTCGACTCGCACGTCCTCTGGCAGGAGCCGTACGTCGTCTACTCGGCGATCCTCGCCGCCACCGAGCGGATCGTGGTCGGTCCGATGGTGACGAATCCCGGCACCCGGGACTGGACGGTCACCGCCTCCACCTTCGCAACCCTCAACGAGATGTACGGCAACCGGACCGTCTGTGGCATCGGAAGGGGCGACTCGGCGCTGCGCGTCCTCGGGCTCACCCCGCAGACGCTCGGCCAGCTGCGCGAGAGTGTGCAGGTCATCAAGGGTCTCGGCAACGGCGAGAAGGTCAACGTCCGCGGCAACGAGATCCAGCTGGCCTGGGCCGCGGAGAGCAGTCTCGAGGTCTGGGTCGCGGCCTACGGGCCGAAGGCGCTCGCCCTGACCGGCGAGGTCGGCGACGGATACATCCTGCAGCTGGCCGACCCGGACATCGCCGAGTGGATGATCAAGGCGGTGCGGAAGGCCGCGACGGATGCCGGCCGCGACGCGTCAAAGATCAAATTCTGCGTGGCGGCGCCGGCCTACGTCGGTGACGACCTCTCTCACCAGCGGGACCAGACCCGCTGGTTCGGCGGGATGGTCGGCAATCACGTAGCCGACATCGTGGCTCGCTACGGGTCGTCAGGCGCGGTGCCGCAGGCGCTGACCGACTACATCAAAGCCCGGCAGAGCTACGACTACGCCGAGCACGGCCGGGCCGGCAACAGCCACACCACGTTCGTCCCGGACGAGATCGTCGACCGTTTCTGCATCCTGGGCCCGGTCGAGAACCACATGAAACGGCTGCAGGAGCTTCGTGATCTGGGCGTCGACCAGTTCGCGGTCTACCTGCAACACGACGGCAAAGAGCAGACCCTTGCCGCGTACGGCGAGCAGATCATCCCGGCGTTCACGACATGAGGCGCGCGCTCGCGATCCTGACCGGTCTCGTCGTCGCGGTGCTGCTCTGGGAGGGCTACAAGGCGGTCGGCGATCCCGAGGGGACAGTTGTCGCCGGCGTACGGATCCTGCCGCGCGCCGACGACCTCTCCATGCCCCACCTGTGGACCGTCGTGCAGCGGCTCGGCCGGCCCGAGCTGACCGGCGGCGACCCGGTGTGGCAGGTGGTGCTGCGCG
>KL571505.1:7330-9203 GCA_000715855.1 Actinoplanes liguriensis
CGCGCCTGCCTGTTCACGCTCGGGATCACCGCCGCCGGGTTCGTGGCCGGCGCCGTGGTCGGCCTGCTCCTGGCGATGGCCATGCAACGGTTCCGGATCGTCGAGCGCGGGCTCCTGCCGTACGTGATCCTCTCCCAGACCGTGCCACTGGTGGCGCTCGCGCCGCTGGTGGCCGGCTGGGGCGGCAGCATCATGCCGCCCTGGGCGACGGTCGCGGTGATCGCGGCGTACCTGGCCTTCTTCCCGATCGCGGTCGGCATGCTGCGCGGCTTGCAGTCGCCGGCCGCGAGCGGCGAGGAGCTGATGCGCAGCTACGCCGCCGGCTGGTGGCGCACGCTGGTAAAACTCCGCTTCCCGGCGGCGCTGCCCTACCTGTTCCCGGCGCTGCGGCTGGCCGGGGCGGCGGCCGTGGTCGGCGCGGTCGTCGGCGAGATCTCGACCGGCACCCGCGGCGGGATCGGCCGGCTGATCATCGAGTACTCCCGGGAGGCCACCTCGGATCCCGCCAAGGTCTACACCGCGATGCTCGGGGCGGCGCTGCTCGGCCTGCTCGTCGCGGGCGCCGTCAGTCTGCTGGAGGTGCCGCTGATGCGCCACCGCCGCCACGTGGAGGTGGTAACGCTATGAGCGCGGTTGACATCTCTGGGGTGTCGAAAACTTTCAACGACGGCACCGAGGCACTTACCGAAGTGGATCTGGTCGTGGGCGACGGCGAGTTCGTCTCGCTGATCGGGCCGTCCGGCTGCGGCAAGAGCACCCTGCTGCGCCTGATCGCCGACCTTCTCCCTCCGTCCACCGGCACGGTCACCGTCGCCGGGAAACCCGCCGACCAGGCACGACGGGAGCAGGCCTACGGTCTGGCGTTCCAGCAGGCCGGCCTCTTCGAGTGGCGGACCGTCCGCAAGAACGTCGAGCTCCCCCTGGAACTGCGCGGAGTGTCCCGATCGGAGCGCAAGGCCCGCGCCGAGGAGATGCTGGCCCTGGTCGGGCTCGCCGACTTCGCCGGCCACTACCCCGGTCAGCTCTCCGGTGGCATGCAGCAGCGCGTCGCGATCGCCCGCGCCCTGGCCGTGCAGCCGCCGCTGCTGCTGATGGACGAGCCGTTCGGCGCGCTCGACGAGATGACCCGGGAGCGCCTGCAGTCGGAGCTGCTGTCGATCTGCGCCAAGACCGGGACCAGCAACACACGGACCAGCACTGTCTTCGTCACACATTCTATTTCTGAGGCGGTGTTCCTCTCCGACCGGGTGGTGGTGATGTCCGCGCGGCCCGGCCGGATCACCGCGTCGATCGACGTCGAGCTGCCGTCCCGGGACGACGCCGGCCGCCAGTCCCCCGCGTTCTTCGACAAGATCACCGAGGTACGGAAGGCGCTGCGCGGATGAGACGCCTGCTGCCGCCACTGGTCACGGGGGTTCTCGCGCTCGTGCTGTGGGAGCTGTTCGTCAAGCTCGGGCGGGTCGCGCCGTACATCCTCCCGGCGCCGTCCGCGATCTGGGCGCAACTCGTCGAGCAGCGCGGCAACGTCTGGGACGCGGCCCTGGCCAGCGGCGAGAACGCACTGATCGGCCTGGTCGGCGGCACCCTGGTCGCGGTCCTCGCCGCGCTCGCGGCCAGCCGGTTCGCAGGCCTCGGCGAGATCTCGGTGCCGTTCGCGGCGCTGTTCAACGCACTGCCGATCATCGCGCTCGCCCCGATCCTCAACAACATGTTCGAGTCGACCAGCAGCATCCCGCGCCGCCTGGTCACCGCGATCGTGGTCTTCTTCCCGGTCTTCCTGAACACGCTCCGCGGCCTGCGGGAAATCAACCCCACACATCAAGAGCTCATGCGGACGTACGCCGCGAGCGGCTGGACCTTCGCCGTCAAAGTG
>KL571505.1:9439-11443 GCA_000715855.1 Actinoplanes liguriensis
CCTGCCGGGGGCGCTCGGCCACCTGTTCACCGGTCTGCGGCAGGCCTCGTCCCTCGCCGTGATCGCGGCCGTGGTGGCCGAGTACTTCGGCGGGCTCCAGGACGGGCTCGGGTCACGGATCACCTCGGCTGCCGCCTTCACGGCGTACCCCCGGGCCTGGGCCTTTGTTGTCGGTGCCTGCCTTTTGGGGTTGACCTTCTACCTGGTCACGCTCCTCGTGGAGCGGTTGGCCATGCCCTGGAAACAACGTTTGATCAGCTAGTCAGTTAGGGGTTCGCATTGAAGATCTCCCGCATATTCATCGCCTCGGTTCTCGCGCTCGCCGCCTGCGGCACCGCCGACACCCCCAGCACCCCCGCCCCCGGCGCGAGCGGCGCCCTCACCCCGATCAAGCTTCAGCTGCAGTGGTTCTTCCAGGCCCAGTTCGCCGGGTACATCGCCGCCGTCGACCAAGGCTTCTACAAGGAGCAGGGCCTCGACGTGCAGCTGCTCGAAGGCGGCGTCGACATCGTGCCGCAGACCGTGCTCGCGCAGGGCAAGGCCGACTACGCCGTCGCCTGGGTGCCGAAAGCGCTGGCCTCGCGCGAGCAGGGCGCCGGAATCACCGACGTCGGGCAGATCTTCGCGCGCTCCGGCACGTACCAGGTGGCCTGGAAGGACAGCGGCATCAAGACGGCCGCCGACCTGAAGGGCAAGAAGGTCGGCAACTGGGGCTTCGGCAACGAGTTCGAGCTGTTCGCCGGCATGACCAAGGCCGGCCTCGACCCCGGCAAGGACGTCACCCTCGTCCAGCAGCAGTTCGACATGCAGGCGCTGCTGAAGAAGGAGATCGACGCCGCCCAGGCGATGAGCTACAACGAGTACGCCCAGCTCCTGGAGGCGAAGAACCCGGCGACCGGCAAGCTCTACACCCCCGACGACTTCTCGATCATCGACTGGAAGACCGAGGGCAGCTCGATGCTGCAGGACGCGGTCTGGGCGAACACCGAGAAGCTGAACGACCCGGCGTACCAGCAGCAGACCGTGAAGTTCCTGACCGCCACGATCAAGGGCTGGGCGTTCTGCCGCGACAACGCCGAGAAGTGCCGTGACCTGGTCGTCGCCAAGGGCTCCAAGCTCGGCAAGAGCCACCAGCTGTGGCAGATGAACGAGGTCAACAAGCTCATCTGGCCGTCCACCGGTGGCATCGGCACCATCGACGAGACAGCCTGGAAGCAGACCGTCGACATCTCGCAGACCACGAAGAACCAGACCGGCGACACCGTCCTGACGAAGGCGCCGGAAGGGCTCGCCTACACCAACGACTACATCAAGCAGGCGCTCGATGCGGCCAAGGCGGCCGGGGTCGACGTCGACGGCGCCGGATTCCAGCCGGCCACCGTCACGCTCACCGCGGGCGGCGCCTGACCTCCCGGGCCGGCTCCATCCTGACCTTTCAGGCCGGCCCGTCCTGATTCGTCAGGCCAGCTCCATCACGTACGACTCACCCTCGCGCCGGAAGCCGAGGCGGTCGTAGTACGGCGCCCGCATCCCGGGCGGCGTGATCACGGTGTGGCACCCGCGGTCGGCGAAATACCGGCTCTGCCGGTAGACGAACTCCCCCGGCGTGAAGTCCCGATAGCGCTGGGTGACGTAGTCGAGCTCGACCCGGGCCACACCGTCGCCGTCCCCACGGAACACCACGACGCCGACCATCTCGTCCCCGTTCACCACCAGAAACGCGGCCGAACCGGGCTCGATCGCGGTGAACCCCGGGTTGAACCGCACGATGTCGTCGCGGTGCAGCCGCAGCGTGTGCGCCAGGAACTCGTCGTCGGCGCGCACCTCGACCACCTGGTACGCCTTGTCGTCGTGCCGGGTCACCAGCATCCGCCACAGATACCAGACGTTGATCACGGCGAGCACCACGTTCAGCCCGACCATCGGCCACACCCCGACCGACGCGTTGAACCCGATCAGCACCAGGCAGCCGGCCAGGTTCAACGCCCGCAGGCGGAGCAGGCG
>KL571505.1:11619-13626 GCA_000715855.1 Actinoplanes liguriensis
ATCAGCACCAGGCAGCCGGCCAGGTTCAACGCCCGCAGGCGGAGCAGGCGCGCCTGCAGCAGCGACCACACGAGCAGTGCCGAACCGGCCCACCCGACCACATCAATCCACGTCACCCGTCGAGCCTAGGGTCCATGTTTCCGACGTGTTACGGCGGCCTAGATCGGGATCAGCCGCGCGGCCAGCGCGACCGTGGTCAGGTCGCCGTTGCGGAGCTTCTCGGCGGCGTGCGCCTCGCCGAGACCCTCCAGGCGAACCGCGGACGCGTCGATCAACGCCTCCTCGCCGTCGAGCAGCCGCTTGGCGATCCGGGCCTGAGCCGGGCTCAACTCCGCATACGCACAGCGATCGAGGGCGGCCACCGTCTCCTGATCCAGTCGCCCGGCGAGCGCACGCTCGGTCACGACCTTGAGGAGCCAGCCGGGCCACCACGCATACTTCCCGATCACCTGGCCCGAGTGCAGGGCCACCGCCGGATCCTGGCCGGCCGCGAGCAACTTCACCGCCAGGTTGCTGTCGAAGCGCTCCAGCCGCAAGGCGCCGACGAAACACCGCAGGATCGACTGGGTCTTCACGAACCCCTCGGCCTCGTGCGCCGCCTCGCCGGTCTTGCCCTCCAGCAGGTGGATCAGCGCATGGGCCTCACGCAGCTCGAACCCCTCACCGGAACGCTCCTCCAGCCGCGCGACCGTGGAGATCAGCCGCTCGACGCCCTTGCGGGCCCGCTCGGCGAGCTCCTCGCTGGCAGGCTTGCTCAGGTGCCGGAACTGCACCTCGAGGGCGATCTCCGCCTCCCGGCGCAGCAGCGGCGAAGAGATCTTCGGAGTGATCTCGTCGCCCAGATGCTCGGTGAGGATGGCGAGATCGAACTTCTCCGAGGCCTGCTGGAACTGATCCCACCACGATGCCGGGTGCCGCTGCTGTCGAATCACGCAACCCAGAGTGACCCACCCGCTACCAAAACAACAAGTGATTCGGCCATCACCCTGCGTGCTTGTGCTCACTCGCCGCATCGGTCAGACTGGCCGGGTTCAACATCCCGGCCTTCACGACGATGCGGCTCAGCGGTCGGGTGAGCCCGGCAAGCCGAAGACAGCCTGCCTCGCCGAGAACCCGGTACGCCGGATCGGCCAGACGGTCGGTCGCCGCCTCCAGCTCCTCACGGACCCGCCGGCCCTCCTCGGACAGCTCGTCGCCGGTCATCAGGCCACGCGACCGCAAGCCCTCGGTGGCCGCCGCCCACTCGTCGCCGCCCCAGCCTCGGGTGATCTTCAGGAACCGGCCGTCGATCGCGCCGGTCGCGACGTGCAGGACGATCGACTCCAAGCCGCTGATGCCGGCCTCGACCAGGGCCGCGATGTGCCCGTCACCACGGAACTCGCGCAGCAGCGTCTGCGCGTGGAACAGTTGCAGGTGCGGCGCGTCCGGCCAGGGCAGCTCGGTGTGCGCGGCGAAAAGCGGGCGGCCGTGCGGCATCGTCGCCGCGTCCAGCGCCGCGGTGCGGGCCAGCTCGGCGGCCTCCGCGACCTCCCGGCTCGCCAGAGTCTCGGCGCCCAGGGCACGGGTGAGCGCGCCGTCGGCGATCTCCAGCCGGGCCGCGATCATCCGCTCAGGGGTGACAGTCCGCCACGCGGCAGGCAGAGCGCGGGCCACCATCGCCGGATTGAAGTTGTAGAACGTGGCCGACACCAGCGCCGGGCCGGCCGGACCGAACGCGGCACCCCGGGCGGCGAAGTAACCGGCCATCGGATCCAGCCCGAGCCCGGCGTAGACCTCCGACGCCTCCGGGACCAGGTAGACCAGGGCGTGCAGCGGCTCGGTGACACGCCAGGCCAGACGGGACGGGCTCTCGGTCACGGTTCCCACGGCAGCTCCTCGGCCTCGGCGACGACAGGCGCGGCGCCCGAATGTTCCGGCGCGGGCCGCCCGGACACCGTATGCCACCTGCCGGACCGTCGCGCCGCCTCCCTGGTCACCATGTGCACCGGCAGCGGCGGCGCCGGGAAC
>KL571505.1:13870-14441 GCA_000715855.1 Actinoplanes liguriensis
GTGTATAAGAGACAGACGAGCAGCTTGTCGACCGTGCGCTGGCGATCCGTACGGTCCACCTCGATCGCGATCGGCGCGGCGCCGGCCGGGCGGGCACACGCGACGTCCAGCACCGAGCTCCCCCGCAGTGGCGGCGGCAGCGGGAAGACGCTGGGGGCGCGCCGATAGACCCGCCACTGCCGGGCGGTCGCCCACTCCTCGATCGCGTCGACGATCCGGGCGGTGGCCTCGGCCTCGCTCAAGTCCGCAAACACCAGCCCCTCCAGCCAAGCCCCCAAAGACCTGGCCGTGCCCGTGCCCTCGTCCACGCTGTCCATCGCAGCCACCCTATCGGCCCCCCACCCCCACCTGGCACTCACGACTCCCCACCCCCAAAAGAACCCGCACCACCAGCCCACACCGCAACGGACGGCGGCGCTCAGCGCCCGGGGACGCGAGGACCGTGCGGGCCAGGCAATAGCCGCGGCCCACGAACCCGGCTGGCACTCACGGCTCCCCAACGCCCGAAAAAGAACCCTGAACGTCGGCCGGGACCGCGACGGACGGCAGCACCCCTGTCTCTTATACACAT
>KL571505.1:14628-15069 GCA_000715855.1 Actinoplanes liguriensis
GGCAGCACCCAGCGGCGGGACACGCGAGGGGCGCGCGGGCCGACGGCAGACGCGGGCCACGAGGAAAGAACGCGAGACGCGGGCGGGCCGGGCCGCAGACGCGGGTCACGAACCCGGCTGGTGCTCACGGCTCTCCAGCACCCGGAAAGAACCCTGAACGCCAGCCGGGACCGCGACGGACGGCGACGCTCAGCGGGAGGAGACGCGGGTGGAGGTCGCGTGCGGGGAGGCGGAGGCGGGCTGAGGCGCGGGGCGAGTGTTGCGCGGGGTTGGGTGTTGCCCGGGGGCGGGCTGTTGCGCGGGGCGGGCTTCAGGCTGGTGCTCACCGTGGTTATTCGTCCCTCATAACCACGGTGAGCACCAGCCCAAGAGAGGGGGTGAGGCGCGCTGCGGGGGTGACCGAGGGTGAGGGTGCGGGGTTCTTTTGAGCGGGACCACCCG
>KL571505.1:15350-16506 GCA_000715855.1 Actinoplanes liguriensis
GGAGATGGGCAATGAAGAATTTGATCTTGATTAGGCGGCTGCCCGCAGGGAGCGTTGCTCGGACGCGAGGCGGGCGGTGAGCTCCTCGGCGCTGACCGGGCGGCCCAGGTGGTAGCCCTGGCCGACGGTGTAGCCGAGCTTGAGCAGCCGGTCGGCCTGCTCCTGGTTCTCGATGCCCTCGGCGACCGTGTCCAGGCCGAGCGCGTCGGCGAGCTGGACCACCGCGCGGGCGACCGCCTGGCGGGCGTTGGCGGCCGCGCTGCCCGGCTCGTCCAGCTCGATGTTGTCGACGAACGACTTGTCCAGTTTGACGATCGCGGCCGGGAACGCGCGCAGCAGGCTGAGCGACGACTCGCCGGTGCCGAAGTCGTCGAGGGCCAGACGGACGCCCATGTCGTGCACCTCGTGGAGTACGCGCAGCACCTGGTGGCCGCGGAGCACGGCCGACTCGGTCAGTTCCAGCACCAGGCGTGAGGCGGACAGGCCGCTGTCGGCGAGCGCGGCCCGCACGTCGGCGACGAAGTCCGGGTCGTGCAGCTGGCGGACGGAGACGTTCGGCGCGGCCTTCTCCAGCACGTCCGGGCCGAACTCGGCGATCCACTCGGCGGCCTGGCGGCACGTCTCGCGCAGCACCCAGCGGCCGAGCGGCACGATCAGCCCGGTGCGTTCGGCGGCCGGGATGAAGTCGATCGGCGGCACCATGCCGCGCTCCGGGTGCAGCCAGCGGACCAGGGCCTCGACGCCGGCCACGCGGCCGGTGCGCAGGTCCACGATCGGCTGGTAGACGAGCCTGAACTCGCCGGCGTCCAGGGCCCGGCGCAGGTCGCCGCCGAGCTGGGCATGCGCCTGGGCGGGCTTCTCCATGCCCGGGGCGTACCGCACCCAGTTGGCCTTGCCGCGCTGCTTGGCGGTGAACATCGCGGCGTCCGCGTCCCGCAGCAGGTGGCTGGCCGGGGTGCCGGCCGGCGCCGACGCGATGCCGGCGCTGGCGTGCACGAGCAGCCGATGGGCGCTGATCGGCGCGGCGATCGCCGTCATGATCCGCTCGACCACCGCCCGGTCCTGCCCGGGCGTGGTGATCAGCACCGCGAACTCGTCGCCGGCCAGCCGGGCGGGCTCGCCGTCCGCGCCGGTCGCGACGCGCAGCGTGTCGGCG
>KL571505.1:16779-17054 GCA_000715855.1 Actinoplanes liguriensis
CAGCTCGTCGCCGACGTCGTGGCCGAGCGAGTCGTTGACCGTGTTGAAGTCGTCCAGGTCGACCAGGAGCACGGTGGCGCCCTCCCCGCCCGCCAGGACACCCTCCAGGCGCTGCTTGAACAGCACCCGGTTGCCCAGCCCGGTGAGCGCGTCGTGGGTCGCCTCGTACTGCAGGCGGGCCTCGGACGCGGCACGCTCGCCCAGCAGCCGGATGTTGTCCCGGTTGACCAGGAACTGCCGGGCCAGCACGAGCGCTGTCTCTTATACACATCTCT
>KL571505.1:17287-17750 GCA_000715855.1 Actinoplanes liguriensis
TGTGTATAAGAGACAGGAACAGCACGTCGGCGAGCGGGAGATCGACCGCGAGCACGGCCAGGTACGGCAGCCAGACGTTGCCGCGGCGGCGCAGCGGGCGCACCTCGGCACGGCGCTGCCGGTACGCGCCGATCGTCACCAGGAAACCCACCCACGGCAGGAACAGCGTCTGACCGGGCAGGATGCCGTCGTAGCCGAACTTGCCGTCGAGCAGCGCCACCCCGCCCACGGCGAGGCCCATCGACGCGATGGTACGGACCGCGATCCGGTCGATCGGGCCACCGACGATGTACGAGACCTTGGTGATCGCGCCGGCCGCGAAGGCGAACGCGAGGATCAGGACGATCAGGCTGGACGGGGTCCATTCCACGTCCGCGCTGACCAGCGGGAGCAGGCCGAAGTGCCAGAGCACCGCGGCGCAGCCGAGGAACGCGATGCTGCGGTCCAGCCACTGGCGGGACCC
>KL571505.1:17980-18459 GCA_000715855.1 Actinoplanes liguriensis
ATGTGTATAAGAGACAGGAGCGGCACCCGGGCGACCGCCCAGATCGCGGCGAGCAGGCCGGAACCGGCGAACACCGCGCCCGCCGGGGGCATCGACGGCAGCTCCGGGCCGGACAGGACGGCCGCCCCGACCAGCAGGCTGAAACCGACGGTCACCAGCAGGCAGCCGATCTCCAGGGCACGCCAGAACCGGCGGCCGACCGGGACCGGGCCGGTGTCCCGGAGCAGGGAGCGCACCGCGAGGACGGCGACGCCGGTGGAGAGCGGCATGAACAGGTAGCCGACGGCGAGCGGGCCGAAACCGGTCAGCTCGTACGTCACGTACCAGAGCGCGCTGAGCAGGACGAGCACACCGGTGAGCGCGACATGACGCCAGGACCTGGTCATGATGCGAACTCCCGGCAGCGCTGCTTGTCGGCGTACATCCGCAGGTCGGCCTGGTGCAGGAGGTTGTCCGGCTGGTCCGCGCGACCGGCCGCC
>KL571505.1:18718-22459 GCA_000715855.1 Actinoplanes liguriensis
TGTATAAGAGACAGGGCCAGGGCCGAGCGTAGTCGCGCGGCGATCTTCCCCGCCTCCTCGGCGCCGGATCCGACCAGAACCGCGAACTCGTCGCCGCCCAGGCGGGCGGCCAGGTCATCGCTGCCACTGCTGGCCAGGAGCTGCTCGGCGACGTGCCGGAGCACGGCGTCGCCGGTGGCATGGCCGTACGTGTCGTTGATCTGTTTGAAGCCGTTGAGGTCGACCAGGAGCACCGCAACCTCGGCGGCCCCGGCGGCCCGGACGCGATCGGTGAACTGGCGCCGGTTGGCGAGCCCGGTCAGCGCGTCGTGGCCGGCCTGGAAGCGCAGTCGTTCGCGCAGTTCCCGCTCCTCGGTCATGTCCCGGGCGTTGATCACCACGCCGCCGATGCCACGCTCCTCGACGAGGTTGACCGCGACCACGGAGAGCCAGCGCCAGCTCTCGTCGTAGTGCTGCGCGCGCAGCTCGAACGCGGCCTTCGCGCCCGGCTCGGCGAACACGGTGTCCATCTCGGCGGCGACCCGCTCGACGTCGCCCGGGTGGATCAGGTCGAACATGTTCCGGTTCAGGTACTCGCCGAGCTCGCCGCCGATGACCCGCTCCACGGCCGGGTTCATGTACCGGACGATGCCGTCGGTGCCGACGATCGCGGTGATGTCGGAGGCGTGCCGCAGCAGCGCCTCCTGCCGGCGCTCCCGGCGGCGGATCTCGGCGAGGCTATCGTCGATCTGGTCCAGCAGCGTGTTGTTCTCGGCGAGCGCGAGCATCTGCCGCGCGACCACCAGCGCCACGTTGAGCAGCAGACCGAACAGCGCGCCCCAGGCGGACACGCCGAGACCCTGCAGGGCCAGCACGACGATCAGGGCGGCCGCGCAGATCACCGTGCCCAGGTAGGGCAGCAGGCTGTACCGGCGGCCCGCGCCCACGGACCGGCCGGACGTGGCGCTCCGGGACCGGACGGCCATCGTCTGCAGCCGCGGCGCGAAGAGCGTGAGCAGGCACGGGACCAGGATCAGCAGCGCCGGGACGGTCATGCCGTGCAGGCTCGCGCTGGGCAGCAACGCGTTGCCGACCGCCTGCACGATGCAGCAGATCACCAGGGGTACGGCGGACTGCCAGGCGATCGGGCTGGAACCGCTCAGCCCGAGCTTGACCGCGAGGAACCCGCCGATCAGCAGGATCCCGCAGCCGAAGATCGAGGCCGCGTAACCGCCCGCGCCGGCGTGCGCCATGCTCGACCGGGTCAGCACGCACCAGATCGCCGTGCCGGCCGCGCTCAGGATGATGGCGGCGTCCAGCGCGACCCTGATCCGGGCGTCGCGCGACCACCAGCGGCTCGGGTGCAGCAGGCCGACGCCGCAGACCAGCACCACCCCGAGGACGCCGAGCAGGCTCTGCACCCGGGTCAGCACGAAGCCGCTGCCACCCGGGTGGCTTAGTACCCAGCCGAGCTGGTAGCCGTCGCCGATCGCGAAGAGCAGGCCGGCCACGCCCATCGCACGCCAGAACCGGCGGTTCGCCGGAGCGATGTCCGGATTCCGGTAGAGCTGCCGGGAGAGCAGGAACGTGCCCAGGTCGGTGAGCGGCGCGACGATCCAGCACAGCACCAGCCTCTGCCGGTCGCTGCCCAGGTCGAGCGAGTAGAAGCCGCACACCGCCACGGTCGCCAGGACCAGCGGGGCAAGCACCCGGTCACGCCAGAGCAAAACCACTCCCCCGATGAGTCCACGGATCCGTCTGATCATCGTTCGGCGCATCGCCACCCGCGTTTAGGTTTTCCGCGGCCGCCCTTTCGCCGCACGGTCACCGAACACCCTTTAGATTCACGCATCTGAATCTTTAAACAAAGGGGACAGTCGATGCGACGAAGCGGTGCGATCATCGCCGGGATGCTGCTGGCCACGGCGCTCGCCGCCCCCGCGCGGGCCGCGGTGAGCAACGCCGGCCTGGCGCTGCGCTGGGCGCCGATCCACTACCAGGACGTGGACGTGACGGGCGACCACGCGCTGGCCGGCAAGTCCGACTACATCACCCGCTACGACTTCGACGGGGACCTGACCGGGCGCAACAACTGGGACAACGCGGGCAAGGACGTCACCGCGTACGCGTACTACTCGGTGGTCGAGACGAGCACGCACTGGTACCTGACGTACTTCTTCTTCCACCCGCGGGACTGGGTCGACCACCCGTTCTTCGAGACCGAGCACGAGAACGACGGCGAGGGCCTGCTCGAGGTGATCGAGAAGGACGGCACCGACTACGGCACACTGCGCGCCGCGGTCACCGTGGCGCACAGCGACTTCTACTCGTACACGCCGGCCGGCAGCACCTGGACCAACGGCGGCGAGACGATCGACGGGACGCTGCAGACGCAGACGAACCCGCACGACGGGCTGGCGCACCCGGTCACCGCACAGGAGGCCAAGGGGCACGGGCTGAAGGCGTACCCGCAGTACGACATCAACGGCGACGGGATCGTCTACTACCCGTCGGCCACGGCCGAGGCGCCGTCCAGCGCCAACGACCGGGACGTGCAGTACAAACTCGTCGACATCTTCGCGTCCGGCGGGATGTGGGCGCAGCGCGGCAACACCACGCTGTTCGCGTCGCTCGGCACGTTCGCCGGGGACACCACCGGCGGGTGCGGGACCGGGACGTACGGCTGCGGCACCAACTCGGCGAACGCGCCGTGGGGCTGGGACGACGGCAACGACGTGCCGGCCCGGGGTGAGCTCGCTACCGATCCGGCGAAGCTGTCGGCGGCGTACTTCACGATTCCGGGGACGCTGTCGCGGACGTACACCAGCAACGGGTACGCCGTCGCGGCGGCCGCGCTGCGCGAGGCCGCCGCCACCCTCCCCAGGACCGTCGACTAGACGTCGTCGGAGGGCGAGTCGTCCGGGTCGGGCGACTCGCTCTCACCGGGCTCGGCCGAAGGCGAGACAGTCGGCGAGACCGTCGGCGAGACGGTGGGGGAAACGGTCGGCGAGACAGTCGGGGAGACGGTCGGGGACACCGACGGCGACGGCGTCGGGGTTGCCGAGGAGGACGGGCCGGGTGTGGGGTTGACCACCACCTTGCCGCTCGCCTCGACCTTCGACGCGGTGTAGACCGCGTCCACCCGGGTGCCGGTGACCGTGATCCGGTACCCGGCGGCGAGCGCGGTCAGCGCGACCCGCCTGCCGTTCAGCGAGACCCGGGCGCTGGACGGCACGGTGAACGTGACGGTACGTCCCTTCACGTCCTTGGTGCCGCCCTTGACCTCGACGGTGACCGAGCCGGCCGCGACCGCGGTGACCTTGCCGGAAGCGGCGAAGGCGACCTTGACCTTCTTCTCGGGACCCTTCCTCCCGGGAGCCTTCTTCTCGGGAGCCTTCTTCTTCGCGGCCGAAGAAGAGGCCGACGAAGCCGCCGAAGAAGCGGCGTAGGCCACCACACCGGTGGTCGCGACCGGAACCGTGACGGCCGCGGTCATGGCGACGGCGACAGCGATACGACGCATGCGCATCTGCGGAACTCCTCGTGCTGGGGGGATCTCTTACTGTCGACAGTGCCGGTTGCCGCAGGGCTCCCGGACGGGTGCGAACCGGTTGCCGGTTGACACGCGGGCCCGGACTGGGCGAATGTTCCGGGCATGCACGATGTTTGGCCGGCGCCGGGTGCCCTTCTGGTCTCGCGGTACCGCCTCGTCACGTTGCTGGAGACGGGCGGCATGGCGCAGGTCTGGCAGGCCACCGACGA
>KL571506.1:0-255 GCA_000715855.1 Actinoplanes liguriensis
TGTGTATAAGAGACAGGTCCGGCTGGCCGGATGGAGCGCGGTCACGGTCGCGCCGGGCGAGTCCGCGCGGGTGTCCGTCCGGCTCGATCCGCGGATGTGGCGTGTGTGGAATGCCACGACCGGTGACTGGGAGCGTGCCTCCGGTGGAGAATTGCTGATCGCTCGCGGCCTGGGCGACATTCGAGCCACCCTGTGACCGGGCGGGGCCGGCCTCATGAAGCAACCGTCCTGCCTCATGAGGCCGCCCGCCCGAGA
>KL571506.1:472-1348 GCA_000715855.1 Actinoplanes liguriensis
GACTGATCAGCCCGAAACCGCGGCCGCCGGACCGGGACTGATCAGCCCGAGACCGCGGCCGCCCGCCCCGGACGATCAGCCCGGGACCGATCAGCAGGGCGCGTTCCAAGCGCTGAGCACCGGGTCGGCCTCGTGCTCGTAACCCAGCACCGAGACCGTCGCGGTGTCCAGCTTCAGCAGGCCGCCCGCGCTCGGCGGCAGGCCGATCCAGCGCGCGCCGGCGACCCGCAGGCTGTGCCCGTGCCCGACCAGGGCGACGTCGCCGCCCAGCGAGCGGGCCCGCGCCAGCACCCGGTCCAGCCGCGCGCCGATCTGCTCCGGGGACTCCCCGCCCGGGCAGCCGTCGGCCCACAGCGACCAGTCGGGACGGCCGGTGCGGATCTCCTTGGTGGTGATCCCCTCATACTCCCCGTAGTTCCACTCCGCGAGGTCCTCGGTCACCTCGGTGACGGTCAGGCCGGCCAGCTCCGCGGTCCGCAGCGCGCGCCGGCGCGGGCTGGAGAGCACCGCGGCGAACCTGCGACCGCCGAGCCGCTCCCCCGCACGACGCGCCTGCGCCTCGCCCTCCGGGGTCAGTTCCAGATCCGTGTACGACGTGTGCCGCCCGTTGGCGCTCCACTCCGTCTGCCCGTGCCGGATGAGCACGATCTCCGTCATCCCACGCCCTCTCGTCGCCGGCCTCCACCTTCGCATCCGCGGCGCGGCGACGACCGGCAGGTTGCCGCAGGTCACATCAGTCGGGGGCGGGACCGATCTCGCCGGGCAGGCGCATCGGGTTGCGGGCCTCCTCGCGCACGGCCAGGCGGGCCATCGCGGTCCGGTACTGATCGGTGGTCAGCTCGCCGCGCAGCAGCCGGGCGCTCAGCAGCCCCTCGG
>KL571506.1:1638-5482 GCA_000715855.1 Actinoplanes liguriensis
GCCGAGACCGGCCCGGGCCCGGCGGCCGGACCGGACGGCCCGCCCCGGCGACCCGGCCAGAACGTCAGCGCCAGGGCCGCGACCAGCCCTGCGATCAGCACGGACAGCAGCATGTCGATCACATCCTCGGCACTCATAGCGAACCTCGCATATTCAGGCGGGCACTGTGTCTATACCGCACCCGCGCAAACCGACGACCCCAAAACAAAGACCGAGATCGATTTGGTACGGCCCTCACCGTTGTTGCCGGGCCCCCAGAACAACGGTGAGCACCAGCCGGCGAGCTTGCGCCTGACGCTGGGGCTCAGCGGTCGCGGCGGCGTTCGATGTCGCGCTCCACGTCCGGGTCCCAGGCGGCGCTCCAGTCGTCCGAGGTGGGCTGCCCCGACATCACCCCCTGCGCCTCGCCGGTGGGGACCGGCCCGGCCCGGCGCCCGATCCACCGGCGGGTGTGCGTCACCCCGGCGATCAGCAGGATCACCCCGAGCAGGCGCTCCCCGGCGGAGACGAGCAGCGCCGCGTCCGGGCTCAGCCCCGGTGACGGGAGGTAGGCGGCCACGAAGAGCAGGCCGAACGCGACGATCCCCCAGTAGCCGAGGTGACCGGTGGACGGCGCCCCGTACGCCAGTCTCGCGGTCTGCACCAGCCACACCACCATGCAGACGAGCAGGCCCAGGATGACGCCGAGGAGCAGCGCCGAGATCACGATGTTCGCGATCACCAGCAGCGCCTGGACGGTGACCCCGTCGATCGGGTTGCGGGTGGCGTAGCTGAACAGCGGGATGACGGCCGCCGCCGCGAACGCGTAGGCCACCGCGAACCGGACGGTGCGCCGCCCGGCGAGCTCCCAGTCCGGCGACGGCGGCGGTGGCGTCCCCTCGGTGCCGTCGCTCATGACATCCCCCATGCGGCGCAGATTACTCAGGGCCGGTAGTCGCGGGGGACCGACATGGGGTGACGTCGCTCGTCCCGGGCCGCGATCCGCTCCATCGCGCGTACGTACTGCGGACAGGTGATCTCGCCGGTCAGGAGCTGCCCGGTGAGCACGCCCTCCAGGGTGCCCGGCGACCGGGCCGGAGCCGGCGGCGGCGCGGACCGGGCGGCATGGCGGGCGGCATGCCGGGCCTGGCGCTCGGGCCACGGCCAGCACACCAGGCCGAGCGCGACCGCGAGGCCGACCAGCGCGACAAGGACGATCATCAGCGGCACCCCCGTACCCCACGACAACGTATCGGCCATCATCGCTGACGAAGTTGAGCGCTGCTCGACCAAAATTTGACACCATGCGTGCGACCTGCGGATACCCACGGTGCCGGGCTACGCCCGTACCCGCAAATGACGTTGATCTGGTCAAAAGGGCGCGGGGCCGGTGCTCTCCCGATGGCGAATGCTGATCAGCGGGCCGGGGTGTTCGCGGCCCGGCTCGCCGCGCACCACGTCGAGGACCGCGCGGCCCAGCGTCAGCCCGTGCTCGTGGACGTCGGTGCTCAGCGCGGAGAGCGGCGGCACGGCCAGCTCGCACAGCGGCGAGTCGTCGCAGGCCAGCAGGCTCACCCGGTCCGGGACGGGCACGCCCGAGCGGATCAGCTCCTGCTCGGCGGCGACCGCCATCACGTCGTTGTCGAAGACGATCGCGGTCGGCGCCGGCGACGACGCCAGCAGCTCGCGCAGCGCCCGGACGCCGCCCTCCGCGCTGTAGTCGCCCTCGACGATGCGCACCGCGACGCCGCGGCGCTCGGCGGCCGCCCGGATCGCCGCGGTGCGCTCCGCGGTGTGCACCAGGTCGGCCGGCCCGCTGACCCGCCCGACGACCCGGTGCCCGAGCCCGCTCAGCGTCTCGATCGCGGTCGTCATCGCCCCGGCGTCGTCCGTCACGACCTTCGCGAACGGCCCGGGATGCTTGCCGGCCAGCACCGCGGGCAGCCCGAGCCCGGCGACGTGGGCCGGCCGCACGTCGTCGTGCACCAGGTTGACGACCACCACCGCGGCAACGGTGTGGTCGCCCGCCCAGCGCCGGTAGGTGGCCAGCTCGGCGTCCAGGTCCGGCACCACCAGCAGCAGCACCGTCGCCCCGGCCGGGGCGAGCGCCTCCTCCATGCCCGCGATCAGCTCCATGAAGAACGGCTCCACCCCGACCCGGGCGGCGCTGCCGGTCAGCACCAGCCCGATCAGCACGCCGGCCACCGTGATCAGGCCTCGGTCGCCGCGGCGAGCGCGTTCGCCGAGCGCAGCACCGCCGGGCCGGTGAATCCCCGCGGATCGGCCCAGGCGGTCCGCACGTGGAAGGTGTGACTCTCGCCGGGGAGCAGGTCGACGAGCATGTCGTCGACGTACGCGCCGGGGTCGATCTTGTCGGCGAGAACGGCGACGTCGCGGGCGAAGGAGGTGGCGGTCACGGTGATGGAGTATCCGCCCTCGGCGGGGCTGATGTCCGCGGTGAGCGCCGCCGGGTCGTACGCGAGATCGAAGTCCTCGGCGAACAGGTGCGTGGCTCGCAGTCCGTCGATGTCCGCGACCAGGACCTCCCGGGTCACGTCGTCGGGCGTGGTGAGCCCGGCGGCGAGGTCGATGACCGTTACCGATCGCGCCGGCACGTCCAGGGCGATCGACTCCTCCGCGCGGATCTTCCCGTCGAATCCGGCACGCCTGAGGTGCACCGAACCCCGCCACGCCTCCGGGCTGTCGTTGACCGCAACCAGACCGCCGTCGCGGAAGGACAGCAGGCGCGGCGCGTAGGCCCGGCGCAGCGCGTACCAGGCCGGTTTGAGCCGCCCCGCGCCGTCGACGACCGCCCACGACGTCACCGGCCAGCAGTCGTTGAGCTGCCACAGAATGCTGCCCATGGTCCGCGGGGCGTGACCCCGCAGATGCGCGATCGCGTACGCCGTGGCCCGCGCCTGATTCAGTTGCGCCGCCCAGTGCCAGTCCTCGAATGCGGCAGGCACCCGCAGGTGGTGGGCCATCCCGGTGTTCAGCTTGTCGTTGCCGCCGTCCGCCTTCTGGTGCAGCAGGAACGCGGGCGACTCCTGGTCGAGGTCCTCCGGCGCGAGCGACTCCCGCAGCGTCGACCAGGTCGCCGGCGCCTGCCAGCCGAACTCGGAGCAGAACCGCGGCCGGAAGTTCGCGTGGTAGGTGTAGTCCTGCCGGTTCCACGCCTCCCACTCGTGCCGGGTGCCGTATCGGTCGTCGTTCGGGTGGATCACCTCCGGGTCGTGGCCCGGGCTGGACGGGCTGCCGGGGTGGTAGGGCCGGGTCGGGTCCAGCTCGGCGAGCAGCGCCGGGAAGTCCCGGTAGTAGTAGCCCGCGCCCCAGGTCCGGCCGTTGAGCTCGGGCTTCCAGTGCCAGTCCTCGTGGCCCCAGATGTTCTCGTTGCCGCCGTTCCACAGCGCCAGCGACGGGTGCGGGGTGAGCCGCCCGATGTTCTCCCGGGCCTCGGCGAGGATCTCCGAGCGGATCGGCTCCTCCTCGGCGTAGGCCGCGCAGGCCAGCGGGAAGTCCTGCCAGACCAGGATGCCGCGCTCGTCGCAGAGGTCGTAGAAGTCGTCGCTCTCGTAGATGCCGCCGCCCCAGACGCGCAGCAGGTTGGTGTTCGCGTCGATCGCCCGCTGGATCGCGGCCGCGTAGGTCTGCCGGGTCAGCCGGGTGAGCAGGTGGTCCTCGGGGATCCAGTTCAGGCCGCGGACGAAGACCGGCTGACCGTTGACGACGATCGTGAACGCGCTCCCGATCTCGTCCGGCGTCTCGTCGAGGGTGATCGTCCGGAAGCCCACGCGGGTTCGGAACGTGTCCAGCTCATGGTTCTCATCCCGCAGGGTCACGCTGACCTCGACCTGTCTCTTATACA
>KL571506.1:5673-8837 GCA_000715855.1 Actinoplanes liguriensis
TGTATAAGAGACAGGATCTCGGTCATGCCGGTCTTCTCGCCCGCGCGCAACGGAATCTGCGAGAGATGATCACCGACGCGCACCTCCGCGACGACATCACGGTCGTCCCCGAGTCCCGCATGCTCCACGTCGACGTGCACGACGAGCCGCCCGGTCCCGTCCGCGTCCAGCGTGGCCAGCGGCCGCACCGACGCGAGCCGCGCCACCCGCCACCGCTCCAGTCGCACCGGCTTCCAGATGCCGGCGGTCTGCAGGTCAGGGCCCCAGTCCCACCCAAAAGAACAGGCCATTTTGCGTACGGCGTTGAAGGGGTGCGGATAGGGCCGGGGACGCTCCCCGATCACCTTCTGCAGCTCCTCCGCGTAGTCCAGCGCGGAGTCGAACCGGACCGACAGCGGGATCTCCCCGTCCCGCAGCCGATCACGCACGTCGAACCGGTAGCCGCGGTGCATGTTCGCCGTCCGGCCCAGCTCGGCGCCGTCGAGGGTGATCGTCGCGACCGTGTCGAGCCCGTCGAAGACCAGGTCGACCCGCTCGTCACCGGCGGCCGGCGCGGCCGTGAACGCCGTCGCGTAGAGCCAGGCCGCACGGTGGAACCACGCCAGCGCCGTCTCGTTCTCGCCCAGGTACGGGTCCGGGATCAGCTCGGCGTCCAGCAGGTCGGTGTGCACCGTGCCGGGCACCGTCGCCGGCACCGGCTCGGCGGCGATCCCGGCGGGCACCGGGCCACCGGCGGCACGCACGGTCCAGCCCGCGTGAAGGTCGGTTCTGATCATTGAAGATGGCTCCTGTCGTATGTGCCGCCGCAAGCGGGGCCGCTAGCATTCTTAAGCAACTGAACGAAGTCCGTCAACGCTGGTAGGGAGTCGCGGATGGGGCCGGAACTGCTGCACCTGAGCGCCGCCGGGGTGAGTCTCGTGCTCGACTGCCGCGGGCCGGGCCTGCCGTCCGTGGCGCACTGGGGCGCGGCGCTCGACGACGCGTCCGCGCAGCTGCTGACCGCCGTCGCGCCGCAACCCATCGGGTTCTCGGTGGACGGGACGGTGCGGCCGTCGCTGCTCCCGGAGCAGTCGTCGGGCTGGCTCGGCACGCCGGGACTCGCCGGGCACCGGGACGGGCGCGGGTGGGCGACGGCGTTCGAGGTGTCCGTGATGGAGCACTCCGCTGAGACCGTACGGCTGACCGCTCTTGATCGCACAGCGGGCCTGGAGCTGACCATCGACCTGGAGTTGCATCCGTCCGGGGTTCTTCGCGGCCGCGCCGCGGTGACCAGCACCGCGCCCGGCACCTACTGGCTGGAGCACCTCACGCTCTTCCTGCCGGTGCCCGACCGGGCCGCCGAGCTGCTCGACTTCACCGGTCACCACCTGCGCGAGCGCCAGCCGCAGCGGACCGCGTTCACGCAGGGCCTGCGCGTCCGGGAGAACCGCACCGGGCGCACCGGCTACGACTCGGCCTACCTGCTGTGCGCCGGCACGACCGGTTTCGACAACCGCAGCGGCGAGATCTGGGCACTGCACACCGCATTCTCCGGCGGTGCCCGCACGATCGCCGAGCGCACCTATCACGGCTGGTCGGCGCTGGCCGGCGGGGAGTTGCTGCTGCCCGGCGAGGTCGGGCTCGCCGAGGGCGAGACCTATCGGACCCCTTGGGTGTACGCCGTGCACAGCGCGACCGGGCTGGACGGCGTCTCGTCCCGTTTCCACCGGTACCTCCGCAGCCGCCCGCGCCACCCCGTGAAGCCGCGCCCGGTCGTGGTCAACACCTGGGAGGCCGTCTACTTCGACCACGATCTTGCCCGCTTGACCGTGTATAAGAGACAGCCTCGGGGCTGGGCGACTGGTTCGTCTCGCCGCAGGTCTGGCCGGACGGGCTCGGGCCGCTGATCGACGTGGTGCAGGGGCTGGGCATGGAGTTCGGGCTCTGGGTCGAGCCCGAGATGATCAACCCGGACTCCGAGCTGGCGCGGGCTCGTCCGGAGTGGATCATGTCGGTCGGCTCCCGCCTGCCGCGGCCGGCGCGCGGCCAGCAGGTGCTGGACCTGGCCAATCCGTCCGCTTTTGATTACGTGCTCGGGCGGCTCGACGCGCTGCTGACCGAATATGACATCGCCTATCTGAAGTGGGACCACAACCGGGACCTCGTCGAGGCCGGGCACCCCGCCGGCGGGCGGGCCGGGGTCCACGATCAGACCCTGGCCGTCTACCGGCTGCTCGACTCGCTGCGGGCGCGGCATCCCGGTGTGGAGATCGAGTCGTGCTCGTCCGGGGGCGGACGGGTCGACCTGGAGATTCTCGAACGGACCGATCGGGTGTGGGCCTCGGACTGCATCGATGCGCACGAGCGGGTGGCCATTCAGCGGTGGACGTCGCTGCTCGTCCCGCTCGAACTGATCGGGTCGCACGTGGGGGCGCCGGAATCGCATGCGACTCGGCGATCCTTGCCGTTGTCGATGCGAGCCGGGTCGGCGATCTTCGGGCACCTGGGGATCGAGTGGGACCTGACGCGCGCCTCCGAGGCTGACATCTCGGAGATGTCCGCCTGGGTCGCGCTGTACAAGGAGGTGCGCGGGCTGCTGCACAGCGGTTCGCTGGTCCACGCCGACGTGACCGATTCTGCCTACTCGGTGACCGGGGTGGTCTCGGGGGACAAATCAGACGCGCTCTTCGCTGTCACCGCGACGGCGACCAGTGCGTCCTATCCGCCGGGGACCGTCGGGCTGCCCGGGCTGGCCCCGGACCGGACATATCACGTACGGCCGCAGCCTCCGGGTGACGTTGCTGACGGTAACGCCGCGGCGTGGGGCGCTGCGTTACCCTGGTGCACGCCCCAGGGGGTACGCCTGAACGGCCGCACGCTCGGCACCGTCGGACTCCGTCTCCCGGTGCTCTATCCGGATCGCGTCCTTCTCGTGCGCGTCACGGCGGCGGTGGAGGAAGCGTGAGAGAAGGAGTCGGCGCGACCGCGCCGGCCGGCCGTCCAGGCCGTGGGCGCCGGCCCGGCGCCCGGGAGAGCATCCTCGACGCCATTCGCGCCTCCGAGCCGCTCAGCCGCGTCGAGCTCGCCAAGATCACCGGGTTGACCGAGGCCGCCGTGTCGATGACGGTCCGCCGCCTGCTGGAGGAGGGCCTGGTCGTCGAGACCGGCCGCACCCCGACCGGCGG
>KL571507.1:0-658 GCA_000715855.1 Actinoplanes liguriensis
CCGGACTCAACTTACAGAAAAGGCCCACCCCACACGGGGTGGGCCTTTTCTTTTTGTCCTTAACTGCGTTCGCCGGTGATGTAGTCGGCGAGGGTGCTGCGTTCGGCTTCCAGTTCGTCGATCCGGTTCTTCACGACGTCGCCGATGCTGACGACGCCGGCGAGGCGGCCGTCGACGACTACCGGCACGTGACGGAAGCGTCGCTCGGTCATGAGTCTTTCCACGTCTTCCAGCTGAGCCTCCGGAGAGACCGTTCGCACCTGTGTGGTCTGGATGCTGCTCACCGGCTCGGTCAGCACCGCCGGCCCGCGCTCGGCGAGCGCCCGCACCACGTCTCGCTCACTGACGATGCCCTCGACCGCGGCCCCGTCCCGGGACACCACCGCGGCGCCGATCCGATGACGTGCCAGCTCCTCGACCAGCCCCTCCACCGACATGTCCGGCGGAACCGTCACCACGCTCTCACCTTTGACGCGAAGAATGTCGCTGATCCGCATCGCCCCTCCTGACTCGTCCGGCCCCCGTACTCCCCTCTATCCCTCCTGCACCTCTATGCCGAAAAACACCCCCAAAAGTCAAGAGCCTTCGATGTACGTCGAAGCAGCCCACCCCTCTCGCGCACTGAGCAGGCTGGTTCTCACCGTGGTTATGAGGCACG
>KL571507.1:860-4704 GCA_000715855.1 Actinoplanes liguriensis
GTGGTTATGAGGCACGAATAACCACGGTGAGAACCAGCCTGCTACCGCAACTCGCGCTGCCTTCCTCGCGTGCGTTCGCGCATGCGACGCCCGCCCGGATCAAGGCGCAGGGCTCGGGTCGGCCACCGGCGGGTGGCGGGGGCGTTGGCGGGCGGCGAGGGCGGTCGGTCAGCGGCGGCGGAAGATGGCGAAGGGGCCGGAACGGGTCGACCTGGTGGTGCGTTTGCGGAGGATCAGGAGGATGGCGGTGGCCGCGCCCGTCAGGGCCAGCACAGTTGCGGCCAGCGGTTTCCGGTGCGTGGCGACCGCCTGGGCGGGGCGGGACGTGCGGACCGTGGTCACCGCCTGGCGCAGCCGGGAATCGTCGGTGGTGGGTGCGTTCGTGGTCATCGCTCACCTCTCCAGTGGTAGCCGGGGGGAACCATCTGTGACCGAACCTAATCGGAGAGTGACCGCACCGGTGTCTCCAAAGCGACAGAACCGACAGATCCGACGCTTACGGGCCACACCGCGGGGATGCGTTCGAGGACGCCACCGGCGAAGACGTCGCGGAGGCCGAGCGGCTTGAGGTGGACGTAGCCGATGTGACAGTCACAGATGCTGTTCACGCAGGGGCGGGGGCGGAGCGCGGCGCGCCACGAACCGTCGTACAGGCTGGCAATTGGCTCTTTGATGAAGTGACAACGACGGACGGTGCCGTCGCCGCTGACCGAGATCGCGGTCTCGCCGGCGTGGCACGGGAGGTCGAGCGAGACGTGCGGCCGGACGCTGAAGCCGAAGTGCGGGTCCAGCGCCGTCCACTCCGCCTCCTCGGCCGGGGTGTACCGCCTGCCCTCGGCGGCGTTGACCCAGAGGTAGACCCCGGCGGGGAGGGCCGCGCGCAGCGCCCGTGCCTCCGCCAGGTGCTCCGGGAAGCCGACGACGCCGACCGAGAACCGGACGCCCCTGCGCAGCAGCGCATCACAGCGGGCCAGGAAGCGCTCACGGGTGACCTGCCCCGGATGGTACGTCGCCCAGAGCGCCGCGGACGCGAGGTCGGCCTCGGCGAGCCAGTCGGTGCGGGCGGCGAGATTCGTCTGGATCGCGACCCGGTCGACGTGCGGCAGGTGCGACAGCGACACGATGGCGTCCCGATACCACCGACGGGTCAGGCCCTCGCCCCACGGGGTGAACAGGATCGACAGGCGTACGTCGGTGGTCTCGGCGGCCCACGCGGTGAAGCGTTCCAGGGCGGCCCGGTCCTCCCGCAGCAGCTCCGGTGGGTCGTGCCGTTTCGCGAACGGACAGTACGGACAGTCGTAGTTGCAGCTCGCGAGCGGGCCCCGATAGAGCACGGAGAGGTTCATCGCGGCTGGTACCCGGCCATCGCCGAGCGTACCGGCTCGGACGTGAGCCACGGGCCGATCGCGTCGGAGCGTTCCAGCCCGGCCGGGGTGAGACGCAGGCCGCCGGGCTCCGCGAGACCGTTTTCGACCAGGGTCGAGAGCTGCGGGAAGTCGGCTTCCGGGTCGGTTGCGAAGCGCTTGCGGTACGCGGACGGGTCGAGCCCCTCGGCCCGCAGCAGCGACTTGATCAGCCACCGCCGGCGTTGCTCGGCGTCGTCGAGGGTGAAGCCGACCTCGGCGTACGCGAAATCGGCCTCTGGTCTGGAGAGGTAGTCGTCGAGCACCGCACGGACCTCGCTGACCCCGACCGCGTAGTCGAACGAGTAGTGCAGGTCGCGCGTGTACGACCGGGCGCCGCACCCCAGCCCGATCATGCCGTCGTCCTGACAGGAGTAGTCCGGCCCGTCGTCGCGCGCCGAGGGCAGCCGGAACTGGCGCATCGACTCCTGCACGTACCCCGCGGCGAGCAGCGTCTCCCGGCCCTGACGGTAGAGCGCGAGCCGCTGCGCGTCCCAGTCGTCGCGGCTGACCGCGCGGCGGCCCAGCCCGGTGAGCGGGCGCACGTAGAGCGGGTAGAGGAAGATCTCCTCGGGCTGCCAGGCGAGCGCGGCGTCCAGGCTGAGCTGCCACGACGCCGGGGTCTGGCCGTCGATGCCGTAGATCAGGTCGAGGTTGAGCACCGGCACCCGGGCGTCCCGGATCGCGCCCAGTGCCCGCTCGACGTCGGCGCGGCGCTGCGGGCGGCCGGCGGCGTGCGCCTCGGCGTCGAGGAAGCTCTGCACGCCGATGCTGACCCGGGTCGTCCCGTAGGCCCGGAGCACCTCCAGGCGATCGGGCGTGGCGGTCGCCGGGGACGTCTCGACCGAGAGCGGGATGCCGGGCATGCGCGCGCCCATGACGGTGACGCAGATGTCGAAGAGCTCGCCGAGCTCGGCAGCGTCCAGGTGCGTGGGGGTGCCGCCGCCGAACGCCGCCCGGGCGAAGACAGCGTCGTCGAGCGCGACCTGCGACGCCTGGCGCCGGAGCTGCCGCAGATAGGCCGTGACCTGCGCGGCGGGCGCGTTCGCGCGGGTGAACAGGTTGCAGAAGCCACAGCGCATCTCGCAGAACGGGATGTGCACGTAGAGGAAGAGCGCGTCCCGCGGCTCGTCGCGCCACACGTCGGCGAGGGCCGGGCGCGGGTCGAGCGGACGATACGACGTCTTGTGTGGATACGCATACAGATAGCCCTGGTAGGGGGAGCCGCCGATCACGACGCCGCCAGGGTGAACTGCGCGAACGGCACCGTCCACACCACCTCGTGCGCGAAGCGGTGACCGGTGTGGCCGTCCTCCCCGTACGCCGTGCCGTGGTCCGAGCAGAGGATCGTGAAGACCGGCCGCCGGCGGCGCCTGACCAGCTCGAACAGCCGGGGGACGAGCCCGTCGACATATTCCAGCGCGGCCGCGTGGCTCACCCGGTCGTCGGACTGTTGCCCGGTGTAGTGCCGGTTCGGCTGGTGCATCGCGGCGACGTTGAGGAACGTGAACACCGGCTGGCCGGCGGGGACCTCGGCGAGCGAGACCTCCAGCCGGTCGAGCTGCGCGCCCAGGCAATCCGGCGCGGTCACCCCGAACGATCGCTCCCAGTGCGCCTCGGCGAACAGGCCCGGCAGCACCTGGCCGAGCGCGGTGCTGCGGCTGAAGAAGCCGACCCCGCCCAGGCAGAGCGTGTGATAGCCCTCCTTCGCCAACGCCGTGGGCAGGTCGGGCGCGTCGAAGACCCAGGTGTCCGGCCCGGACGTCTCGCTGCCCGGGAACGCCGCGGCGAAGAGCCGCTCGTGCCGGCCGGGCGCATCGGGCGTGGGCAGGAAACCGGCGAAGAACGCGTGGTGCGCCGCATAGGTGAAGCTGGCCGGCGAGTGCCGGCGCTCCCAGCGGCCGCCGGGCAGGACCGCGGCCAGATGCGGGGTGCGGCCGGCCGCGGCCAGCTCGGCGGCCACGTCGTAGCGCAGTGTGTCGAGGGTGACCATGAGGATGTCGTGGGTGCCGATCAGTGTGCGCATGTCACTCCGCGACCGCGACGTAACGGTCGCCGTCGTCCGCGCCCTGCGGCTCGCTCACGTCGACCCGGGTCTCCGGCAGCGCGGCGACGACGGCGGCCGCGACCTCCTCGGACATGTAGTGGTGGGCCAGGTGCAGTTCGCGCAGGTGGGTGAGGGGCTGGCCGGCCAGCAGCGCGGTCGCGCCCCGGTCGCTGAGCACGCCCATCGACAGGTCGAGCGACTCGAGCCGGGCGACCACCGGCGCGCGGGCGATCGCGTGCGCGAGCTCGTCGGCGATCTCCGCGTTGCGCAGGCCGAGCCGTCGCAGGCCCGGGAAGAGCGTGCCGTCGAGCAGCGGGCGCAGGTCGGCGACGGTGGTGTCGCCGCCGTAGTCCGGTGTGCCGAGCCACAGCTCCAGCTCTGTCTCTTATACACA
>KL571507.1:4892-7040 GCA_000715855.1 Actinoplanes liguriensis
CCGCCGCTCTGCACCACCAGGCGGCGCAGGCTGTCACTGGCGACGGGGGAGAAGCCGAAGTCCTCCCCGCCGCGCACCTGCAGCGTCTCCAGCCCGGGGAACGCGGTGATCAGCGGGCTGACGTCGCCCACCTTCATCCAGGAGATCTCACACTCGTCGAAGGTGATGTCGCCGAGGAACAGCGAGCGCAGCCCGGGCAGGCGCGGGACGGACTCCACCAGCTGGGGCACCGGCGCATACGCGAACGCGGCGTAGCCCCACGGGCCGATGACCAGGGACTCCGTGGTCGGGCCGTGCGCGGCGAGGAACGTCTCGAACACCTCGCGGAAGCCCTCGGAGACCGGGGCCTCGGAGACGTCCTCGTCCTCGTAGGAGACGCGCCAGGCCACCGGGCCGGACACGGCGCCGGCCGGGAACTCGGTCACCGGCAGGCCGGCGAAGGTCGTGTCATGGCTGTGGAAGGTCATCGGTGGCCCCTGTCTCCCGTTCGAACCGGCGGCGCGACCGTAGCAGGAGCCGCCGACAGAAATCAGCGAACCAGGGTCAGGCCCGCCGTCCGCGGGGTGCGGGAGCGGTTGATCGCGCGGCCGGCGAGCGCGGCCGGCAGCAGCACGGCGGCGTGGACGACGGGGGTGAGCACGAGGCCGAGCGCCGGCACCCCGGACATCGCGGCGTGCAGCACGACGAACGCGACCGCGGACAGGCCCGCGGCGCCGGCCACCCGGGTCAGGCTGGTACGCCGTGACCGGAACCGATCACCGTGCCCCTGCCACCAGCCGGGCAGCCACCGCTCCACCAGCAGCGCGAACAGCATCGCCGGGAACGTGACCACCGCTGCCGCGCCGAACCCGGACAGCATGCTCGTCCCGTGCGCGATCGCGACCGCCGTGGTGATCGTGACCAGGGCGATCACGTCGAATCGTCGTAACCCCCAGTGGCCCTGCGCCAGCATCCAGACCGCGGCGACCACCGGCGGGAGCACCAGAGAGAAGTCCAGCACCCAGGAGACGAGCAGGTAGACGGCTGCGAACGCGGCGGTCCGGGCGGCGTAGCGGGCGACGGTCATGGCTCGACCATCGGCGGCCCCCGTCGCCAGGTGAGCGCTACCCGATGCCGACTTCACGGACCGGGCTTCATCGATTTGCCTACTTCTCCTATAGGGATATTGACCATGTACGGGCGGCGTGGCAGGCTCCGGATCGATCTTTGTAAACGTCGGTGTACTTGGGAGAGACCGTGTCCTCGATCCGTGCCGCAGCGGCCCTCGTGCTCGCCGCGGGAGTGCTCAGCGCGACCCCCGCGACTGCCGCCACCAGCGTTTTCGGGCCGTCGGCGCCGCAGAATCCGTACACCGCCCCGGCCGGCGGTGCGACCACGCACGGCGACAGCGCCTCGGCGAAGACGTTCACCGGCGCCGGGTTCGCCGGCAGCGCGGTCACGGTGACCCGCTCGACGCTGCTCGCCGCCTGCCCGACGCTGCTGCACGGGGCGGACGGGGCTCTGCTCGCGCTCTGCACCGAGTACATCGGACAGGCGCCCAGCCTCGAACTGCTCGACAGGAGCACCGGCGCCGCGGTCGCCTCGCTTCCCATCACGAAGGGGTCGCTGCTCGGCGGGGTCTACGCGTACCTCGACGAGCAGGACCGGGTGGTCGTCGTCGACGGCAACCGCGACCTGCTGCGGATCGCCCACACCGCGAGCACCCTGACGGTCACGCAGCGGACGTCGCTGGCCTCGGCGATCGCGGACGGGGATGCGGTCGTGGGGGTGATCCCGGCGTACGACGGAAGGGTCTGGTTCGTGACCGCGGCCGGCACCGTCGGCGCTGTCGGCACGGCGATCACCACCTACGAGCTGCCGGCCGGCGAGAAGGTGGCGAACAGCGTCTCCACGGTCCCCGGGCGGTTCGCGGTGACAAGCGATCACGCGCTCTACGTCTTCGACACCACGGCCGCGGCGCCGCGACTGCTGTGGCGGTACGCCTACGACCGAGGCTCCGCCCGCAAGCCCGGCCAGCTCTCCTGGGGCAGCGGCGCCACCCCGGTCTTCTTCGGGCCGTCGACCGGCTACGAATACGTCGCGATCACCGACAACGCCGACCCGCACGCGAACCTGATCGTGCTGCGCACCGACGGGACCGGCAGGCCG
>KL571507.1:7205-8721 GCA_000715855.1 Actinoplanes liguriensis
GCGTCCAGCCGCTCTTCACCTCCCTGGCCGCGAGCGGCACCGAGAACGCGCCGGTCGCGGCAGGGCGGTCGGTCTTCATCACCAACACGTACGGCTACGACTACCCGGCGCTGCCCGACGACGCCGGCACGAGCGTGCCGGCCGACGCGGACTTCGACGGCGGAATCGCCCGCATCGACGTGAACACGGCCGGGACCGGCTGCGCCACCACCTGGTCGGCCACGACCCGCAGCGCCGCCCTGCCCCGGCTCTCGGTCACCGACGGCAAGCTCTACACGGTCGTCCAGGACGGCCTGCTCAACGGCTTCTACGCGGCGGCCGTCGACGCGGCGACGGGCGCGGTCACCGATCGGACGCTGCTCGGCTACGGCCTGGTCAACCCGCTCCAGACCGCCGGAACCGCGATCAACCGCACGTACTACCAGGGCACGGTCACCGGCCTGGAGATCATCAAGCCCGGCTAGCGGATCACCGGGGCGGACGGGTCGGTGTTGTCCACGACCCAGGTGGCCCGGCTCGCGGGGGAGCAGGCGGCGAGATAGCGGCGCTGGCCCTCGACGTAGCGGCGCATCCCCGGGTCGGACGGATCCGGGGGAGTGCCGTCGCGGGTGGCCATGCGGCGGGCGGTCTCCGTGAACGGCACGTCCAGGAAGAGGGAGAAGTCCCAGCTCCTCACCAGCTCGTCCCGGTGCAGGAAGATCCCGTCCACGAGCAGGACGGCACCGGGCGGAGCCTGCACCGGCTCCGGATGGAGCATCTCGTCGGTAGCCACGTCATGAGCCGCCGGGCGGTAGCGTCCCGATCCGCCCGGGCCGAACGGCTCCAGCACATCGGCGCGGAACCGCGGATAGTCGTAGGAGTCCCGCCAGAAGCCCTCGGGGTCGTCACGGCCCCGCCGGTGCCGGACCGCCCGCACATGGTGAAAGTCGTCGACCGAGACCCGGACCACCGGCCGGCCGCGCTCGCGCAGAACCGCAGCCAGCTCGTCAGCGAGAATCGTCTTCCCCGACCCGTCCACCCCGTCCACGCCCACCCGCACGAACCCCGGGATCGGGCCCGCGTGTGGCTCCGGGATCGCGTCGGCGATCCGGGCAAGGACGAGCGACCGGCCGGACGACAGCATCAGCCCAGCATGCCACCCGCGGTCACGGTGGCAAGCCGTGGTCCCGGTCACCCAAGTCCGGCTCCGCAAGCCGGCCCCGGCTCCGGCTCCGCAAGCCGGCCCCGGCCCCGGCTCCGCAAGCCGGCTCCGGCTCCGGGCAGCGGGGCGCGTTGCGGGTTCCGGGCTGGTGCTCACCGTTGTTTTGAGGGCCGGATAACCACGGTGGGGACCAGCCGGTCGGGGGTGAGTCGCGCTGCGAGCTTGAGCCGGGGCGGGCTCGCGGGCGTTTGGTGGCGGGCGGCGCGGTGCGGGGTGGGTGTGGGCGTTCGCCGGGGGCGGGGGTGACTCCGGGTGGGGTTTTGGGGTGAGCTTGACCCGCCACGGAGGTCGCCCTTTCGGGCTGAGCGTTTTGGG
>KL571508.1:0-1380 GCA_000715855.1 Actinoplanes liguriensis
GGAGCCGCAGGCCGGTGAGGTCACAGAAGCGCAGCCCGCTCAGGTCCAGGTTCAGCACCCGGGCCGGCTCGTCGAGCAGAGCCGTCAAGCGCCCGGGCACGTCGGCGCTCACCGGGACGGCCAACTCGCCGTCGACGGCGATCGTCACCGTGCCGCCGGTGGCGTCAGCCGTCGTCACCCGTACCGTCAGATCCTGAACCGGCGCCACCGCGGCGAGCACCTCTCTCGCGGTCGCGGACAACGACATCCCCCTGGCGGCAGCCCACTCCCGCAACGTGCGGCGGGCCTGCGCGGCATCGCTTCCGCGACTGGCCATCAGCACGCCGAGCGCCCGCTGGATCACCGCCCTGGCCTGCAGCGCGCGCCCGATCCCGGCCAGCAGCTGACGGGTGCCGGGGTCGCCGCCCGGATCGGACCCGCCGCCCGGCGGCTCCTCCGCGGCGAAGACCGCCCGCACCCCGGCCATCAGCTCGGTCAGGGCCGAGGGCTCGCGCCCGTACAGATTGAGAACACCCACCGGGACGCCACCGCCGGCGAACAGCGGCACCGACACCGAGGCCCGCAACCCGAGCGCGGTGGCCTGCCGGTAGAACCCCGGCCACGACATCGTCGCGGCGATGTCCGGCACCCGGACCGGCTCGCCCGTCCGCGCGGCCTGCACACACGGGCCCAGCCGATCGGCGTGCTGGGCGTCGTCCACCGCCCGGGCCAGGTCGCTGCTGGCCGCCACGGTCGTGTAGCCCGCGCCCCGCCAGGCGGTGATCGACGCATACACCACCCCGGCGATCAGCTCCGCGGCCGAGGCGGCTATCACGGTGAGCAACTCGTCGACGGCAGCCTCGTCGTCCGGCGTCTCGGCGAGCGACACGACCGCTTCGGTGAGAGGCCCGCGGGGTTCCCCGCCTGCCGGAAGCATGCTCCCAAAGTACCGGGATCCGTGCGGGGACGGTCAGTACCGGAAGGTGCCGATGATGTCCTGGAGCTGGGTGGAGATCCGGGACAGGTCGGTGGCGGCGGCCTCGGTGGCGTCCGCCGCGCTGCGGGTCGTGGAGGTGACGTTGACGACCTCGGCCAGCTGGGCGCTGATGTCGGAGGTGCCGTCGGCGGCCCGGCCCAGGTCGTCGGTCATGCCCTTGGTGGTGGCGCTCTGCTCCTCCACGGCCGACGCGATGGTGTTCTGGAAGTCGTTGATGTTGCCGATGATCTGACCGATCCCGGCGATCGACTCGACCGCCTCCTTGGCGTCGCGCTGGATCGCCTCGACCCGCCGCGAGATGTCCTCGGTGGCCTTCGCGGTCTCCTGAGCGAGGTCCTTGACCTCGGAGGCGACCACGGCGAAGCCCTTGCCCAGCTCGCCGGCGCGGGCCGCCTCGATGGTGG
>KL571508.1:1608-5440 GCA_000715855.1 Actinoplanes liguriensis
GCGAGCAGGTTGGTCTGCTCGGCGATCGCGGTGATCGTCTTGACCACGCTGTCGATCTCGCCCGAGGAGACGTCCAGTTTGGTCATCAGGGTCTCCGCCTGGGCGGCGACCTCGACCGCGCCGGACGCCACATTGGCCGCCTGACCGGCGCTGATCGCGATCTCCCGGATCGCCGCGCCCATCTCCTGCGCGCCACCCGCGACCGCCTGCACGCCCGCGGTCACCGCCTCGGCGGCCTGGTCGATCGAGCTGACCCGGCTGGAGGTCTGCTCGACGCCGCCGGACAGGTTCCGGCTGGCCTCCTGCATGTCCTCGGAACGCTGGGCCAGGCCGGAGCTGGCATCCGACAGGGTCTGCATCACGGTTCGCATGTGGTCGACCGCGGCGACCGCCGAGCGCGACATCCGGCCGATCTCGTCGGTGCCGTTGTCGGCCCGGCGTTCCCGCAGGTCACCGGCGGCCATCGCGGACATCACCGCCTCCAGCGCGGCCAGGCGGCGGGAGAAGATCCGTGCCACGGTCAGGGCGAGCGCGCCGGCCAGCAGGATGCCGGCGATCAGCGTGAGGATGATCGTGGTCCGGGCGTGGGAGGCCGCCGAGCGCGCGTCCGCCGCGGCCGCCGCCGCGTTGTCCTTGGAGAGGGTCTTGAGCTCCTCGATGTGCTTGACGGCCTCGGTGATGGCCGGGTTCAGCTTGGTGGTGCGGATGTTCTGCCACTCGTCGACGTTGCCGGCGGCCTTCGCGGCGACCGCCTGGGTGCGGTACTCCAGGTACCCCTCCCACAGCGCCTGGACCTGGGCCATCGCGGACTTCTCAGCCGCGCTGACCGGCAGGTTGCCGTAGTCGGTGATGGCCTGCGTCACCTGGTCGATGTACTGCGCCGACTCCGCGTTGTAGGACTTGGCCTTCTCGGGGTCGGTCGCGGTCGAGCCGGACAGCCCGGCCCACCGGGAGTGCCAGATCATCTGCTGGATGTCGATCACGGCCGCGATCGGCTGCAACGCCTGGCGGTAGATCGCGTCGGCCCGGTCCGCGATGGTCGTCATCCGGGCGATCCCGACGACACCGACCACGACGGCCACGACCAGGCCGACCGCCGCCGCCACCATCAGGTTCGCGCGCATGCTCATCGAGCTCAGGCGTTTGCCGGTCGATCCCATGCTTCTCACCAGGCCCTTCACGACGAGAGACACGCCGCGAGGGCGACGATGAAACAGATTCACCGTAAAGTCCGGAGCGCCCGGTGGTTCCTGCTTTGCGAGGTCTGGAACATCAGACTTTCCCCGGCCGGGGGCCGACGCCTGCGGCGCCGAGGAGCACCTTTCCGCCGTACGGCGAAAGCGGCAGTTGGCGCGAGCCGGCGGGCGTTATTTCAGCAGGGCCGCGATCGCGGAGTCGTCGAGAGCGGCGAGCAGCGCCGCCGGATCGTCGTAGATCGCCACCGCGCCGGCCTCGGTCAGCTCAGCGGCCGACGTGCCGCCGCAGGTCAGCCCGATGCACGGGATGTCCAGGCGCTGCCCGATGCACGGGATGTCCAGGCGGCCGGCCGCCTGCACGTCCCAGACCGAGTCGCCGACGAAGACCGCGGCGTGCGGATCGACGTCCGACTGGTCGAGGGCGGCCTGCAGGATGTCCGGGGCGGGCTTGCTCTGCTCGGCGTCGGAGGAGGAGGTGGCCGCCGCGATCACGTCGTCCGCGCCGATCACCCGGCGCAACTGCTCCAGCTCCGGCTCCTTGGCCGACGACGCGAGCACCACCGCGAGGCCCCGGCCGGCGACCTCGCGCAGCAGCTCGGGCGCGCCGGGAAGCGGGCGCAGCCGTTCCCACCAGGCGCCGTAGAGGACGTCGTGGGCGGTCGAGAGCGCCTCGTCCTCATCCCGGTCGCGGTCCTCGCCGAGCAGATGGTCGAGCAGCTTGTCGGAGCCCATCCCGATGCCCCGGTGGATCTTCGCCATCGGCACGTCGGCGCCGGCCTGGCGCAGCGCCTCCCACCAGGCGACGGTGTGCAGATACGTGGTGTCGACGAGGGTGCCGTCGACGTCGAACAGAACGCCGGATCTCATGCGGGCCGGGTACCCACGATCGCCGCCGTGAACCCTGGCGGCAGTGCCCGGCGGCCACCTTTCCATGATCCAATGAGAACCGCTTCTCCCGTACGCGACGAGCGCCGTGGCGCCCACCAAGGAGCACACCGCTCGTGACAGCAGGCCGGACCCTCCGCCCGCTCCACCTGTTCACCGACGGCGAGGTGCTCTGGGCCGTCGACGAGTTCCAGCCGGTCGCCGCGCTCCTCGACGCCGCCGGCGGTGCCCTGCGAGGCCTGGTCTCGTGGCCGCGGCTGCCACCGCCCGCCCCGGACGAGAGCTGGCAGGTGCTCAGCGCCGGGCCGGACCTGTGGGTGCAGCCGGGAACCGGCGCCCCCGTCGCGCGCATCGGACCGGCCGGTCTGCTGGCCGCCGGCTACAGCGCCGGTCGCCGCCTGGTCGCCGCCGAATCGCGGGGCGCCTGGTGTGCCGGCCCGCACCCGGTCCCGCAACTGGTCACCGGTCCCGAGTTCGATCCCGGGCCGCTGCCGCACGACGTCGTGATCGTCGTCGGGCCGGACGGTGAGGTGCGCCGGATCGGGGTGGACCGGCCGGTTGTGGACGTGCACGTGACGGAGGACGGCGTGTACCTGGAAGTGGAGGACGGTCCGCACGTGGTGACCGATCTCGGGGCGGGACTGCGGCAGGTGTCGTGGCGGCGGGCCTGGTTGCGGATTCCGGGCGGCCCGCTGCCGTCGTACGTCGAGATCTCCGAGGCCGTCAGGCCGATTCTGCCCCTCCGCCGGATCGCCGGTGCGCCGGGTGAGCTGCGGCGCCTCGACCCGGGATCCGTGGCGATCGCGGGGAGCGCCATCGACATCACGGGACAGTGCTGGCCGCTGCCGCCGGAGCCGGTCGACGCCGCCTCCTACGCCCGGTCCCAGCGCGATCGGCTCGGGGACGTCGACGGCTGGACGGCCGGGCTGACCGGATCCTGGCCGGACACGCGGCTGGTCATCGCATTCGACCATGTGGACTATCCGGGGATCCGGCTGTGGCGCGGCGTTCGGCTGTTCGACGAGATCGGCCGGATCACCCCGCCCGACCTCGCCGAAGTCCACCTGAGAGAGGACATCGAGACCGGCAACCTTCCGCCGGCGGGGGATGCTGTGGACGGTCGGTTGGAGGTGTGACGCGATGTCGGCGGATTACACGGCTGGGCTGCCCGGGAAGCGGATGGGGGCCGGCGTGCTGTTCACGGACGGGCAGGGGCGGGCGCTGATCGTCGAGCCGGTCTACAAGCCCGACTGGGAGATCCCGGGCGGGACGGTCGAGGCCGGGGAATCGCCGTACGCGGCGGCCGTGCGGGAGGTCGAGGAGGAGCTCGGGCTGGTCGTGCGGCCGGGCCGGCTGCTGGTGACGGACTGGGTGCCGCCGCGACCGGACCGGACCGACGGCCTGATGACGGTCTTCGACGGCGGGGTGCTCGCCGCGGATCAGGTCGCGCGGATCCGGCTGCCGGCCGGCGAGTTGCGCGGCTGGGCGTGGTGCACCGAGGCGGAGGCGGCCGGGCGGCTCTCCGCGCTGCTGGCCCGTCGGCTCAGCGCGGCGGTCGAGGCACAGGCCGCCGGGACCGCCGTCTACCTGGAGAACGGGTTCCCGGCCGCCTGACCCGGCTCGCGCCGCCACCTGCGGGAGCTGCCGGAGCCCGATCGGTGATCAGGCCTCGCGCAGCGGCCGGAAGAAGGCGCGGATCTCCTCGGCGAGCGCCGCCGGTGACTCGATGGCCGGGAAGCTGTCTCTTATAC
>KL571508.1:5663-6868 GCA_000715855.1 Actinoplanes liguriensis
CACCGTTCCACCCGGAAATACCGGTCGGCGAGCTCGCGGGGTGGCTCCGGCCCGGGCTGGAAGTCGTTCGGGAACAGCGCGAACCCGGCGGGGACCGGGATGGGCTCGTCGGCCACCAGCGTCGTGCCGTGCCGGCGGTGCTCGTAGTACATCCGCATCGACGGGGTGATGGTGCCGGTCGCCCAGTAGACGGTCAGGGTGGCGAGGAGCCGGTCCAGGCCGATGGCTTTCTCGACGTCGCCGTCGCTGTCGGCCCAGTCGCGGTACTTCTCGACGATCCAGGCGGCCAGCCCGGCGGGGGAGTCGGTCAGTCCGTACCCGAGAGTCTGCGGTCTGGTCGCCTGCTGGTGCAGGTAGCCGCCGTGGTCGGCGGTCCACCGGTCGAAGTCGGCGGCGTAGCGGCGTTCCGGCTCGCTGAGCGGCTCCGGCGGCTGGGGCAGCGCGACCGCGCTCAGGTGCAGGCCGGCGAGCCGGTCCGGGTGGCGCCGCCCGAGCCGGATCGTCACGCCCGCGCCGATGTCGCTGCCGTGCGCCCCGAAGCGCGGATAGCCGAGGCCGTCGGTCATCAGCCGGCACCACAGGTCGGCGACCACGTCGTTGGTCACTCCGGGCCCGGTGGGCGCGCCGGAGAAGCCGAAACCGGGCAGCGACGGCGCGACGACGTCGAAGGCGTCCGCCGGATCGTCCGGGTGTGTGAGCAGCGGAATCAGGTCGAGGTACTCGAGGAAGCTGCCGGGCCAGCCGTGCGTCAGCACGATCGGCAGCGGGGCCGGCCCGGCCCCGCGGACGTGCGCGAAGTGCACCTCCTGGCCGTCGATCCGGGCCTTGAACTGCGGCACCTCGTTGAGCCGCCGCTCGAACGCCGGCCAGTCGAACCCGGCCCACGCGGTGAGGAGCCGGCGCAGGTAGGTGAGGTCGGTGCCGTAGGACCAGCCGGGCACGGGCGGCTCCTGCGGCCATCGGGTGCGGGCGATCCGGTCACGCAGATCGTCGAGGACGGCCGCGTCGACGGAGACCTGGAAGGGCTCGATGTTCAACACCAGTAAACGCTAACACCGGTGTCAAGTATAGTCGGTGTCGTGGAGACACCGGCCGACCTGCGCATCGTCGAGGAGTTCCTCAACACGCTCGACCAGCGCACCTTCCGGCGGCACGGCACCGACCACCCCGGCGGCGACGCGCTGCCGACCGCCGGCGCGCTGACA
>KL571508.1:7145-8019 GCA_000715855.1 Actinoplanes liguriensis
GTGTATAAGAGACAGGATGCCGACCTGGACCGGGCCCGGGAACTGCGCTCGCTGCTGCGCGACGCGCTGGCCCGCACCGGGCTCGACGACACCCTGCCGCACCGGGCAGATGCGGCGCTTCGCGCTTTTCCCGTACGGATGCGGCTCAGCGCCACCGGTCACGTCGAACTGGCGCCCGAGGACGACGGCGTGCCCGGTGCGCTCGCCACGCTGCTGACCGTGGCCGTCCGGCGCGGCGCCGACGGGTCGTGGGACAGGATGCGCGCGTGCGCCGCCCCGGACTGCCGCTGGGTGTTCTACGACGACTCCCGCAACGGGGCCGGGCGGTGGTGCTCGATGTCGTCCTGCGGGAACCGGGCCAAGACCACCCGCTATCGGGCGCGTAAGGCCCGGGAGGTCAGGATTCCGGAGTGACGCCGAAGACGGTGATACCGACGATGCGGCCCGCGCCCCGGGGAATCTCGGGCGCGGGAATGCTCACGTGTGGCGCGTACCGCCCGATTGGGCGAGTGTGGTTTCGGTGACAATGGTGCCGCCGCGTGGCCGGATCTGGCTCCGGGCCGGGTTCGTGCTGGGCGCCCTGCTGCTGATCGCGCAGTTCGTGGCGATCATGCCGGGGGCGCGGGGCTGGGTCGGCCGGCACGCCTTGGTCAACGACATCCTGCAGGACGCGATCTACCTGCTCGCCGCCGTGCTCGTGGCGATCCGGGCGCTGACCCTGCGGCAGGACCGGGGCGCCTGGCTGCTGATGGCCGGCGGGCTGGGCTGTTACGCCGCCGGAACGGTCTACTGGGTGGCGGTGCTGGTCAGGCTCGATCCACCGCCGTACCCGTCGATCTCCGACGTGATGTGGCTGTCTCTTATACACATCTCT
>KL571509.1:0-3809 GCA_000715855.1 Actinoplanes liguriensis
CGGCATCGGCCAGGCCGTCACCGACGCCAAGGCCAACGGCGACTGCACGCACGCGCTGGAGAAGCTCGACAAGGTGTGGCTGGGCCTGCGGATCGCGAACGCGCCGCTGGCCGCCAAGGACGACGACACCGTCACCGCGTGCCACAAGCTGAACGAGGCCGAGACCACCCTCAGGACCGGTCTCGCCTCCGCGGACACGACCGAGCTGAACAACGGCTTCACCCAGCTCAACTCGGTGCTGACCACGATGCCCGGTCACGAGCGGATGACCGACAAGGTGGTCGACCAGTTCCTGGCCGGCATTCCGGTCTCCGACCCCTGCGAGACCGTGAAGATCACCCAGTGGCTCGGCGACCGGGCCAAGTCCGGCAACACGCTGGACCGTACCGCCGATGTGGTGCCCCAGCACGAGCCGGCCGCGATGCTCGGCTGCGCCGACAGCTACATGGCGGCCAAGAGCTGGGACTCCGCGAAAAGCGTCTACCAGCAGCTGATCAACGCGTACCCGAACGACCCGAACAAGGCGAAGGCGCAGGCCGGCATCGCCAAGGCGGAGCTGGCGATCGAGCTGGACACGCTGCGCGAGCGGACCACCGGCTCCTCCCCGTCGTACTGTGACAATCCGTCGAAGTACAGCGCCGCCCGCAAGTACGGCAAGGGCGTCAACAAGGCGATGTTCTTCGGCAACGGCACCGAGTCGGGCCGGCTGCCGGGCACCTGGAAGACCAGTGACCCGGAGGCGGCGACGCTGGTCGTCTGCATGAGCGAGGACAAGCAGGGCGCCGCCGTGCGTACCTGTGACTACCGGAGCAACTTCGGCTCCGGCAAGCTCTACCCGGTCACCTTCCACAAAGTGAAGGTCTCGGTGAAGGCGTACGAGATCCGCACCGGCCGGGTCGTGTTCAACAAGCAGCTCTCGTTCAGCGGCTCCAGCTGCCCGTCGACGGTCAACTACACGTCGACGCTCGGGGCGGACCTCGGCCCGCCGCGGCACATGGACGTCAAGGTGAACACGGCCGACGTCAAGGCGCAGTTCCAGAAGCTGATCGTCAAGTAGTGCGGCTTGCGAAGGGCGGGGTGTAAAGCCCCGCCCTTTGTCATGCGCCGTGATAGAACAGCCGGCCCAGCCCGACCGTGAAGATCGTGATGCCGTAGAGCGCGTGCTCGGCCGACACCGTCAACAACGAGCGCGACTGCTGATAGCGGCGCGCGAACAACCAGCCCCCGCCGATCGTCAGGACCACCGCCAGAACGTTGCCGAACAGCAGATGCGCGAACCCGAACGCGGCCGCGCTCGCCCCGGCCGCCAGCCGATCCGTGCGAAACAATCGCCGATAGCGGTGCACCAGGAACGCCCGATACAGCAATTCCTGCGGATATACCGACGCCAGTGGATAGAACACCACGATCAGCAGCCACAACAGGGTGTGCCCGCGTGGCATGTCGAACAGATGTCCGCGGTCGAAAACGGCCACGCCGATCACGGCGAGAATCGAGAACACCGCCCATCGGGCGATCATCCCGGGCAGGGCAGGCCGCAATGCTTCCGGTCGCCACAGGTTGCGGTTGTCGAATTCGCGCGTACGGACGAGGTACGTCACCGCCGCGGCCCCGCCCAGCAGAAGCGCCGGAATCGGGCCGCCCGGGACGTGGGCCACGATGAACAGCCCGACGAGCCCGTAGAAGACGAGCAGGTGCTCCACGATCACCGTCCGGGACGATAATCGCGCCGGGTGACGGGCACACGACGCCCGGATGGCCCGCGACGGTCACCTGATCTGAACGGTGATCCCCTCGTACGCGGGAAGCAGTTCTCCGATGATCGGAAAGCCAGGCACCTCGCCGGCCACGAGCAGCCCGCCGGAGGTCTGTGCGTCGGCCAGCAGCAGCAACTCGTCCTCGCCGGTGACGTCGCTGTCCAGATGCGGGCGCACCCAGTCGAGGTTGCGCCGGGTGCCGCCGCTGACGAACCCGTCCGCGAGCGCCTGCCGAGCGCCCTCCAGATACGGCACCGCGGCCGCGTCGACCCGCGCGGTCACCCCGCTGGCCCGCGCCAGCTTGTGCAGGTGGCCGAGCAGCCCGAAACCGGTCACGTCGGTTGCGCACACCGCGCCGGCGGCCAGTGCGGCCTCGGAGGCGCGCCGATTCAACTCGGTCATCGCCGCGACAGCCTGCGGGAACACCTCACCGGTCTGCTTGTGCCGGGAGTTGAGCACGCCGACGCCGAGCGGCTTGGTCAGGGTCAGCGGGACACCGGGCTGGCCGGCGTCGTTGCGCATCAGCCGGGCCGGGTCGGCGACACCGGTGACCGCCATCCCGTACTTCGGCTCCGGATCGTCGACGCTGTGCCCGCCGGCCACATGACAACCGGCGGCCCGGGCCACGTCCAGGCCACCGCGCAGCACCTCACCGGCCAGCTCCATCGGCAGCACGTCCCGCGGCCAGCCGAGCAGGTTCACGGCGACGACCGGGGTGCCGCCCATCGCGTACACGTCCGAGAGCGCGTTGGCCGCCGCGATCCGCCCCCAGTCGTAGGCGTCGTCGACGACCGGCGTGAAGAAGTCCGCCGTCGCCACGATCGCCGTCCCCGCCGCGATCCGCACCACCGCCGCGTCGTCCCCGTCATCGAGCCCGACCAGCAGCTCACCCGGCCCGCGCGGCGCCTCCCCGCCGATCAGCCCGGACACCACCGACTCCAGCTCACCGGGCGGGATCTTGCAGGCACAGCCACCGCCGTGCGCGTACTGCGTCAACCGGATCGTCACCCTCGCACTGTCGCACACGCCGCGGCGTGCGCGATCCGGGCGATCCGCTACGGTGATCACGGAGGCGTTCAGGCAGCTGGTGCTCCTCGCGGTCTTCAAAACCGACGTGACCCGGAACCCGGGTCAGGCGGGTTCGATTCCCGTCCGCCTCCGCTTACCACGCGGTGTGCGTCTCCCCCGCCGCCGGTTCACGCCATCCCGTCAGCCCGGTTGTGGAGTCCCGGTGGGGTGGGGGCGTCCCTTGTAGGCTTGCTGCCTCCGTGAGCATTTCGGGAGAGGTCAGTGGATCGACGGCGTGAGATTCCCCGTACTGACGCGGTCCTGTCGGATCCTCGGCTGCGCGCCGCGGCCGGGCGGCTCGGGCGGGGGACGGTCAAGGACGCTGTCCGCGCGGCCCAGGAGCGGGCGCGGGCGGGGGACCTCGACCCGGGACGGGTCGCGGACGCGGCGGTGGCGGCGCTGCCGGGGACCGCGGGCGGGCTGCGGCCCGTGCTCAACGCGACAGGCGTCGTCCTGCACACCAACCTCGGGCGGGCCGCGCTCTCCCCGGCCGCGGTCGACGCGATCGTCGCGGCCGGCGGGAACACCGACGTCGAGCTGGACCTGACGACCGGGAAACGGGCCCGCCGGGGGCGGACGGCGCTCGCCGCCCTGGCCGGCGCGGTCCCGGCGGCCGGTGGCGTGCACGTGGTCAACAACGGTGCGGCGGCGCTCGTGCTGACCGCCACCGCGCTCGCCGCCGGGCGCGAGATCATCGTCAGCCGCGGCGAGATGGTGGAGATCGGCGACGGTTTCCGGCTGCCGGACCTGCTGGAATCGACCGGGGCGCGGCTGCGTGAGGTCGGCACGACGAACCGTACGTCGGAGAATGACTATGCGGCGGCGGTCGGCCCGCAGACCGGGTTCATCCTCAAGGTGCATCCGTCGAACTTCGTGGTCCGGGGGTTCACCAGCGCCGTCGGGATCCCCGCTCTGACCGGTCTCGGCGCGCCGGTCGTCGCCGACATCGGCTCCGGGCTTCTCGCCCCGGACCCGCTGCTGCCC
>KL571509.1:4025-5445 GCA_000715855.1 Actinoplanes liguriensis
GAGATGTGTATAAGAGACAGACGACAAACTGCTCGGCGGTCCGCAGGCCGGCCTGCTGCTCGGCGACGCCGACCTGGTCGAGCGCCTGCGCCGGCACCCCCTCGCCCGGGCACTGCGCGTCGACAAGCTGACCCTCGCGGCACTGCAGGCGACCCTCACCGGCCCGGTCACGCCGACCAGGCACTGTCTCTTATACAAGAGACAGGGGGAGGGGCACCGGAACTCCAGCTCCCCTCCTGGTCACTGTCAATTCCTTGCGCGTACGCCGTGACACTGCGCCTCGCCGACCCGCCGATCGTGGGCCGGGTCGAGCGCGGGAGCCTGCTGCTCGACCTGCGCTGCGTCCCGCCGTCCGCGGACGACCTGATCGTCCGGGTGATTGCCGAGGCGGTGCTCTGACGTGCACGTCATCGCCACCGCCGGGCACGTCGACCACGGGAAGTCGACCCTGGTCCGGGCTTTGACCGGGATGGAGCCGGACCGGTGGGCGCAGGAGCGCCGCCGGGGGATGACGATCGACCTCGGGTTCGCCTGGACCACGCTCGGTTCCGGGGCGACCGTGGCGTTCGTGGACGTGCCGGGGCACGAGCGGTTCGTGCCGAACATGCTGGCCGGGGTGGGCCCGGTGCCGGCCGCGATGATCGTCGTCGCCGCCGACGAGGGGTGGAAGCCGCAGTCGGCGGAGCATCTGGCGGCGCTGGACGCGCTCGGGGTGCGGCACGGGCTGCTCGTCGTCACCCGTTCCGACCTGGCGGATCCCGCGGCGGCGACCGCGGCCGGGCTCGCGGAGATCGCGGCCACCTCGCTCGGAGAGGTCGAGGCCGTGGCGGTCAGCGGGGTGACCGGGGAGGGGCTGGACGAGCTGCGGGCGGCGCTGGATCGGCTCGCCGGGCGGCTGCCGGAGGCCGATGAGGGTGCGGCGGTGCGGTTGTGGGCCGATCGGGCGTTCACCATCAAGGGCGCGGGGACCGTGGTCACCGGGACCCTCGGGGCGGGGGTTCTGCGCGCCGGGGACGAGCTGGAGCTGACCGGGATCGATCGGCCGGTCCGGGTTCGCGGACTGCAGAGTCTCGGGGTGGCCGCCTCCGAGGTCCGGGGCGTGGCGCGGGTGGCGGTGAACCTGCGCGGGGTGGACAAGGACGCGGTGGGGCGTGGGGCGGCGCTGCTCACGCCGGGGCGGTTCGGTCTGACCGAGCTGATCGACGTCCGGGTGCACGGGGACCCGGTGGGGGAGCTGCCGTCGACGGTGATGCTGCACGTGGGGTCGGCGGCGGTGCCGGTTCGGGTGCGGCCGCTCGGGGTCGACACGGCTCGGCTGCGGCTGGGGCGAGGGCTTCCGTTGCGGATCGGGGACCGGGCGTTGCTGCGGGATCCCGGGCGTCACCACATTGCCGGCGGGGTGACCGTGCTCGATGTGGCG
>KL571509.1:5616-5899 GCA_000715855.1 Actinoplanes liguriensis
TGTATAAGAGACAGGTCCGGGGTGGCGGACCTTGCGGGGGAGCTGCGGCGGCGGGGGCTGGTGCGGCGGGACGAGTTGATGCGGATGGGAGTGACCGGCGGATCGCCCGTGGTCGGGGACTGGTTGGTGGATCCGTCCTACTGGAGCCGGCTGGGGGACGAACTGCAGGCGGTTGCCGGCGCCTACGCCGCGAAGAATCCGTTGGACACGGGCATGCCCGTGGAGGAGTTGCGGCACCGGCTGGGACTGCCGGATCGCATGCTCGTGGAGGCGCTGGTCCGGC
>KL571510.1:0-547 GCA_000715855.1 Actinoplanes liguriensis
GAGCCGGTGTGGTCGGTGCTGCTGGCCGGGATGGGGATCAACACCGCCGCCAACGGCATCCACATGTTCGAGACCACCCGCGGCAGCTACGTCCCGGGCGGCTGGACGGACGCGCTCTGGTCGGTCGCGCTGGCCGTCATCGTCGCCGCCGCGTGGCAGCGCCCGGAACACCCGACCGCCCGGCCGCCGTCCCGGGCGCTGGTGGGGGTGGCCCTGCCCGCGGCGCTGGCGTGTGCGTCGATGGCGCTGCTGCTCTACGGCAGCTGGAGTGCCGCGGTGCTGCCCCGCACCAGCAGCCTGCTCGCCGCCGCCGCTATCACCGCGGCGATCGTCCGCATGCTGCTGACCGTCCGTACCGTGGAAGCGCTTGCCGACGCCCGGCGGCAGGCCCGCACCGACGACCTCACCGGGCTGCCCAACCGCCGCCTGTTCCAGGAAACCGTCGACCAGGAGCTGCAGCGCCGCGACCCGGACGAGCGGATGGCCGTCGCCATCGTCGACCTGGACCGCTTCAAGGAGATCAACGACAGCTTCGGGCACCACCTCG
>KL571510.1:730-2237 GCA_000715855.1 Actinoplanes liguriensis
GCCGCGCCCTGGAAGCCGGGACCGCGCTGCTCACCGCGCTGCGGCACCCCTTCGAGCTGGAACAGGTCACCCTGCACGTCGACGCCAGCATCGGCCTGGCCGTCTTCCCCGACCACGGCACCGACCGCAGCACGCTGCTGCGGCACGCCGACAACGCCATGTACACGGCGAAGAGCGACCACAGCGGGCTCGCCGTGGCGATCGACAGCGCGGACGACGACACCGGGCGGCGGCGCCTCACCACGCTGGAGGAGTTGCGTGCCGGTCTCGACCACGACGAGCTGGTCCTGCACTACCAGCCGCAGATCGACGTGGCGTCCGGCGCGGTGTGCGGCGTCGAAGCCCTGGTGCGGTGGAACCATCCGGCCCGTGGGCTGGTCTACCCCGACGGCTTCCTGTCCCTCGCCGAGCACGCCGGGCTGATGGGGCGGCTCACCATGCAGGTCCTGGAGAAGGCCCTCGAACAGTGCCGGGACTGGCGGGCCGCCGGCCTCTGCCTGACCGTCGCGGTGAACCTGTCCACCTCCAACCTGCACGACCCGGATCTGCCGGACTACGTGGCCGACGCGCTGGTCCGTTACGACGTACCGTCGGCGGGTCTGCATCTCGAAGTGACCGAGGAGGTGCTGATGCGGGACGCGGCGCGCGCGACCCGGACCCTCGCCGAGTTGCGCGCGATGGGCATCAGGCTGGCCGTCGACGACTACGGCACCGGCTATTCGAGCCTGGCCTACCTGCACGCGCTGCCCGTCGACGACCTCAAACTCGACCGGGCGTTCGTCGCCCACTGCGACACCGACCCGCGCAGCGCGGCGATCGTGAAGAGCACCGTCGAGCTCGCCCACAACCTGGGCATGCGGCTCATCGCCGAGGGGGTGGAGAACGAGGACGTCCTCGATCGTCTCCGGGAGTGGGACTGTGACCTGGTCCAGGGCTACCACCTGAGCCGCCCGCAGCCCCCCGAGCGTCTGACGCCGTGGCTGCTGGAACGTCAGACCGCGGAGGTGGCCGCGGCCGCCCGGGAGTGATCGGCGACGTCGCGCCGCCCGGCCCGGTGCGGGTCAGGGGCCGGTCAGCAGGTCCAGCACGCCGACGATCTGCAGCACCCGCCGGACCGGTGGCTGCACGCCGGTGATCCGGAACCGGACGCCCTTCCGCTCCGCCGTGTCGTAGCCGAGATCCAGCACGGCGATGCCCGACGAGTCGCAGAAGCCGGTCTCGGTCAGGTCGACGACCAGCGAGCGCACCCCGTCGCAGGCCAGCGCGTCCACCACCGCCTGCCGCAGCAGGGGCGCGGTGGCCATGTCGAGCTCGCCGCGCACGGCGATCTCCGTGACGCCGGTGGTGGGGTGGCGGCTGCTGACGTCCATGAGGCGCTCAGCGTAGCCGCCCGCGGGGTGCCCCGAGATCACGATTCGAGGTCGTCGATCGCCCCGGTGACTTGCGGCCTTTTGCCGCCGATCAGCTCAGGGTTTGCGGCCCACGGCGCCTGTCTCTTATACACATC
>KL571510.1:2518-3661 GCA_000715855.1 Actinoplanes liguriensis
GTGCCCGGCTCCGGCCGCCAGTGTGAGGTCGGCACCAGACCGGGCTCGAGCAGTTCCAGCCCCTCGAAGTAGGCGCCGATCTCCTGGGGCGTACGCAGGTTGTACGGATGACCGCTCTTGCTCGCGACCCGCTGACTCTCCACGCTCTGCGCGCTGGTGCTGGTCCCGTCGCTCACCGCGAGGTAGCTGCCCGACGGCACGGCGTCGAGCAGGCGGGCGACGATCGAGCGCGCCTCGGCGTAGTCGGCGACGTTGCCCAGGATGCCGATCATCGTCAGCGCGACCGGCTTGCTGAAGTCGAGCGTCCGCGCGGCCTCGGTCAGGATGCGCTCCGGATCCTCCACGTTCGAGTCGACGTACGCCGTGCGCCCCTCGGCCGAGCTCGTCAGCAGCGCCCGCGCATGGGTGAGCACGAGCGGGTCGTTGTCGACATAGACGATCCGTGAATCGGGCGCCGCCCGCTGCGCGACCTCGTGCGTGTTGTCCGCGGTCGGCAGGCCGGTCCCGATGTCCAGGAACTGCCGGATGCCCACCTCGCGGGCGAGGAGCGTGACCGCCTGGTTCAGGAACTTCCGCTGGGCGAGCGCGACCGCCGCGATCCCGGGGTTCGCCGAGCGCAGCGCCTCACCCAGCTCGCGGTCGACGGCGAAGTTGTCCTTCCCGCCCAGCAGGTAGTTCCACACCCGGGCGCTGCTCGGCCGGGTCACGTCGATCGCAGGCTCGGTCATCGAAAGTCTCCTCCGCCGGACAGCCAGACAGTGATCATAGGCAATACCCGCCCGGTCCGGGCGAGCTGCGCCGGCGCCGGCTTGCCGGGCTGGTTCTCACTGTGGTTATCGAGCCCGGATAACCACGGTGAGGACCAGCCCGGGGGCTAACCGGCGACCGGGGCGGGGGCCGGGGTCTGCTCCTCGGCGGCGTGTTCGACCTCCATCAGGCTCATCTCGTGGCGCTCGGCCTCGTACGCCGCGTGACCGCCCCGGATCCCGAACAGCCGCTTCGACACCAGCAGGTAGACGACCGCGGCCACGTTGATCACCAGCGCGCCGACCCGGAACCAGGTCAGCCGCTCGGTCAGCTCGTAGATCTCGATCGGCAGGCCGAGCGACGTGGCGATCAGCGCGAAGTACTCACCCCAGCGCT
>KL571510.1:3835-6655 GCA_000715855.1 Actinoplanes liguriensis
GTACTCACCCCAGCGCTTGAGCAGCCACAGGCCGGCGCCCTCGGCGAGCTGCAGCACGCCGTACCCGATCAGGGCGATGCCGGCCCAGAGCAGCGTGTCCGACCGGGCCTCCACGACCCGGCGGATCGTCTCCACGACAGCCGAGTTCTCCAGGTCCTGTCTCTTATACACGATCTTGTCGGTGAACGGCTTGAGCAGCGGAATGTCCTCGTGGAAGGCCCGCTCGATGGCGTCGCGGCTGCCCCGGAACTGGATCACGCCGTAGCCCGCGGCGAGAACGAAGATGCCCTTGATGAAGCGCTCGAGGGCGAGCAGCCGCAGGACGAGCGCGTCACGCAGCGCGCGGCCCCGCGGCACGAGTGGCGCGTCGGCGGCCGGACCGGACATCCGCGGCTCGCCCAGCACGAAGTCGCCGCAGCGCAGGCACCGCCAGGCCGTGCCCATCGCCGTCTCCGCGTGCAGCCGGGCACGAAGGTCGTCCTCGACCGGCGCGTACGTCAGGTGTCCACGCCGTCCGCAGACCCACAGGTTCACATCCACAGGTCAGTTGATACAACACCCGGTCACGTCCCGGCGTGGCAGCCCGGCTCTAGCATCGGCGCGGTGGAGAAGATCTTACGAGCGGCCGGCCTCGAGTCGTATCAGGCGCAGCAGGTACGCATTCACGACGAGACCGTCGTCGTGGTGCGTCCGGCCGGTGACGCGCAGCGGTTGTTGCGCTCGGCGCGCGCCGCCCTGCCGGACCACTATCCGGTTCTGGCCCTGTACAGCGGGACAGTTCTGGATCCGGACCTTCACCACGACAGCAGACCCGGCGACCTGATCGCCGCGGTGGAGACCACCCTCTTCGACACCGGTCGGGCGCAGGACCCGGAACAGCTCGGCACCGGCGACGAGGGCTTCGACCTCGGCAATTACGACGTGACCCATTTCGGCGAGCCGGAACTGCTCGTCATCCTGCCCCGGCCCGAGCCGTGGGCGGCGTTCGCCTACCTGAATCCGTACGGCGTCTGGGGCACTCCCGGAGACGTGATGCTGGCCGCCGCCCACCGGTGGCACGAGCGGTACGGCGCCGAGCCGACCACGATCGGTCTCGCCAACGCCTTCACCGTGTCCCGGCCGCCCACCGACCCGGCCGACGCCGAGCGACTGGCGATCGAGCACGTGGCGATCGCCGGCCTGACCGCCGGGACGACCACCCGTGCCTACGCCAGGGCGCTGCTGCAACTCGACCGGTGGTGCCTCTACGACCGTCCGTGAGCACCTCACCGGCGATTCTGCTCCCGCTCAGGTGACCAGCCCGCGGCGGTAGGCGTACACCACCGCCTGGACCCGGTCGCGCAGGTCCAGCTTGGTCAGGATTCTCGACACGTACGTCTTGACCGTCTCGTGGCTGATCACCAGCGTGGCCGCGATCTCGCTGTTGGACAGGCCGTTCGCGATCAGGCACAGCACCTCCAGCTCGCGCGCGCTCAACGGCACGTCGTCGCGGGCGTCGCCGGGCGGGCGGATCCGGGCCGCGTACCGGCCGACCAGCTGGCGGGTGACCTCCGGGGCGAGCAGGGCGGCGCCGGCCGCGACGGTGCGAATGCCGTGCAGCAGCTGCGCGGGCGGGGCGTCCTTGAGCAGGAAACCGCTGGCGCCCGCGCGTAACGACTCGTAGACGTACTCGTCGAGGTTGAAGGTCGTCACGACCAGCACCTTGACCGGATGCGCGACCCCGGCGCCGGCGAGCTGGGCGGTGGCCTCGATGCCGGTCAGGCCGGGCATGCGCACGTCCATCACCACCACGTCCGGGGTGAGGCGACGGGCGAGCTCGACCGCGGTCCGGCCGTCGCCGCACTCGCCGGCGATCGTCATGTCCGGCTGGGCGTCGATGATGGTGGCGAAACCGGTCCGGATCAGCGGCTGGTCGTCACAGACGAGCACCCGGATCACGACGCGGCCCCGCCGGGAATCCGCACGGTGACGTTGTCATCGGGGTTCGTGGTGACGTTGTCATCGGGGTTCGCGGTGACGTTGTCACCAGGGCTCGCGGTCACGCTGTCACCGGGATTCTCGCGGTCACCACGAAGCCGCCCCCGGCCCGCGGGCCCGCGCTGAAGTCGCCGCCCAGCGTGCCGACCCGCTCGCGCAGCCCGGTGAGGCCACGACCGCTCCCACCGGGGGAGGCGGTGCTCGACCCCGATCCGTCGGTGCTGATCCGTACCTCGATCGAAGAATGTCCATAGTGCACCGTGACGCTGGTCGGGGCGCCGTGGTCGTATTTCAGGGCGTTCGTCAACGCCTCCTGAGCCACCTGATAGACCGTGACGTCGGCGCCGCTGCCCTCCTCGACCAGCTCCACCGGCTGCCCGGCCCGCCGGGTCTGCTCGACCAGCGCCCGCAACTCCCCGCCATGACCGGGATTGAGCAGGTCGAGCACGTGCCGCAGGTCGGTGATCGCCTGCCGTCCGGTGCCGGAGATCGCGCCCAGCGCCTCGTCGAGCCGCTCGGGCGCCGCGGTCAGGTACCGCGCGGCCTCGGCCTGCACCACCATCGCGGTCACGTGATGCGTCACCACGTCGTGCAGCTCACGGGCGATCCGGGTGCGCTCGGCCGTGCGGGTCGCCGCCTCCAGGTGCCGCCGGTGATCGATCTCGGCCAGCCGGTTGCGCCGCAGCCCGGCCCCGACCACCCACATCGAACCGAGCACCACGTAGAAGAGGAGGACCGCGCCGGGCCCGATCTGCCCGGCCCGGTCCAGCGCGGCCGCCAGCGCCAGGAACCCGGCCGTCGCCGCGACCGCGGTGGCCCGCCGGTGCCGCGACACGTGGGCGC
>KL571510.1:6871-8221 GCA_000715855.1 Actinoplanes liguriensis
TGTGTATAAGAGACAGGGCACCAGCTCGGCGAGCCGCGTGCCGTGCCGATGCCAGTCCGGGACCAGGGCCAGCGCGGTGAGCAGGAGCGCGAGCGGAAGATCCTGGACGACGACGTCGTAGCGCCGCCACCGGTCCCGCAGGTCGGCGAGGCTGATCACCGGGCGAGCGTAAGGGGCCGGGCGGCGCGACGCATCGGCACCAGGTGGCCACGGCGGCGGGCCAGCCACAGGAACCCCGCCGTGACCAGCACCCCGGCCAGCACGGTGAAGACACTCGCCTCCGGGCCGAACTGCCCGCCGCTGAGCCAGACATTGCCGGTCGACTCGGAATCCAGGATCCCCTGCCGTACGCCGTTGCCGGACACCTCCGAGCCGAAGATCGCCGACTGGGCGTAGTTCCAGCCGAAGTGCAGCCCGATCGGCAGCCACAGATTCCGGGTCGCGACGTACGCCGACGTCAGCATCCCGCCCCCGGCGATCGCGACGCAGAGCGCGCCCCACCACGTCGCGTCCTCGTTGAGCAGGTGCATCCCGCCGAACGCGAGGGCGGACACCGTCAGCGCGAGCCAGGTGCCGGTGAGCTTCTCCAGGTGCCGGAACACCACGCCCCGGAACAGCAGTTCCTCGGTGGTCGCGGCCGCGGCCATGAACCCGATCAGGCCCACCGCCTCGATCGGATGCTCGCCGAGCCCGAGGATCCGGTAGCCGCCGTTGACCGCGATGTCGCCGATCACCGCCGCGAAGATCACCACCCCCAGCAGCGTGCCCCGGACCAGCCCGGACACCGCTGTCCGCCCGGCGGCCTCGGTGACCTCGCGCTTCTCGGTGACCCGGACCACGCCGTAGTAGACGAGCACTGCGACCGCGGCGCCGACCACACCCACGGTCAGCGACAGCCAGACGTGACCGTCGGCCAGGCCGACCGCCTGACCGGCCAGGAACGACACCGCCACCACGGCGATGAGCTGGAGAAAGAACCGCATGACACACCCTTCGCGAGAACCCGCGGCAGTCCGCCGCGACTGCGAAGAAAGCTACGGATCGTCACGAGGAAAAACGTCCCCGCTGAGCGGACAATGGCGTGTGGCTCGGCCGAGCTACACGCGGGGCCCGTCGACGCGATCGGAGCGATGTCATGAGCGAGTCCGGCCTGGTGGCCCGGCGACAGGCCGAGTTGCGGCTGCGGGTCGGCGACCACCTGGAGCCCGGCGAGACGCTGGATGCGGCCCTGTGGGTCGCCCGCGGCTCCGGCCTGCCACTGATCGCCAAGGTCACGCGCGCCCCGGAAGGTCTGCCCGGTCTCGGCGGCTCGGCGCTGTCGGCGAACCCGCAGAGCGGCCTGCACGGCCC
>KL571510.1:8432-12230 GCA_000715855.1 Actinoplanes liguriensis
TGTATAAGAGACAGGCCCGGCCGGCAGCACCGCCGCCGAGCTGGACCGGCGCCTTCCGGAGCACACCACTGCCGCGGCCCTGGCGCTGACCGGCACCCGGGTGCTGCTGCTCGTCGTCTCCGGCGCGCCGGCTCCGGCGGAACCCCGCCCGTCCGGGCTGTTCGATCGTGTCCGGCGCCTGCTCGACCGCGCCGAGCCCGATCCGCTGCCGGGGCTGACACCGGCCTGGCAACGTCCGCGTGACGACCTGGCCGCCGTCGAGGTCAGCGACTCGCAGACCGAGCTGACCCTGCGTTTCACCGACGGGTCGAGCCTCTCCGTGGACGCGCCCCTCGCCCACCTCCTGTGATCAGGAACGTCGATACCTCGGTCGCCGGCCGAGAAAATCTATGCCGTAGAGGCTAGACATTCTCCGGGGGTGTGGCTAATGTTCCTGGTGTCACCAGAGCAGTTCATGGAAGACGCAGACGAAGACCGAGCGTCAAGCAGGGCCCGGATCGATTCGTGGCTCGCTCGGCATCGCGGTGAGAGTTGATGTCACCGCCGGCACCACAGCAGTTCACGGCAGTAAAGCTCGTCGCACGTGTGTGGGGCCATGAAGTCGCGTGGGGCTCTGCCACCGGCGAGCGGCACGACAGCACCACCGGAAATGGAAGCAGAGGAAAGGGAGGGCAGGACACCGTTGGATCGCCCGCTGTCAGGCCGGAAGTCTCGTCCTGGGCGGACACCGCAGTTTCCATCGAACGAGAGGTGGTCTTCGGTCACGCTTACGCGATCCTCACGCCCTGAGGGGTGTGGATACGACAAACCGACGTACCTGTCGGCAGATGGTGTTTTTAACCCGTAAACCCCGGGCCCCGGCGCGAACAGCGCCGGGGCCCTCGTCATGCGTCATCGCCGCGCCCGTTCCGCGCTCGGAGCAGTGGGATGACGAGTCAGCGGACGCAGGCGGCACGGATCGCGGCCGCGACGGTCTCGGCCTGGCGCCTGCCGATCGGGAAGGCTCGGGCGGTGGCCGCCGGATCCATCATGCGGATCGGGGCGGCGAGGCCCTGGAAGTCCGGCTCCACCGTGACGACTCGGGCGGACCCGCGTAGCCTGTCGACCTCGGTCGCGTCGGCGCCGCTCAGCGGCTGGCAGGACACGACCACGACCACGTCGGCCGGTGGTGCTGCCGAGACGTTCAGCCTGCTGACGATGCCGCCGTCCATGTAGTGCGCGCCGCCGATCGTGACCGTGGGGAAAAGCATCGGCACGACGCAGCTGGCGGCGACGGCGGGTAGGAGCGGCACCCCTGAATGCTCACCCCACACGACGAGCTCGCCGGTGTCGGCGTCGACCGCGGTGCAACGGAAACCGGGCGGCCAGGCGACACCGTCGAGGATGCCGAGCAGACCGAGATAGTCGTCCTCGGTGAGCGTGATCGGCGCCTGCCGGGCCGCGGCGCCGATCTCCCGCAGCGCCTGCCGCGGGTCCGCGGCGAGCGTGGCTCGACGCGAGGCGTCCTGGAAGCTGTCGGAGCCGGCGGCCAGATTGCTCGCGTCGAGCCGTTTCCCGACCGCGGCCAGCACGGCGAGGGCAGCGGTCACGTCGTGGCCGCCGGCCAGCAGCGCACCGACAAGAGAACCCGCGGAGGTTCCCAGCATCCCCGTGACTCCGGTCAGGTCGGCGCCTGCCTCGCGTAGCCCGATGAACAGGCCGGTCTGCCAGGCAACGCCGACGGTCCCGCCGCCCCCGAGCACCACCGTCACCGTCATCTCGCCCTCTTTCCTCGTGGTCATGAGTAGCAGCTCACCCCAGTGCGCGAGCACGAGCCGCAGCCCGGGATGACGGTCCAAGGTGCCGGGCGGGACACCGGCGGACGGCCTCGGCGGTGATGTCGTTGGGCCGCCCGCTGTGCACGTGCGCTTCCGCCGGGCGGCGTCAACGGCAGGATCCTGGCATCACCGCGCTCCGTGGGAAGCGCTTTCACCGCCGTGGTGAGCTCAGGCAGGTGCCAGTGTTCCTCTATGGCGATCATGAAACCCCTTTCCGGGTACGCCGTGAGCCTGGCCGTCCGCCCGCCGTCCCGGCCAGTTCTCGTACAATCGCCGCGATGATCACGTCTAACTCGGCCGAATCCGGCGACCTGGAGCCCGATGACGTACGAATCCTTCGGGCTCTGCAGCTCGACCCGCGGGCGCCGTACGCGCAGATCGGTGCCGTTCTCGGCCTCTCGGAGACTGCCGTCCGACGCCGGTACCTGCGCCTGCACGCCGACGGGATCATCCGCGTCGTCGGCGTCCTGGACCCGGGCGCGCTCGGCCAGAGCCGATGGCTGGTGCGACTGCGCTGCCGCCCGGGCAGCGTCGCGGCGATCTCCGCCGGCCTCGCCCGCCGCGACGACGTCAGCTGGATCGCTGTCGGCGCGGCCGGCACCGAGATCACCTGCGCCGTCCGCTCCCGCACCACCACCGACCGCGACGATCTCATCGGGCACCGCCTGCCCCGCACCGCCGCCGTCCTCGACATCAGCGCCGCGGCGATCCTCCGCCAGTTCATCGGCGGACGGGGTCATTACTGGGCCGCCCTCGCCGGCACTCTCACCCCGGCGGAGGAGACCGCCTTCGGCAGTGCCCCCTTCGTCGAATCCGCTGTCGTGGCCGCGGCCCCGGCAATCCTCGACGCCACCGACGAGAAGCTGATCGCCGCTCTGGCCGTCGACGGCCGGGCCGCCCTGTCCGCCCTGGCTGCCGCCGCGAACCTCACCCCGGGCCGTGCCGCCCGCCGCCTGCAAGCCCTGTTGGAGCACCGCGTCGTCCACATCGACGTCGAGATCGCCCCCGCCGCCCTCGGTCTGCACACCCGCGCCGCCCTGCTCCTGCGCATCCATCCGGCACATCTGAGCGCCGCCGGCCGGGCTCTTGCCAGGGACCCCGCTGTCCCGTTCGCCGCCGCCACCTCCGGCCGCGACAACCTCCATGCCGTCGCGCACTGCCGAGACCTGGACGCCCTCTACGAGCTCACCACCACCCGCCTCGGCGAGCTCCCGGGCCTCCAGTCGATGGAGATCTCTCCCATCGACCACCAGGTCAAGCAGGCCGCCACCAGGCTCACCGCCGACCGCCTGGCGAGGCCCACGCCGTAACGACCGCAGGACCTCCCGCGCCCGCCCGGTCCGCGATGTGCGCAGACCGGACGGAGTGGCCGAGACCACCGGAGTGGCGGACGGCCGGGCGGGGTATCAGCAGGCGTCACGTTCGCCGAGCCCGAGGACTCCCCATGGACACAGCGCTGCGGTCAGCCGTCGTCGTCAACCCGGTGAAGGTGCCCGACCTGGACGAGTTGCGCCGGATCATCACCGAGGCCCTCGCCGCGGCCGGCTGGGCCGAGCCGATGTGGCTGGAGACCACCCCGGAGGATCCCGGGGCCGGTCAGGCCGCCCAGGCGGTGCGGGACGGCGCCGAGGTCGTCTTCGTCTGCGGTGGCGACGGCACCGTGATGGCCTGTGTCGGCGCGCTCGCCGGGACCGAGGTGGCGCTCGCCGTGCTGCCGGCCGGCACCGGCAACCTGCTCGCCGCGAACCTGGGGCTCAGCAGCGATCTGGCCACCGGCATCGAGGTGGCACTGCAGGGCGGCCGGCGGCGCATCGACGTCGGCTGCGTCGGCGAGCGGCGTTTCGCGGTGATGGCCGGCATGGGCTTCGACGCGCAGATGCTCGACGCGACGAACGACACCGCGAAGAAGCACGTGGGCTGGCTGGCCTACGTCGCCGGGGCGGTCCGGCACCTGCGGGACCGGCCCTGTCTCTTATACACA
>KL571510.1:12443-13159 GCA_000715855.1 Actinoplanes liguriensis
GCGGGTGACGGTCTCGCTGGACGGCGGGCCGGCGTTCACCCGCCGCCCGCGCACCGTGATCGTCGGCAACGTCGGCCGGCTGCAGGGCGGGATGCGCCTGCTCCAGGAGGCCCAGCCGGACGACGGTCTGCTCGACGTCGCCGTGCTGAGCCCGCGCACCCTGCGCCACTGGCTCGCCCTGGCGTGGGGGGTCCTGCGCCGCCGCGACGCCGTCCCGCGGATGGAGACGTTCACCGCGTCCACCGTGGAGATCCGCAGCAACCGGCCGCAGCCGCGCCAGCTCGACGGTGATCTCATCGAACCGGGCAAAGAACTGCTCATCACGGTACGGCCGCAAGCGCTGACCCTGTGTGTCCCGCGCCCGGAGACGGACCCGGACCTGGCGCACGACGCCGGCGCGGTCGCCCGTGACGCCGACGAGATCCGTCAGGCCACCGGCGCCTGACGGCGGGCGTGCTGCAGGGTGGAGACGAGCGCGAGGGTGGACTCGGCGCCCTGGTTGAGGTTGGGGCCGTGCGGGGTGAGCCCGTCGTATCCGCCGCCGGTCTCCGGGTCCCGCATCACCGCGCCGAGGTCGTTGTCGCCGAGGAACCAGCGGGCGGACCGCTCGACCTCCCGGCGCCAGCGCTCGTCGCCGGTCAGGCCGGCCGCGGTCGCGCACGCGTCGGCGAACGCGGCGACCTCGATCGGCTGCTGGTCGAAGCGCTGCCGCGGGG
>KL571511.1:0-3770 GCA_000715855.1 Actinoplanes liguriensis
TCTCGACCATCGACTGGCCGTGCAACAGGTCGTCGTAGTCCTGTGGATCCAGTTCCATCCCGGTCCCCTCACCGTGTGTAACCGTCTGCCGACTGGCGTGTTGCCGGAGGGCGTGGTGCCGAGACGTCCGAGATCAACAGGCCTAAGCCGTACACCCTGCTGGGATAGACGATTCCTGTCAAGGTCGAAGGTCACCTGACGGCATCCTGATGCCAAACAGTCATCCGTACGGTCAGTGACATCCCGGGCTCAAGGCTCTGACCGGATACCGACAACGGAATCGCCCGAACGATGCGGAAACCGCCGTTCGGGCGACCACCGGAGAGCGATTACCGACAGACCTGAATCCACCTATGGTTCTTTCTCGTCCGATCTCTTCAGCGACGGCAAGGAGCCACCGTCATCGCCACCACACCCGAGCCCGCCGTGTCCGGCCATCGCGTCGCCGTCATCGGGCAGGACCCCGCCGGCCTGTCCCTCGCCCGGACGGCGATCATCGCCGGGCACACCGTCGCCGGTTTCGACGCCGATCCCGAGGTGATAGCCAGACTGCGCGCGGGGCGGTCGGCTCTCGGCCACGAACTGGTGGCGATGCACGAGACCGGGCGCTATCACGCGACCGACGATCCGGCGTGGCTCGCCGGGTGCACCGTCTACCTGGTGGCGGCGCCGGTCCCGTTACGGCGGGGCAATCCGGATCTCGGGCCGGTGCTGGCTGCCGCGGACACGATCGCGGGGCATCTGCGGGATCAGGATCTCGTCGTACTGGAATCGTGGGTCGCCCCGGGAACGACCCGCGGGGTCTTCCAGGACGCGCTGGCCGCGCGGAGCAGTTCGCGGTATCTGCTGGCGTTCGCGCCGCAGCGTGAGCCGCACCGCAACGGCCGCGCGAAACTGGTCGGCGGTGTCGACCGGCGGTCCACGCTGGCGGCGTCGGCGTTCTACCGCACGATGCACGACGTGGTCGTGGCCTGCGCAACCGCCGAGGAGGCCGAGGCCGCGAACCTGGCCGCGGCCGCGGACCGCCGCTCAGCCTGACCGCCGCGGACCGCCACTCAGCCTGACCAGGGCTGACCGCCGCCACCGTCTCGGCGTTGATCGGCGAGGAGTCGGCTCGACGGTTCTCGGCGCCACCAAGAACGCCCGGCAGGTCCACCAGCGACCTGCCGGGCGTTCTTGACAGCGCCGCAATCTGAGCGCAATCATTCAGAAACTTCGAATCGAAGGCGGCCACCACCCCGAGGCCCGCCTGCGTGAAGCCATCCTGCTCTCGGTACGACAACTCCCCCTGTGCGCCAGATTGTTAGCGCTAACAAGTCGTGAAGGAGACGGTATGAGACGGCTACTGGCGATTGCCGCCGGAGTCCTCACCCTGGTTCTCGGCACGCTGGCCCTCCCCCAGCCCGCGTCCGCCGCGACCACCCTGATCTACGCCACGTTCAAGGGCGACGCGGCCGCCGACGAGGAACTGTGGATCTACCAGTCCACCAACGGCGGCACGAGCTACAGCACCCTGACGGACACGAACTTCCACGGCCCGACCGGTGTCCTGCGCGACCCGAGCATCCTCAAGCGCAACGGCGTCTACTACGTCGCGTACACCGTCCAGTCCTGGACCACCGCCAGCACGTACTTCACCATCGCGTCCAGCACGAACCTGACCACCTGGACGAACATCGCCAGCATCCCGGCCGGGATCTCGGGCGCGAACTACACCTGGGCGCCGGAGTTCTACGTCGAGGGCAGCAGCGTCAAGCTGATCACCAGCGTCGCGTCCACCTCGTGCTCGTTCTGCTTCCGCCCGTACGTCTACACGGCCCAGAACACCGCGCTGACCAGCTGGAGCGGCCCGGCGCAGATGTGGGGCCTGGGCACGAACCACATCGACACGTTCGTGGTGAAGTCCGGCAGCACCTGGCACGCGTTCACCAAGAACGAGACGACCAAGTACATCGAGCACTGGACCACCACCGCAAACCTCACCGAGGGCTGGGTGAACAAGGGCAACCTGTTCGCCTCCGGCTACGAAGGACCGTCGCTGGTGCAGCTCGACAACGGCTCCTGGCGGATGTACGTGGACCACTACAGCGCCGGCGACGGCCTCTACACCGCCACCAGTTCCGACCTGAACACCTGGACCAGCCTGAGCAAGGTCACCTGCTCGGGTTGCCGGCACGGAACGGCGGTAGCGAAGTGAAGCGGCGTTCGATCCTGGCGGCCGGCCTCCTCCCCGGCGCCGCCCTCCTGCTCCCCGAGCCGGCTCAGGCCGCGACCTACTCCGGGTACGCGATGGCGTACTTCACCGAGTCCCCGTCGATGACCGCCGCCAACTACGGCCTGCACCTGGCGGTCAGCTCGGACGGCCTGAACTGGACGCCGCTGAACCAGAACAACGCGGTGGCCACCCCGACGGCCGGCAGCCTCGGCCTGCGCGACCCGTTCATCCTGCGCAAACAGGACGGCACCTTCGTCGTGCTCGCCACCGACCTGTACGGCACCGACTGGTCGTACCAGAGCCAGTACCTGCACGTCTGGGACTCCGCCGACCTGCGGACGTTCACCGGTTACCGCCGGATCAAGGTGCATTCACTGGCCACCCACGCCTGGGCGCCGGAGGCGTTCTGGGACGCGTCCCGCGGTCAGTACGCGATCGTCTACTCCGCGGTCAACAGCACCGGCCACAACGTCCTGATGATCAACTACACCAGCGACTTCGTGACCGCGACGACGAACGCGGTCTTCTACGACCCGGGGTACGACGCGATCGACGGCTCGTTCGTGACGGTCGGCGGGGTGAACTACATGTACTACAAGAACAACACGAACAGCACGCTGCTCGGCACGAAGTCGTCGTCGCTGAACGCGGGCACGTTCAGCATCTACACGAGCGCCGTCACGCCCGGCCGCGGCGTCGAGGCGCCCCAGATCAGCAAGGCGAACACGTCGGACACCTGGTACATGTGGGGCGACACCTGGAGCCCGAACGGCCGGTTCTTCTGCTGGCAGACCACGAACGTCGCGGGCGGCTCGTGGACGCTGCTCAACGACCGCGCGTACACCCAGCCGTTGAACTCCAAGCACTGCGGCATCGTGCCGATCACCTCAGGTGAGCTGTCGAACCTGACCGCCAGATGGGGCACGCCCGCGTGGAACCGGATCAAGTCCTACAACTTCCCGGACCGCTACATCCGACACAGCAACAGCGTCGGCCGGATCGACGCCTACCCGTTCGACCCCTACCAGGATCAGCAGTGGACCCTGGTCCCCGGCCTGGCCGACTCGTCCGGCGTCTCGTTCCGCTCGGTCAACTACCCCGACCGCTACCTGCGGCACAGCAATTACGCCGTGGTCCTGAGCGCGAACGACGGCAGCAGCACGTTCAACGCCGACGCCACGTTCTACAAGGCCTCCGGATTCGCCGACGCGAGCTGGACGTCGTTCCGGTCCTACAACTACCCGGACCGCTACCTCCGGCACAGCAACTACGTCCTGCGGATCGACCCGATCACCAGCAGCTCGGCCACCACCGACAAGCAGGACGCCACGTTCCGCATCGGCTACTGACCCCCATCCCCACATCCCGGCCCGGCGTTCCCCCACGCCGGGCCGGGCCCTTTTAAAAACCCAAAGCAATTGGTGGGTACGCCCATGAAGCCCCACCCCCAAGCCTCCGGCCGCCCCGCCGGCTCAGGCACGCAAGCACGCCGCCGGCCGACGCCAGCAACGCGACCCGTCGTTTCCGGCTGGTGCTCACCGTGGTTATGAGGCAC
>KL571511.1:3949-5489 GCA_000715855.1 Actinoplanes liguriensis
CGAATAACCACGGTGAGCACCAGCCGGGACCGCACGCCGCGGCCACAGCCTCGCGTGACAGCGGCCTCGCGCGCAGCGGGCACGAGCGTTGGACAAACCCAGCGCGGCGACGGGTGGGTCAGGGGATGCGGCCCACGGCGGCGGGGAGTTCGCGGCGGGACGTGATGCCGAGTTTGGTGAAGATCTTCCGGAGGTGCCACTCGACCGTGCGGGGGCTGAGGAACAGGACCGCACCGATCTCCGGGTTGGTGCGGCCGGCCGCGGCCAGCCGCGCGATCTGCGACTCCTGCGCGGTCAGCTCCTCGCGGGTGCCGGACGAGCGCTTGCGGACCGTCTCGCCGGTCGCGGTCAGTTCCCGGCCGGCCCGCTCGGCGAAGGCTTCCGCGCCCATGGTGCTGAACGCCTCGTACGCGGGCCGCAGTTGATCTCGTGCTTCGGCGCGACGATTGGCCCGGCGCAGCCACTCGCCGTAGAGCAGCCGCGCCCGGGCCAGTGTCAGCTTGTGCCGGCCGGCGCCGAGCTGCTCCACCGCGGTCCGGTAGTCGTCCTCCTCGTCGTCGACCAGCGCGTCCGCGAGCGCCCGTGTCCCGCGCGCCCACGGCGTGTCGACGGCCCCGGCCCGGGCGACGAGCCGGTCCCGGGCCTCGGCGGCTTCCTTGACCGCGCCGGACCGCGCGGCCGCCTCGACCAGTTCGCCGAGGGACCACTGCAGCACGGCCAGGTCCTCGTACGTGGCCGCCTCCTGCGCCGCGGCCAGCGCCGCCGCGTAGTCGCCGTGACCGTTGTGCAGGACGGCCCGGCTGTACCCGGCGACGCCGAGCAGCCAGCCCACCCCGCCGGCCCGCGCGTCCCGGGAGAGCTCGTCGATCAGGGCGATCGCCTCGTCGGTCTTCCCCCGGTACGCGGCGAGGATGCTCCCGCTGGCCGGGTGCGGGGCGGGCCCGACGGCCCGGGCCAGGGCGGCCGCCTCGTCGATCAGGTCGGAGGCGTCGGCGAACCGGCCGGCGTAGATCAGCGCGGTGGACCGGAACGTCAGCGCGCTCGGCAGCCGGGCGAGCGCCCCGGCCGCGCGGGCGAAGGTGACGGCCTGCTCGGTGCGCTCCTGGAACGCCTCGTCGTCGAAGACCTCGTGGACCAGCATCCCGGTGAGCCAGAGCAGGTCGAGCTCGTTGTCGGCGGGGACGGCGGCGAGCGCCCGCTGGAACGCCGGCACCGCGGCGGCGTGCCCGTCGCGCGCCCAGGTGATCAGCGAGGCGAGCAGCAGCCCGGCCGGCTCGGAGTCGTCGGTGAGGGATCCGGCGGCCGCGTCGACGGCGTGCCGCAGGTCGTCCCCGCCGAGCCGTCCGGCGTTGATCGCCGCGCCGACCGCGGACAGGTACGTCTCCCGGGCGGCCGCCGGGTCCAGGCTCTCCAGTCGTCCCGCGGCCTTGAGCAGCGGCGGAACGATCTCGCGCCCGGTGTTCAGCACGAACGCGATCTGCGCGCGCAGCCGTTCCACGGTCGCGGCCTGCACCGCGTCGAGCGGTCCCTGTTCGACGGC
>KL571512.1:0-2033 GCA_000715855.1 Actinoplanes liguriensis
CCGTTCACCGGCTTCTGCGACAGCGTCGGGGTGATCGTCGGCGGGGTCCGGTCCGATCCGCTGTCGACCACCGTCGTGGTGGTCGACGGCGTGACCGGTTCATCGGCCGGCGAGCTGTCGGCGGGGCTGGGCGAGGTGGCCGGCGCGTTGCTGGCCGGGGCCTGCCAGACCGGGACCGACCCGGAGAGCGCGCTGCTGCCACCGTTGTCGTTGTACGCCTTCACCTCCACGACCCAGCTCTTGTCGGTGGCCAGGGCGAGCGTGGTCGCGGTCGCCGAGCTCTCCACCCGTACCGTCTTGGTGACCTTGTCGTTGCCGTAGCCGACCTGGTAGTAGGTCGGTGCGGGACCGCTGGCCGGCGCCTTCCAGACCACCGAGATGGTGCCCGGGGCCTCGGCGCGCCGCTCCACGACCAGGTTGGTCGGATCGGCCGGCCGGTACCGGTCCAGCAGCGACTTGGCGGTCACGCACGCGCCGTACTCGTTGACCGTGGTCACCGCGAGCGTGTACGCCCGGCCCGGATCGATCCCGGCGTACGAGAAGGACAGGTCGGCGCTGGTCCGGTCGGCCAGCACCGCGCCGTCGGAGAGCCGAGTGAAGACCGAGCGGTATCCGATGAGCGGGGTGTATCCGTCCCAGGCCGGCGCCCGCCAGGTGGCCGACGCGGTGGTGCCGTCGTCCGTCCGGGTGGGGGCCATGCCCATCACCGCGCTCGGCGTCAATGCCCGCAGCGAGTAGTACCCGGTGTTGGTGACCGTGCCGGCCGCATCGACGGCGCCGACGCGCACCTTGTAGGCGGTGCAGGGGTTCGGCGCGTCGATCGTGTACCCGGTCGCCGTGGCCGGCAGGTCGAGCACCGTCTCGACGTCACCGGCAAGGACGTCGATCGCATAGTGGTCCGCGTCGGCGACCGTCTTCCAGCCGACCTGAATCTGGTGGACGTCGTCGACGGCGCGGACCACGGTCAGGTTCTTCGGGGCGGCCAAGGCGGCGAAGGCCGTGGCCGGAGCGGCGACGGTCGTCGCCACCGACGTCAAGACGCCGACCGCGCACAGCAGCCGTTTTTTGTCCATCCGGACCTGTCTCTTATACACTCCGGCTCAGGTCAAGTTCCGGGGACGTCATCGAGGACGGCTCGTCCGGGACGGTCGCCAGCGGCAGGGTGAGCCAGATCCGCGCGCCGCCGCGGAACTGCGGGTCGGCGCCGATCTCACCGCCCAGACGTCGCACGATGCGCCGGCAGATGGGCAGCCCCAGACCATTTCCCGGGTACGCGTCGGGATGCGCTCGGTGCAGATCCTCGAAGATCGCCTCGTGCTGCCCGTCCGGGATGCCGATGCCCCGGTCGGTCACCTCGATCCGGACCAGGTTCCGGTCGATCGGCAGAGCCGAGACGTGCACCCGGGCTGCCTCGCCGTGCGGCACGTACTTCAACGCGTTGCCGATCAGGTTCTCCATCAGCCGGCGCAGCATGCCGTGGTCGCCCTGGACGGCGGGCAGCGGGCCGTGGGTCACCTGCGGCGCCGGGCGGACCAGGTCGGCGGCGTCCGCGACCAGGTCGTCGACGAGCGCGGACAGATCGATCGGGGCCAGGTGCAGGCGGGAGTCATTGACCGCCGCGTAGGCGAGTACGTCGTCGATGAGCTGGTACATGCGGATGGTGCACTGGTTGATCTCGGCGACGAACTCGTCGTACTCGGCAGGGCGGGGAAAGCCCAGGTCGAGGTGTTCCAGCAGCTGTGCGTAACCGCAGATGCCGGCGAGCGGGGCCTTCAGGTCGTGGCTGACGTCGCGGGCAAACGTGCGCAGCTCCGTCACCGACCGATTGAGGTCGGCGACCGAGGCCTCCAACTCGGCATTGCGGCGGCGTTCCCGATCGAGCTCGGCGTGCAGCCGTGCGAGCTCGGTGCTGGGGGACACAAGGTTGTTCGACACCGTGGGCCTTTCCTGGTGGTGGGTCATCGGGCCATCACCTGGGACAGCTCGTCCCCGGCCTGCAACTGGGTGATCAGGTGATCGACGTCGGGCCGCAC
>KL571512.1:2293-2804 GCA_000715855.1 Actinoplanes liguriensis
GAGCCGGCCGCCCGGATGCGCCGGGTCGCCTCCAGCCCGTCGATGCCCGGCATCTGGATGTCCATCAGCACCACGTCGTACGGAACGCCGCCGAGCGCCGCCTCGACCGCGGCCGAGCCGTCCGGGACGGCGTCGCAGACCGCCCCCATCAGCTGGATCATGCGGCAGAACACGGTGCGGTTGATGTCGTTGTCCTCGGCCAGCAGCACCCGGCCGCCGGGCAGCGGCCGCACCGTGACCGGCGCGCCGCGGACCCCGGTGCGTTCCTGGTTCAGGGCCGCGACCAGCCGGCCGAGCACCAGCGGCGCGGTCAGCACGCCCGGCCGGCGCACGATCCCGGTCCGCGGGTCGGTGGTGCTGATCATCAGGGCCCGGCCGTCCGGTCCGAGCGCCTGGATGACGGCGTCGGCGCGGCGGACCGCCTCCGGGTCGTGCGCGTCGTCGCACCACACGACCGTGTCGACGTCCGGCATCGCGGCGGTGACCTCGGCGAGCCCGGTCGGCACCGGCT
>KL571512.1:3020-3249 GCA_000715855.1 Actinoplanes liguriensis
GTGTATAAGAGACAGGGTCAGCGCCCGTACCGACCGTGCGGTCGGCGCGATGACCGCCACCCGGCGGCGGTCCAGCGGCCCCGGCGGCGGATCGGCGTCCGGCCCTGCGGCGTTCAGCGGCAGCCGGATCCGGAACAGCGCCCCGGCACCCGGCTCGGACTCCACCTCGATCGTCCCGTCCATCAGGGCGACCAGGCGGGCGGCGAGCGCCAGTCCGAGCCCGGCGCCC
>KL571512.1:3563-3768 GCA_000715855.1 Actinoplanes liguriensis
AGAGATGTGTATAAGAGACAGACGGCCCGGCGATGCCGGGACCGGTGTCCGAGACGGTGATCAGCCAGGTACCGTCGCCGTCCGGTTCGGCCAGCACCACCACCTCGCCGGCCGCGGTGAACTTGACCGCGTTGCCGACCACGGCGTTGAGCACCTGGCGCAGCCGGGCCGGGTCGCCGGACAGCGCGGCCGGCAGCTGCGGCGC
>KL571512.1:4034-5097 GCA_000715855.1 Actinoplanes liguriensis
GGGATGCCCTTGCTGCGGGTCTCCTGCTGCAACGGCTGCACGACACCTTCGAGCAACTCCCGTACCGGCACCGGCTCGTGGGTCAGGCTCAGCCGCCCGGTCTCCAGCCGGCCCAGGTCGAGCAGGTTCTCGGTGAGCGTCTCCAGCGCCTTCGCCGAGTAGTGGACGTTGTCCACCATCTCCCGTACGCCCTGGTCCAGTTGCTGCGCCCGGAGCAGTTCCACAGCCGCCACGACGGTGGTGACCGGTGTGGTCATCTCGTGGCTGAGCAGCGCGAGGAACTGCGACCGGGCGGTGTCCAGGCACTCGACGATCGTGACCAGGCACTGGTGCTCGCCACCGGGACCGGTCAGCGACGTCACCCGCAGCGTGCGCACCGCGTCGCCGGCGCACCGGCAGGTCAGCTCGGTGTCGTACGCGCCTGGCGTGCTGTGCCACACCGCGTCGAGCACGCCCCGGTGGGCACCGCACGGTCCGGGCTCGGCGCTGAGGTAGCCGCCCTCGGGGGGACACAGCTCGCCGGACCACCGGTGGTTGGCGGACAGTACACGGCCGTCGGGATCCAGGACAGCCGCCGCGACCGGGATCGCCTCGACGAGAGTGCGCGCCGCATATCCCATGCGCTGACCTTTCGGAGGGGGAGCGGGCCTGACCAGGCCCGTGCACCCAGGGTCAGCGCTGCTGGGGGCGAACCCGATGAAAGACGGGAGCGATCCGGTATCAGACGGTCCGCCGGCGACGGCCGCGGTAGCCGCCGGGCGTCGTGCCGGCCTGGCCCGGGCCGCTGCGTCGCAGCCAGACGCCCAGCCCGAGCGCCAGAGCGGCGACCGCGCCGAGGGCCCAGGGCAGCAGGTCGACCGGGCCGCGCACGGCCGCCCGCGGCGGAATCGCGGAGATCAGCACCCGGGCGGTGCCGGACGCCGAGCGCCCGGCCAGCACGATGCTCGCGCCGGAGGCGCCGGTGGCGACCAGACCCTCCGGCACGTCGACCTCGATCCGGCCGTTCTCGTCGCCGCGGGCCTGCTGGATCGGGCTGCTGCCGAGCCGGACGTCGACCAGGTCC
>KL571512.1:5314-9082 GCA_000715855.1 Actinoplanes liguriensis
GCCGGTGACCCGCAGGTGGTCGCCGCCGGCGACCCAGGTCAGCGCCAGCTTGTCCTCGCTGGTGGCGACCGCGGCGCCGGCCGGGGCCGTACCTGCCAGCACCGCGATGACGGTGCCGAGCAGGATCAGCAGGGCGGCGGTGGCGGTGAGCTTCGGCATGTCACGAGAGTGCGCCATGCCCCGGGCCCGGCGGAACCCGTGAGAACGAAGCTTGCCGCTCTCCTGAGCCGCGCTTGAGCCGGGCGTCCGGCCCACGCTCAGCCGTTCGCCGGGGCCGCCGATGGGAACGGTGTCCGCTGGTGTCCGGAGGTGTGCCGTGTCGCTCGATGACGCCGCGCCCGGCGGGCGCACGCCACCGGCCCGGCACCGCCGCCCACTACGTCCGGCAGAACTGGCCGACCGGTGGTGGCGGCGCGCGCTCGGCCTGGCCGCCGGGCTCTTCGCCGCCTGCGGTCCGGCACACGCGCTGGGCCTGATCGACCTGGTGTTCTGGACCGTCCTGCTCGGGCTCGGGCTGGCCGCGGCGGCGGTGCCACTGGGCCTGCTAGGACTGCGCCACCAGGACGCCGGCGATTGATCCGGGGCCTGCGTTCCCGGGCGGCCCTGCTCGCCGCCCGGCCGTACCTGATCGTGCTGGCGGTCGACGTGCTGATCGTCAGCCGCTGGTTCCGGACCGGGACCTTCATCGCCGGCGGCGACATGGGCGCGTTCATCCGCCGCGGCTGGGCACCGGAGATGACCTGGTCGTGGAATCATCAGCTGACCGGCGCGGGATCGGCCGGCTACACGATGGCGCGGGCGTTCGAGTTCATCGTGATCTGGTTGTGCCGGCTGGCCGGGCTGACCGAGTACTCGGCGCAGTGGCTGTACTACACCTGCATCTATGGCCTGGTCGGTTTCGGGGTGGCGTACCTAGCCGGCGCGTTCGTGCGCAGTGAGACCGGCATCGTGGTGGCCGGGTCGTTCGGCATGCTCAACGGGTTCTTCCTGACCCGGCTGCCGAATCCGCTCAACGTCATCTCGGTCGGGTCGGTCGCGTTCATCACCGGCGTCGCGATGCGGGTCGCCCAGGGCCGCCGGGTACCGACCCCGATCGCCGGGTTCGCACTGATGCCGACCTCGTTTTTGGGCTTCAACCCGCCGATGCTGGTGGTCGCGTACGCCTGGGCGGTGGCCGGCACCCCGGTGCTGGCCGCGCTGCTGCTGGGCCGGGGCGCCGCGTGGCGGCTGCTGAAATGGTTCGCCGCGGCGGTGCCCTGGGCGATCGGCCTGAACGCGTGGTGGCTGATCCCGCTGGCGCAGAGCTTCGTCGGCGGCGGTGGCGCCACCGCGAACGCCACCTTTACCGACCCGACCAACTGGTCCTGGTCCCAGGTGAACAACCTGCCGCCGAACGTGCTGACGCTGGTGGCGAACTGGGCCTGGTTCCTGCCGCAGTACCTGCCGTTCGCCGCCGACCTGGACCGGCCGTGGTGGATCTGGATCCGCTACCTGCTGCCGGCTCTGGTCTTCGCGGCTCCGCTGCTCGCACCGCGACGGCTGCGACGGGTCGCGCTAGGCCTGCTCGTGATGATCCTGGTCTTCGTGTTCCTGGCCAAGGGCCTGCGCCCGCCGATGGCCCGGCTCAACCTGTTCCTGTATCTGCACGCACCCGGGTTCTGGCTGTTCCGGGAGCCGATGAGCAAGCTCGGTCAGCTGCTGGTGTCGTTCTTCGGGGTGATGCTCGCGATCGCCGTCGAAGGGATGCGATCCCGCGTCGGCAGGGTGGCCGGCCGCCGGCGACCTTTCGCGTACGCGGCGGCGGCCATCCCCGTACTGCTGGTGCTCGCCTACCCGTATCCGCTGTACACCGGCGGGGTGATGCCGGACGAACGGCCGACCCAGCCGTCGATGCACGTCCGGGTGGCGCAGCAGTGGTGGGACGTCGCCGAGCACATCGACGCCGACACCCGGCCCGGCAAGGTGCTGGTGCTGCCCCTGGACGACTACTACCAGATGCCCACCACCTGGGGTTTCTTCGGTGCGGACAGCATCGCGAACCTGCTGATCAAACATCCGGTGGTGCAGCCCAAGCCGGACGGCTACTTCGGTGACGTGCCCGGGTTCGCCGCCGCCCTGCGGCTGGTCGAGACGGCCCTGCTGGCCGGCGACCTCACCCCGGTGCCGAAGCTGCTGGACGCGATCGGCGCGAGCCGGGTGATCGTGCGTCACGACCTGGTCCGGGGCCTGCCGAACCGGTACTTCGCCGATGACCGGGTGCTTGCCGCGGCGATGGCCCGGGTGCCCGGCGCGACCCTGGAGGTCGACGGGCTGTTGCAGGTGTTCCGGCTCGGCGACGGCTCCAGCCCGACCATACGTACCTATGACCGGGTGCTCGACGCCCCGGCCCGGGTGGACGCCGGCGCGGCGGTGCTCGGCACGGTCGACTCCCGGACCGCGATCGCCGCGCGAGCCGACACCTCTCCGGCCGCGACCAGCCCCCGGGTCGACGACAGCGCCGCTGTCACCCCGGACATCGTGCACTGGCCCGTCCCGGCGGTCGACAAGGGCGCCCCGGCCACCACCGTCGAGGTACCGGCCGGCCGGTACGTGGTGGCCCAGCGCGCCCGGGCCGCCCCGGCGCTGCTGCCGCGCGTCGACGGCAACGAGCTGGTGCTCTCCGATCCGAGCGTGGTGAAGGTCGACGGGCGGGTGGTGTCCTCGCGTCCGCAACTGCGCGTGCCCCTGCCGTCCGGGCGGCGGATCCTGGCGTTGCGGGCCGGCACCCGGCGTACCGTGTCGCTGGACGTCGCCCATCCGGCGCCGGTGCCGATCGGCGCCGCCACCGAGCTCACCCTGCTGGCCGCCGCGCAACCGGCGAAGGTCAGCGGATTCAGCCCGGTCTTCGACTGCGACAACTACGAGCCGCGGCCGTGGCGCGAGCTCGGCCTGACCGCGACCGTGACCGGCGCGGGAACCGGCCGCACCGTCCGGCTCGGCGCCGCCGATCACGCGGCCTGCACCCGGGTGGTGGTCAGCGACGCGCCGGCCGGGCAGATCTACCGGGTCCGCCTGCAGTACCGGCACGTGAGCGGCGCCCGGCCGCAGATCTGCCTGTGGCAGTCCGGCGCGGCCGGGTGCGAGCTGGCCGCCCGGCCCGCGCTCAGCGAGGACTGGACGGACTACGAGGGCGTGGTGACCATGGACGCCGGCGGCGAGTTGCAGATCATCCTGCACGCCGACGTCGGCCAGCGGCTCAAACCGAAGACCGTGGTCGAGTACCGGGCGGTCCAGGTCCAGGCCCTGAACGTCGCGGCCACCCGCGAGGCGTGGCCGCCGGAGGTGCCGCAGAACAGCATCGAGCTCACCGCCGGCAGCCATCGGCTCAGCGTCGACGGCGGGCAGGCCGGCTCGGTGCTGGCCCCGTTCTCCCAGCTGGAGGACTGCTACCGCTACGACGACAAGAGCGCCGCGCAGGCCGGGCTGGATGCCCAGGAGCAGACCGGGGTCGACGGCGAGACCACGTACACGCTCAAGGCCGTCAGCCACCTGGCCTGCATCGGGTCGACCGCTGGTGACGTCGGCGCCTCCGCGCTCTACGAGTTGTCCATGCAGGCGCGCAGCGTCGCCCTGCGCAACCCCAAGTTCTGTCTCTACCTGCGCGGACCCGACCTGTGCCGCAAGCTGCCTTCGGTGGCGGTGTACAACGGGTGGACGCCGTACGAGACGCTTCTGCCGCCCGACCCGGAGGCGGTGGAGACCCGCCTCTACCTGTACGGGCTGCGCGAC
>KL571512.1:9349-9761 GCA_000715855.1 Actinoplanes liguriensis
CCCCCGCCTCTACCTGTACGGGCTGCGCGACCTGGCCGGCCGGCAGCAATCACAGGTCGAGTACAAGGGTGTGCGGCTGCGCCCGGTGGCGAGCACCGCGGCCGTCGTCCTGGTCCGGCAGGCATCCGCCGCGGCGGCCTCGTCGGTGCACTGGACGCGGCACGATCCGGCCCACTTCGCCGGCACCGTGACCACGCCCGGGCCGACCACGGTGGCGATGGCTGAGAGCGCCGCGCCGGGCTGGCGGCTGACCGGGATCACCGGCGCGACCAAGGTGACCCTGCAAGGCTGGATGGCCGGCTGGACGCTGCCCGCAGGTGGTGACTTCGCGCTCGGCTACGGGCCGGCCCGGATCTCCCGGTACGCGTTCTACCTGCTGCCGCTCACGGTCGCGACAGCCTGCCTCTTCATG
>KL571512.1:10099-10609 GCA_000715855.1 Actinoplanes liguriensis
TGGTAGCCGTGGTGGTGGTCGCCGGCTGGCCGCTGAGGAAGGCGTTCATCAGCGCGGACCAGGTCACCGTGGTCGCTGTCGGTGACATGGCCTGCGACCCGGCCGACCCGGACCTCGAGCGCGCCACCCGCGAGCAGGGCGACCGATGCCGTCAGCAGGCGGTCTCCGACATCGCGGTGGCGCTGGCGCCGGACGTGCTGCTGGCGCTCGGCGACGTGCAGTACGAGATGCCGACCGCCGAGGCGTACCGCACCGTCTACGGCCCGTCCTACGGCAGGCTGCGCTCGAGAACCGTGCCGGTCTACGGCAACCAGGAGCACAAGGTGCAGGACGCGTCGTCGTTCACCACCTATTTCGGCGACCGGATCGGCGACAAGCGCGGGTACTGGTCGCAGGAGATCGGCCAGTGGCACCTGGTGGTGCTGGACTCGAGCTGTGCCGCGGTGACCGGCGGTTGCGGCTCCGGGTCGCCGCAGCAGGCCTGGCTCGACGCCGACCTGGCCGCCAACG
>KL571512.1:10828-12680 GCA_000715855.1 Actinoplanes liguriensis
TCGACGCCGACCTGGCCGCCAACGGCAGCCGGTGCGTGATCGCCGCGTGGCATCACCCGCGCTGGTCGACCGGGATCGCTGGGCCCGACGAGCGGACCGGGCAGCTGTACCGCACCCTCTACCGGCACCGGGTGGACCTGCTGCTGTCCGGGCACGAGGCCGACTACCAGCGTTTCGGGCCGCTGAACCCGGACGGCGTCGCGGACCGGCAGGGGATCCGGCAGTTCGTGGTCGGCACCGGCGGTCAGGCGCACTACCGGCCTGAGGGCACCGCCGCGACCGGGGCCCCGGTCGGCGCCTACGCGGACTACGACCACCACGGCGTCCTCGAGCTGACGCTGAAACCCGCCTCCTACAGCTGGGCATTCCATCCGCTGGAGGCCGCCCGCGACACCGAGGACGAGGGCAGCGCGCGCTGCCACTGAGCCCAGCTCACGCGGCCACCAGCATCGGGCCGCGCGGGCAGCGGGCGTGCCGGTCCACGGCGTCGAGCAGGGTGGCGGCGACGTCGTCCCAGGAGTGGGCGCCGCCGTACGCCAGCGGTCGTGGCGGTTGCTCCAGCCAGCCGGGCAGCGCCTGCACCAGGTGATCGGCCATCGCCTCGGGTCGCGGCGGCACCACGATCCCGTGGGCGGCCTGCGTGGAGTCGCGCAGGCCCGGTACGTCGTACGCGATCGTCGGCGTGCCCAGCGCGGCCGCCTCGGTGACCACCAGCCCCCAGCCCTCGCGCACACTGGCCGCCAGGTGCACGTGCGCGCGGGCCATCCGGTCGTGCTTCTCCTGCTCGCTGACCCGGCCGAGGAAGTCGACACCGTCCGGCGCGTCGGCGGCGAGCCGGTCCAGCAGCGGGCCGCCGCCGAGCATCCACAGCCGCAGGCCCGGGATCGCCGCACGGGCCAGCTCCACCGCCCGGACCACGTCACCGGGCCGCTTGTAGCGCACCATCCGGCCGCAGAACACGGCAGTGGGCAGCTCCTCCTTGGCGGGCCGGGGCAGCGGATCCGGCGGCTCGTATCCCTCCGGCACCACGGTCACGTCGTGTGCGCCGAAGCGGGCCAGCGCCTCGCGGGTCGACGCGGAGACGGCCAGGATCGGGCCGCCGCCGAGGTGTATAAGAGACAGGTGCCGGCCCAGGTGCGCCAGCAGCGGCGGGGCGTTGATGTGCCAGATCTCCTCGCAGGTCTGGTGGACCAGGGCGATCGTGCGGGCGCCGTCGTCGACCCACTCGTGGGCCTGGAACGGCACCGTGTTCGTCTCGTCGATCACGACGTCGAAGTGCCCACGGCCGTGCCGCTGCCACCAGCGCCGGGCCTCCCGGTAGACGGTGAAGCGGCTGCCCGCGCGAACGATGCGGTAGCCCTCGCGAACCTCGTCGGCCGGACGCCCGGCCACGGCCGCCGCGAACAGGGTGACCTGGTGCCCGGCCGCCGCCCAGCGGCGCAGCACCTGCTCGGTGTAGACCTCGGCGCCGCCGGACGCCGGGTGGCTCAGGTCGCGCCAGTTCAGGATCAGGATGCGCATCGGCCCTCCGCGGATCTTGTGCCGCAGTGCGGCGGTGACCCGGCAGATCGGCGGGGATGGAGCAGGGTTGAGAACGTTCGGGGATATCACCGCGGCGCCCGGGCGGATTGCCGATACTGGCCCAAATGACCGAGATCAGGCGGAGTGGGGGAGTTCTTCGCCGGGCGCCGCGCGCGCGACACCGGCGGCCCGGCCCGGCGGCCCGGCTGACCGCGGAGTCCGCGTTGCTCGGCCTGGTCGTCGGCCTGCTCGTGGTGGCGCCGTGGACCCGCTCCGGCTACCTGCTGCTGCTCGACTGGGTGGCCGGCCCGGCCACCGCGCTGACCCCGGG
>KL571513.1:0-3767 GCA_000715855.1 Actinoplanes liguriensis
GAGATGTGTATAAGAGACAGGACCTGCTGCTGGCCGGGTTCGTCTCCTGGGTGCTCGACGGGCGCACCGCCGCGGCGCCCGCCCTCGGCCGTGCCCTCGACGCGATGGGCGCCGCCGAGGACTTCGACCACGTGTGGGTGGCCGCGGCCGCCGCCCACGACCTGTTCCGGCACGACCTCGCGTACCGGATGACCGAGCAGGCCGTCCGGCACGCGCGGGCCAGCGGGGCGCTGTCGCTGCTGCCCAACGCGCTCGCCGTCCGGGCGCACAGCCTGATCGACGAGGGCCTTCTCGGCGAGGCGGCGGACCTGATGGTGGAGGTCGACACCGTGATCCGGGAGACCGGCGCCACCGTGTACCAACTGGCGCGGCTGCTGCTGGTCGCGCACTGCGGCCCGGAACAGCAGGCGCGGGAGATGCTCGCGGCGAAACTGGCGGACGCCGCCGCCCGCGGGGACGGGCGGCTGCACACCGTGGCCATGCGCGCGCTCGCGATCTTCCACAACGGGCGGGGCGACTTCCCGGCGGCGGCGACGGCCGCGCGGGACGCCGCCGCGCACGGCGAGATCGCCCTCGGGCTCGGGTCGCTGCGCGAGCTGGTGGAAGCGGCCGCGCTCTCCGGCCAGGCCGAGCTGGCGTCGGAGGCGCGCTCGCGGCTCGCCGAGCAGACGTCGGTCACGCCGACGCGGGCCGCGCGCGGGTTCCAGGCCGTCGCCGACGCGCTCGCCGGGCCGGAGTCCGAGGCGGAGGCCTGTTACCGGGAGGCGGTCGAGCTGCTCTCCGTGACCGGGACGAGGGGGCAGGGGGACAGGGCGCGGCTGCTCTTCGGCGAATGGCTGCGCCGGCAGGGACGGCCGGCCGAGGCCCGCGCGGAGCTGAAGGCCGCCTACGACACGTTCGCCGGGGCCGGCGCGACGTTCTTCGCCGCGCGCGCCGAACGGGAACTGGCCGCCGCCGGGGAGCGGGTCCCGAAACGGGTCCCGGCCGCGCACACCGGGCTGACCGCGCAGGAGGCGGCGGTCACGCAGCTCGCCGTCACCGGCCGGACCACCGGGGAGATCGCGGCCGCGCTGTTCCTGAGCCCGCGCACGGTCGAGTGGCACCTCGGCAAGGTCTACCAGAAGCTGGGCGTCAGCTCCCGGCGCGAGCTCCCCTCCGTGCTGCCCGGCTGACAGCCCGGCGACAGCCGCGTGCGCGCGGGTTGTTACGGGACGCGGCTCGTTCGGTTACGAGACTGTTTCCGGGTGTGGCGGTTTCCGATCCACGACTGTTCTGTTGATCGACGTTCTTCGTAGGTTCAGCTCGCCCGTCGCCAAGAGCGCCGGGAGAGAGGAATCGGTGTTGTGGAACCGTTCATGAACCATCGCCTCCGGCGGCTGGGCACCGGCGTCGCCGCCCTGCTCGTCGCGCTGACCGGCGCGGGCATCACGGCGCTACCCGCGTCGGCGGACCCGCTCGGTGACGGAACCGCGCCGGGCAAACCCGACCTGGCCGGACGCTATGTGGTCCGATTGAAGGATGCGCCCCTGGCCGCGTACGCCGGTGGGGTCAAAGATCTGAAAGCCACTCGCGCGCCGCAAGGCGCGAAGCTCAGCCGGACCACCGCGGACGCCGGCGCCTATCGCGGCTATCTCGGGCAGCGGCGCGAGAGCGTCGCCAAGGCCGCCCGGGTCAGCATCGGCCACACCTTCGACACCACGTTCAACGGTTTCACCACGACCCTCACCGCGGATCAGGCGGCGACGCTGCGCAAGACCGCCGGGGTCGCCGCGGTCCTCCCGGACACGCTGGTCCACGCGCAGGTCGCGATGCCCGCCGACGAACTGGGCCTGACCGGCCGCAACGGCGTGTTCCAGCGGGAGTTCGGCGGCGACAAGCACGCCGGTGAGGGCACGATCATCGGCGTCATCGACAGCGGTTACTGGCCCGAGAGCCCGAGCTTCGCGTCGCTGCCCGAGCCGCGACCGGACGCCCGCGTGATCGCCGCGAAATTCAAGGGCGCCTGCGATTTCGGTACGGCCGAGCCGGCGCGCTGCAACAACAAGGTGATCGGCGCCCGCTGGTACGACAACGACGCCCTCTCCACGCTGAACCCCGACGAGTTCAAGTCCCCGCGTGACAGCAACGGCCACGGCACGCACACCGCCAGCACGGCCGCCGGGCTCAGCGGCGTGCACGCGACGGTGTCCGGCATGGACATGGGCACGATCACCGGTATGGCGCCGGGGGCGCGGCTCGCGATCTACAAGGCGCTCTGGTCCGACGGCGCGGGCGGGGCGGTCGGCAGCATGACCGACATCATCGCCGCGATCGAGGACGCGGTCGCCGACGGCGTGGACGTCATCAACTACTCGGTCGGCGACGACAGCGAGGCGTGGACACCGATCGACGAGGCGTTCTTCAACGCCGCCGCGGCCGGGGTGTTCGTGGCCGCCGCGGGCAACGCCGGCCCGGGCGCCGGCTCGGTCGACAACACGCTGCCGTGGGTGACCACGGTCGCCGCCACCGAGCAGGACCACCGCTGGCTGCGCACGATCAAGCTCGGCAACGGCCGCACCTACACCGGGGTCGGCATCGGGGCCGCCAGCACCACGGCGACGCTGCTCGACAGCCGGGCCGCGTCGACGATCGAGGGCGACGACTACTGGGCGAGCCTGTGCGTGCCCGGCGCGCTGGACCCGGCCAAGGTCAAGGGCACGATCGTGCTCTGCGCCCGGGGCGAGACGGCGCGCGTGTCGAAGAGCCAGGTGGTCGCGGACGCGGGTGGTGTCGGCATGATCCTCTACCAGCCCGAATGGGACCCGAACGCGCTGATGGCCGACCTGCACGCGGTCCCGACCGCGCACGTCGACGTGCCGACCGGTGCGGCGCTGATCGCCTACGCCGCCACCGCGAAGCCCACCGTCAAGCTCTCCGCCGGCGCGTTCACCAGGGTGGAGGCGCCCGCGATCGCCGGCTACTCGTCGTCCGGCCCGTCCACGCTCAGCGGCGGCGACCTGATCAAGCCGGACATCGCCGCGCCCGGCACCGACGTGATCGCCGCGGTCTCCCCGGCCGAGCACGACGGCACCTTCGCGATGATGTCCGGCACGTCGATGGCGACCCCGCACATCGCCGGTCTCGCCGCCCTGGTCAAGCAGAAGCATCCGGCGTGGGACCCGACCGCGATCCGCTCCGCGCTGATGACCGGCTCCCGCGACAAGACCGATAAAGGCCATGTCCCGACGTACGTCGATCAGCCTGCGACGCCGCTCAACTACGGCTCCGGGGAGGTCGTCCCGGCGACCACGCTCGACCCCGGCCTGGTCTACCGGTCCACGCCGGCGCAGTGGGCGGGCTTCCTCTGCGGCGCCTACGCGGCCCGCGAGGACAGCAACGACTGGGGGTACGCCCCGGACTGCACCGGCGTCGACGCGACCCCGACGGCCGCGCTCAACTACCCGTCGGTCGCGTTCGGCAAGATGATCGGCACCCGTTCGATCCAGCGGACCGTCACCAACGCCGGCCGGCGGACCAGCACGTACGTCGCGAAGGTCGACGCCCCGAAGGGCTACACGGTCACGGTCAGCCCGGCGCGGTTCACCGTGCGGCCGGGAGCCTCGGTCACCTACACGCTCACCGTCACGCACGCCGGCGGCGCGTTCGGTGTCCCGGTCAGCGGCAACCTGACCTGGGCCGACACCCAGGGCCACAAGGTCCGCAGCCCGATCCTGGTGAACAACACCCAGATCGTCGCGCCGGAGAAGGTCACCTGTCTCTTATACACA
>KL571513.1:3971-5153 GCA_000715855.1 Actinoplanes liguriensis
CATCGTCGGCGTCCAGGCCGGCTGGCAGGGCCGCCTGGAGATCACCCCGGCCGGGCTGACCGCCGGAACCAGCACCGGATTCACCCTCACCGGGGTGGCCGGCAACGCCTGGGACGACCTCTACGAGCACCTCCCGAACCCGGTCCCGGCGTCGATGAAGGTCACCACGATCCACGTGCCGGCCGGCAGCGTCGGCCCCAGCGTCCGGATCGACGCGCAGTACGGCCGCTGCGACGACGACGAGGACACCCCGTGCGGCGACTTCTACACCAAGGTCTTCAACGCCAAGGGTGAGTACGTCGACGCGCAGTTCATGCACTCCCCGAACACCGCCACGCTGAACCTGCCCGACGGCGCCGGCGACTACACGCTGGTCGTCGAGCAGATCGAGCTGGACAACCTGCCGGCCGGCCAGACCGGCCAGCAGTTCACCTACACGGTCGTCACCCCGGGTGCGCCCGGCGTGAACACCGGGACGTTCACCGCCACCCCGGCCAGGAGCACCATCAAGGCCGGCTCGACCACGCGGGCCACCGTCCGCTGGTCCGGTCTGCGGGCCGGCAAGCAGTACCAGGGCGTCCTGGCCATCAGCGACGGCCACACCGTCATCCGCCGCATCCCGGTGACCATCACCGGCTGACCCTCACCCCTCACGGCGATGGCCGGGCTCACCCCTCGAGCCCGGCCATCGCCACCCCTCAGCTCGCGTTTTCGCCTTTCAGGTCGCATCTTCGCCTGTCATATCGTCGCCCGGACCTCGGTCACGCTGAGCTCGAAGCGGGGATGGTCCCGCTGCTCGGCGTCGTCCGAACGCGCGGCCAGGATGACGCCCCACTCCTGGTCGACCCAGAGCAGCATCCGCCGCGCGGTGTGCCGTGAGTACTTCACGGCGAGCGGCACACAGGCCCGCCCGGCCCTGAGCTCAAGCCCCGGAAGCTCGAACACCTCGGCCTCGGCCGGGTCGAACCAGGCCGCCGGATCGACGATCAGCCCGGCCGGACTCTGCACCCAGCCCAGGCCCGCGTCGACCGGCCCGCCACCGGCCGCGGTCACCGTCGTGGCGTCGCCCGCCAGCAGGGGCACCCCGGCCGGCTGTTCGAGCAGCCACCGGCCACTCCCGTGGTGATTCAGCAGGAACGTGCCGTGCTGCGGCTCCGCCAGCGGCGGCCGATTCACCCAGGA
>KL571514.1:0-478 GCA_000715855.1 Actinoplanes liguriensis
ACCCGGGCCGCCGCCACGCCACTCCGTCGCGTACGCCCGCACCTGCACGTCGGTCAGCCCGGCCGGGTAGAACGCGGCGTGTGCCCGCCGCGACCACGTCCGGTCGTTGCCGTGAGCTTCCAGGGCACTGGAGTGCACGCTCTGGAAGCGGGCGAGCAGCGCCGCGGTCGCAGGATCGGGGGCGTACGCGACGAGGTCGTCGCCGGCCGGCGGCAACAGGTCCTCGGTCAGCAGCACCCCGCCCGGCGCCAGCGCGTCCACCAGGCGTCGCAGCGCGAGGTCGCGCTCCGGCAGGTGGTTGAGCAGCAGCCGGGCGTGCACCAGGTCGAACGTGCCCAGCGGCTCGCCGGTGACGATGTCGTGCTCGCGGACGGCGACCCGCGGGTGCGCCGGGATGTGCTGGGTCTTGAGATCGGTGGCGACGACCTGCGCCGCCCTGTCTCTTATACACATCTCTGATGGCGCGAGGGAGGCGTGT
>KL571514.1:648-1313 GCA_000715855.1 Actinoplanes liguriensis
ATGTGTATAAGAGACAGACGCCCGGGTGGCCGGGTCGAGCAGGTCGGCCAGGGCGGTGTGGTGGTCGGTGGCCTGGACGCTGCTGTTGTCGAAGGCGTATCCCTGACCGGCTCTCACTTGACGCCCGCCTTCGTCGTGACGCTGAAGTCGATCACGTCGTCCGGTTGCAGGCCCGCTTTGGCCAGCCCCGCGGCGCGCAGCACGGTGATGCCGCGGGTCACCTTCGCCGGATCGAGGGAGAACGGACCGACGTACGGCTTCAGTTTCTTGTCGATGGCCGTGACGACGGCGCCCTTGACCGTCGGCAGTTGCTGCTGCACGAGCCGGCCGGCCTCCTCGGGCTGGTCGACGGTGAACTGCACGGTCGTGGCCATCGCGCTCGCGAATCGCTGCGCGAGCCCGGGGTCGGTGGTCAGCACCCCGCTCGTGGCGATCATGACGGTGCCGTAGAGGTCGTTGATGAACTCGCCGTACGGCAGCGCCACCGCGGTCTTTCCCGGCGCCGCGTTCTCCACGTTGGCCGTGTCGGTCGCGTAGGCCCCGATCGCGTCGACGCGCCCGGAGGCGAGCAGCGCGGGCAGTTGATCGGTGGGCGCCTGCACGAAGGTGCAGCTCTTCGGATCAAAACCGGCGGCTTGCGCGTACGCGGGGAACAGCGTCTGACT
>KL571514.1:1509-3277 GCA_000715855.1 Actinoplanes liguriensis
AACAGCGTCTGACTGGCGGCCGCCGGAGCCGCCCCCAGGGTGCGGCCGGCCAGGTCGCCCGGTTTCGCGATGCCCCGATCCGCGAGCGTGATCATGCCCAGCAGCGTGGTGTTCTGCAGCGCCATGATCGCCCGGTAGTCCGGGAAGCTGGTCGCGCCCCGGATCGCGCTCACGTAGTCGAGGCTGGCGAACTGCGCCTTGCCCGCGGCCAGCGACTTGAGGTTGGCGTCGCTGGGCTGCCCCGGCAGCACGGTCAGGTCGATGCCCACCTCGGCGAAGAACCCCTTGGCCAGGCCCACCCACGCGTACGTCTCCCGGGGCGTGGTCCCGTACGCGGTCAGGAAGGTCGCTCTCGTCCCCGCCGACGGTGACTTCTCGTCCTCCTCGCAGGCGGCCAGTAGCGGTGTGGCGAGCAGGCCGGCCAGCAACCGGCGTCGAGCGACCATGACTACCCCCGTGACCCGAACAACCCGAAAAGATCGATCTTTGTCACTATTTAGCCTAGGCCTGACAGAGATCGTCCTCAATGGGTAGTTGCGGTCGAGCCGCCGCCGGGCACTGCTCACGACGTACGCCGAAATCGCCTGGCTCCTCATGAGCCGTCATGCCGGTAGCATCGCCAGGTGTGGACTGGCTCACCCCTGATCGATATCTGTCCGCCATGCAATCCGAGACGGCCCGGGTCGCGGCCGCCGTCGACGGGCGCGACCCGGCCGAACCGGTGCCCGCCTGCCCGGACTGGACCCTGCGGGACCTGGTCACGCACATCGGCACCGGGCACCGCCTGTCCACCGCGGTGGTCCGCGCCCGGGCGAGCGGCGCACCCGGCTCGTACCGGCTGATCGACGCCCCCGACGACCCCCGGCAGTGGACCGCCTGGCTGACCGAGGGCGCGGCCGGAATGGTCGCCGCGATCAGCGAGCAGGGTTTCGACACGCCGGTGTGGACGTGGGTGCCACAGCACCAGACGACCGGGTTCTGGGCCCGGCGGATGCTGCACGACCTGATCATCCACCGGTTCGACGCCGAACCCGGCGGCGACCTCGACGAGGACCTCGCCGTCGACGGGGTCGCCGACATCCTGCTGTGCTGCGCCACGCTGAGCCGCCGCGACCCGTCACCGATGACCGGGCTGCGCGGCGACGGCGAGACCCTGCAGTTCAGCGACGGCAAGCACGGCTGGCACGTGACACTCGCCCCGGACGGCGCGACCTGGCGGCCCGGCACCGCGCCCGCCGACGTACGCCTCGACGCGCCGGCGCTCGAGCTGCTGCTGGTGCTCAACCGGCGGCGTCCGCCCGGCGAGTCCACCGGGGACCGGGCGCTGCTGCAGCGGTGGGTGGACAACACCCGCTTCTGACCGATCCCGCCTTGCCTGACGGCGGTGCGACCGGGTTGGCTGGGGTCATGGCCCTTATCGCGTACGACGACAGCGACGCCACCGCGTTCGCGGCGACCCGCCACCTCGACGACGACGCGCTGCAGCCCTGGCGGGAGGCGATCGCCCGGCACCTCGACCCGCGCCCGGGAATGCGCGTGCTCGATCTCGGCTGCGGCACCGGCACCTGGGCGGCGGCGTTCGGACGCTGGTGGCCCGGGGTGCGGGTGGTCGCGGTCGAGCCGTCGGAGGCGATGCGCGACCGTGCGGTGTTCGAGCCGGTGCTCGCGGGCCACGCGGCGCGGATCCCGGTCGCCGACGCCAGTGTGGACGCCGTCTGGCTGTCGACGGTCATCCACCACGTGCCGGACCTGCCGGCGGCTGCCCGCG
>KL571514.1:3509-3798 GCA_000715855.1 Actinoplanes liguriensis
CAGAGATGTGTATAAGAGACAGATATTGATCAGATCGGCGTTTCCGGGCCGGCATGCCGGAATCACGGTGTGCCGTTTCTGGCCGGAAACGATCGCGGCTCTGGAACGTGAATATCCGTCGGTCGAGACGATCGTGAACGCATTCGGATTGCCGTCCGCGACCGTGGAGGCCGTTACTCAGGTTTCCGCGCCGTCGTTGCGCGACGCCGCCGTGGCACTGCGCCGGGAGGCCCACACGCTGCTGCAGCTGATCAGTGATGACGCCTATGCGGCCGGGCTCGAACGGCTG
>KL571514.1:4070-7835 GCA_000715855.1 Actinoplanes liguriensis
ATGTGTATAAGAGACAGGCCCGCAACAGGACACACTCGACCTGCTGGTGCTGCGCTGAGCCCATCCCCGGAAAGCTCACAGGACGATGCGGCGCTTTCCACCGATGACCCGCATAGTGGCGGTTCCGATATTCTGCAGGCTCAGGGTTCATCCGTGCTTCGGAAGTGAGAAGCCGTGCCGGACTTGCGCAATTCTCGGAACCGTCTGATTGATGCTCTTCTCCTGGTCCCGGGTCTCGCCAGTCGTGGGACCAGGGACACCAGGATCACGGAGCTGAGCGAGACCTTGAAAAGGGAACTGGTGTTCACCAGGTCCGACGACCCGGCAGTCGACTTGGCCGCGCTGGTCGACCTGCTCGTCGACGCCCCCGCCGACCTGCGCGCCTTCGCCGAGATCCTGAGCACGCGGCACCGCGGCGAGGCCGCCCAGCGGTTCGCCGCGCTGGCCCGGCCCCGCAACGCCCGGCAGTACGTCTACCGGCCGGAGGAGCGGATCGTCGGCGACATCCCGATCCGGAACCGTAATTTCACCGGCCGCGTCGAGCTGCTCGACCGGCTGGGCCGGGCGCTGGAGCAGGACTCGACGACCTCGGTGCTCCCGCCCGCCCTCAACGGCATGGGTGGCGTCGGCAAGACCCAGCTCGTCAACGAGTACGTGCACCGGCACCTCGATCAGTACGACCTGATCTGGTGGATGCAGGCCGAGGACAACTCGACGGTGCTGTCGGCGCTGACCCAGCTCGCGCGGCGACTGGACCTGCCGGTCGCCGACGACCAGCAGGAGACCGCCCGCACGGTGCTGAACTGGCTGGCCGGCAGCGACCGCGAGTGGCTGCTGGTGTATGACAACGCGGACGACCCGGACCGGCTGACCGACCTCATCCCCTCCACCGGCGGGCACGTCATCGTCACCACTCGCAACGAGGAGTGGAACCGGATCGGCATCGCCATCGAGGTCGACGTCTTCCGCCGCGACGAGAGCATCCAGCTGCTCACCAAGCGGGCCGTCGACACGGACGACAATCCGCTGATCACTGAGGCCGAGGCCGACGCGCTCGCCGACAAGCTCGGTGACCTGCCGCTCGCGCTGGAACAGGCCCTGGCCTGGTATCTGGCGACCGGGATGCCGGTCCAGGAGTACATCGACCTGCTCGACGACCGCATCGAGCTGCTCAACGAGGGCCAGCCGCCCGGCTATCCGCTGACGGTCGCGGCGTTCGTCGCCGTCGCGATGGAGAAGCTGCGCGACAATGATCAGGCGGTCGCGCAGTTCTTCGGCCTCTTCGCCTTCCTCGGCGGCGAGGGGATCCGGCAGTCGCTGCTGCACCGGGGCCGCAACGCCGACCTGTCGCCGCCGCTGCGCGACGCGCTGAACAATCCGATCCGGACCGGGCAACTGGTGCGTGAGCTGCGCCGCTACGGGCTGGCCAAGACGGTGAGCCGGACACCGTCGGCTGCCGCTCCGTCCAGCGCGGACAAGTCGCCACGCCTGCAGGTGCACCGGCTGGTGCAGCGGGTCCTGCGCGACATCCTCGACGCCGAGCAGCGTGCGCAGACGCTGCGCAACGTGCAGAACCTGCTGGCGGCGGCGAACCCCGGTGATCCCGACCTGAACGGCGAGCTGGACCTGCAGGCCGAGATGGGCCCGCACCTGCTGCCCGCCGACATGATCCGCTCGGGTACGCCGCAGGGCCGCCAGACCGTCCTCGACCAGGGCCGCTTCCTGTACCTGGTCGGCGACTACGAGAACAGTCGCCGACTTGCCCAGCAGGCGGCGACCGCATGGTCGAACTGGGATCCGGCTGACGATCAGCTCGGCCCGGACGGGCAGGCGACCCTGCTGGCCAGGGCACAGGTGGCGAACGCGACCCGGGCCCTGGGCGACAGCGCGCTGGCCGCGGAGATCATCAAGGACACGTACGACAGATTCGTGAGGAGCCCCCTGCTCGGCCCCATGCACGAGTCCACCCTGATCGCCGGCAACCAGCTCGGGCACGTCCTGCGCATCGAGGGCCGTTACGCCGAGGCGCTGGAGTTCGACCGGCGCAGTGCCGAGCTGCACCGCCGGGTCTTCGACGAGGACGACATCTACATGCTGCGGGTGCAGAGCAATGTGGCTGCCGGGCATCGGCTGATGGGCCAGTTCACCGAGGCGGCACTCATCGACGAGAAGGTCGCATCCGACCTCGGCGCTTTAGACGCGCTCGACTGCGAGCAGTTCCGGATGAACATGCACCTTGCGCGGGACTTCTACGGCCTCGGCCGCTATCAGGAGGCCCTCGAACGCATCGAGGAGTGGCTGCCACCCCAGAGACGTCAGGTCAGTGACACGCATCCGCTTGCGCTCACGGCTCAGCGCACGTACGCGATCGTGTTGCGCAAGCTCGGGAAGCTCGACGACGCGGTCCGGGTGCTGCGGGAAGCACACGAACGGACGGTGCGCACCCTCAAAGCGAGCCACGAGCACGCCGTGCTGGCGGCGATGAGCCTGGCCAACGCCCTGCGGCAGGTCGGGCAGATCGAGGAGGCCGCGTCCCTGCTCGATGAGGTGCTGGAACGGTTCCGTGTCTACTTCGTCTCGGACCATCCGCTGGCCCTGGTCGCGGAGGTCAACCGGGCCGTTCTGCTGCGGGCGCAGGGCGACCTGGAACGCGCCACCGCGCTCGACCAGAGGGCCTACGACCGGCTGCAGGAGAAGCTGCGGATCGGGCACGCCTACACGATCTGCGCCGGAACATCGCTGGCCACCGACTATGCGCTGGCCGGAAACGCCGGGCAGGCGCGCCGGTTGTCGGAGCGGATGCTCGAGCTCAGCAGCGGTGCCGGTGATCATCCGTACGTGCTGATGCGGGAGATCAATCTCGCGCACGATCTGCGGGCCACCGGCGATGAGCAACGCGGCGCGCGGATGTTCGAGGACGCGGTGAGCCGGCTGCGCGACCAGCTCGGCGCCGATCACCCCGAGGTCGCCGACGCGGTCGCCGGTCGCCGGTTGGAGGGCGACATCGAGCCGCCGCCGACCTGAGTCAGCCCTGGTTGTGCTCGCGCCAGGCCTGATAGGTCCGGGCCAGGCGCGAGCGGGCCGCGGCGTCGGCGACCGCCGGGACCGGCACCGCCATCAGCCGGTCGGCCGTCTCCCGCAGACCGGCGACGAAGCGGTCACCGTCGCCGGTCAGCGCACCGGACTCCTCGACGGCGGTCAGGCCGCGGTCGACCTGCAGGCGCGCCTCGGCGAACCGCGCGGTCGCGACCTCGACGGTCCCCTGCAGCGCCCGCCAGGTGTCGGCGACCCCGACGAACGCGTACACCCCTTGTAGCAGGCCCGCCAGCGGTCGCGGGTCGGTGCGCCACGGCGCGAAGTATCGGCGCCCGTCGCCGGGGTCGGTCAGCGCCACCAGGTCCAGCAACGCGCTCAGCTTGGAATGCTGGAACTCGTGGACGAGCGTCACCGCGAAGTCGTGCGGGGTGGGCGGCAGGGTCAGCCCGAACACGCCGAACGCGTGCCGCAAGGTGGCACTGAGCGCCGACCGTGACTCGATCTGGACCAGCGGAACGAGCGTCCGCAGCCCGGCGGTCATCTCGTCGGCCCGTTGCGGCAGATGCCGGGCGAGCAGTGCCCAGGCCTGCTCGAACCGGTCCTGCCACACGGCCAGATCGGCGTTGCCGAGCCGGTTGGCCGGTGGCACGTGATAGCCGTGCCGATATGGGTGGATGTCGTCCAAGCTCAGGCGAATCCGCTTGCCTGCGATATCGCCGCTCAGGTGAC
>KL571514.1:8161-11785 GCA_000715855.1 Actinoplanes liguriensis
TCCCGGAACCGCTCGGGTGCGGTGGTGCGGCACTGTTCGAGCAGCGCCGCCAGGGTCATGCCGCCGTCCGGGTACTGCTCGAGCAGGTAGCGGATCAACAGCAGATTCTTGTTCTCCTGGGCCTGATACAGCTCGTGGATCGACTCAGGACCGCCGTCACCGGTGGCGAGTCGCTCGAACGCCATAGGACTGATCCGCAAAACGGTGATCATTTTGAGCTCCCGATCGATGCGCCCAGATCGTCGGCGACGCGCTCATAGACGTGACGAGTGAACACGAGCAGATCGTCGCAGTGCACAGACGGGGCGCGGAAGCCGGTTCCGGGGCGGTAGCGGTGGGCGTAGTGGCCGCCGCCGCAGACCTCGACTGCCGGGCAGACCAAGCACTCGTCGGCCAGCGCGGCCATGCCGATCTGCCGGGCGACGATGCCGGGATGATCCAGCGCGTCGTCGAAACTGTGGTGCTGTACGTGCAGTCCGGTCGCGCAGGCGCCGGCGTAGGCGCTTTTCAACGCGTCGACCTGCTCGATCGCGCCGTCGGACTCGACGATCACGAGGCCGGACGGGCTCAGCCCGATCTGCTCGCTGTGGCTCGGTCCGCCGAGCACCAGGCTGATCGTGTCGTCGAACAGCCTGATTCTCACCGGGGCCCCGCCCTCGTACCAGTGCTCGAAGACGGCGATCAGCCAATCCGCGTACGGCGTTGCTGTCGTGTCCAGCCGCATCGGCGGAGTCTGCCAGTTCGCGTGCGGCAGCAGCAGGTCGATCGCGGGTGGGTCGAAGCCGAGCAACTGCTCGTAGCAAGCGATCGGATCGGTGCTCGGATCGACGGTGCAGAGCAGGCCCGCATAGGCCGACCGGTTCTCCGGCCGGCAGAGCAGTCGTAATCCTCGGGCCACTGCCGCGAAACTGCCTCGTCCGTCTCTGGTACGGCGGTGCCGGTCGTTGTCGGCAGGGGCGCCGTCGAGGCTGACCCCTGTGGCGATGCCGTGCTTGACCAGGGCTGCCACGACCTGCTCGGTCAGCAGGGCCCCGTTGGTCTGCATCCCGAACCTGACCTGGGTCTGCGGATCGAAACTACGGCGCGCAACCGCGACGAGCTCGGTTATGCGGTCCGTGCCGTAGAGCAGGGGCTCACCGCCGTGAAGGACGATGCGAACTTTGGCGAGATTGTGGCGCCGCGCATGGTCGGCGAATCGCGACAGGGCCGCATCGCGGATCTCGTCCGACATGGTGAGGGGCCGGTCCTGCCAACTCTGGTCAGCCATTTCGTAGACGTAGCAATAACTGCAGGCGAGATTGCACCGCTGATGCACCTTCAGGATCAGTTCCCGGAACGGCTTCGGCGGGTGACCTGCAGCGCGCAGTGCCGGGACGTCAAGCTGTTTGTACGGCCACGGCGCTGCGCACTCATGCGCCGCCCGGACCGGGTCGGCGGGCATCGTGGTGCCTCAGGCTTCCGAGATGAACGAGGTGAATGAGCTGATCACGCCGTCCTTGTCATGCAGGCTGTGCAGCACTCGGCTCAACGCCTGCTCCACAATCCCGGAACCTCTACTGACCTGGAAGTTCAGAGGCTCCTGAGACAAATCGGCCAGTGGTGCCCAAGACTCGGTGGGCGTGGACTCGACATTCATCATTGCCTCCAGGCCCGCCGGAAAGGGTTTCCCTGGAACCCGCCCAGCGAGCGATATAGTAGTCGATATTCTCGGATAACATGAGCCGCGTGTCAGGTGACTGAACCAACTGGCCCAAGCCAAGAGATTAGAACGCAAAAACAGCCGCGTGACGACTCCTACGTTCGTCTTGACAAAATTTGACACCTTCGGCGACGCCCGCCAGTGGTCATGCCGAGGGGAGTTCGATGTCCACCACTATCGCCATTCCACAGGCCACACGTGTCACCAGGTCACGGTCGGAACCGAACCGGCGGCGCAGCTCCGATAAAATGTGATCGAGGCTCGGCGCGAGGCCGTCCTCCTCGTCGCGGGCCGCCCGTGTCAGGGCGAATCCCGCGGCCGCGAGCAGCGTGTCCAGGTGACCCGGCCCGAAAAGCTTCCGCGCCTGCTCGTAGGCCTGCCGGGGCCATGACCAGACCGGTTCAGGGGCGCTGGTCGGCACCGCGAACGCCCGGTTCACCGCGGTCAGCACCGTGAACGGGTGCCCCTCGCCGACACTGTCGGCAAGCGCGTCGTACGCCGCGCCGAGAACCTTCGCCGCCTGTTCCCGGTCACCGCGGGTCAGGTGCACCGCGGCCGCGTTCACCTGCGCCACCTGCACCAGGGGGTGATCCGGGCCCAGTGCCGCACGGTACCCGTCGGCGGCGAGCCCGCAGTAGTGCAGGGCACTGTCGAACTGCTCGCAGGCCCGCAGCGCGTTGGCGTAGCTCAGGCACACCGTCAGCGTCAGCTCGTGCCGCTGGCCGAGGTCGTTCACGCACGCCTGCAGGCAGGCTCCCAGCTGCCCGACAGCCAGTTCCCGGTGGCCGAGCCGGCGGAACGCGACACCGGTTATCCGGCGGGCCCGCAGCAGCTCCCGTCCCGACGCGTCGCCCAGGAGCGGGTTGAGCAGATTGGCCAGCTCACCGAACCGGCCCAGCCCGTACAGGTCCTCCGCCAGCGCGTTGGCCAGCCGCACCCGCCGGCGCGGGTCGCCGGCCGCCTCGTCGAGGTCGGCCCGGTCGGTCTCCGCCGCCGCCTGGTAGTAGCCCAGGAAACGCCGGCTGGTCGCCAGGTTGTACCGGCTGGCCAGCAGCGGCGCATCGCCGGGCGCGTACGCCTCCCGGTGCCGGGCGTGAGTCGACTCGTCGAGCGCGAGCGCCTCGCGGTAGCGGCCCGCGATCCGCAGGTCGTGCCCGCGGCCACGGGCCAGCGACAGCGCGATCTGCCGGTCCTCGCCGTCCCCCCGGGTCCTTGGGCACGAGCGCCCACGCCTGTTCGGTCAGCTCGAATGCCTCCCCGTACCGGCCGGCGGCGCGCAGCGCGTTCGCAAGGTCCCGCTTGATCAGCAGCAGCACCCCCGCGGCGGGGATCGGCGCTTCCTGGCGTGCCAGCGCCGCCTCGGCATCGCGGCCCAGCTCCACGGCGGCACGCAGCTGCCCGGTCAGGAACAGGAACCGGATCTGATGGTGCACGGTCCGGTACGCCGGCGCCCGGAACGACTCGAGCACACCGGCCGGCCGCTGAATCCTGATAGCGTCCGCGGTCGTGACTCAGGGCTGGCTCGCCGACACCCGCACCTCCTACGACACCGTCGCCGGCAGCTACGCCGACTTCGTCCGGGCCTCGCTCGACCAGCAGCTGGACCTGCGTGCCGCCCTCGGCCTGTTCGCCGGCCTGGTCCGGGCGGCGGGTGGCGGGCCGGTCGCCGACGTCGGCTGCGGGCCCGGGCACGTCACCGCCCACCTGCGCGAGCTCGGCGCCGACGCGTTCGGCATCGACCTGTCCCCCGGGATGGTCGACATCGCGCGCCGCGACCATCCCGGGGTGCGCTTCGAGGTCGGCTCGATGACCGATCTGCCGCTCGGCGACGCGACGGTCGCCGGCCTGCTCGCGTTCTGGTCGCTGATCCACATCCCGGACGAGGCGATCCCCGGCGTCCTCGGCCACTTCCACCGGGTGCTGCG
>KL571515.1:0-905 GCA_000715855.1 Actinoplanes liguriensis
CGACGACCGCACCGTCCCCGAGGTCCGGCGTTCCGGAGACGGAGGCCCGCACCAGGCGCGGCACCAGCACCGCGCCGTCCCGGATCAGCGCCTCGGGCAGCTCGACAGCCACGTTCTCGGCCGCGTCGACAAGATGCAGGAGCCCCGGGTGCTCGGCCTGGGCGCTGCGCACCAGTCCCCACAGCGCGGCGCCGTCCGGATCGGTGACACGCTCCCCGGCCGCGCCGTGGGTCCGCACCACGAGCCGGGTCTCACCGTCCCACGCCTGCAACGTCCTGAGCAGCGCGGCAGCCCGCGGCCCGGCCGCCCCCGGAGCGGAGGCGTCCACGATGAGCAGCGGAATTCCCGCGGGCAGCTCGTCGCCCAGCGTGATCACCGGCGCGGTCGCGGTCTCGGCGTCCTCCGCCACCCACTGGACCGTATGGAGCAGCCGCCCGGCGTCGCTGAGCTGCGCCCCGTCCACGGCGCGCAGCGTGAGCCGCTCCACTTCGGCAACCGGGATCCCGGAGCCGTCCGCCAGCTCGACGCGGACGCTGTCCGTGCCGCCCGCCGCGGTGAGCCGCGCCCGCAGCACCGGCCCGGCGTCGGCGAAGGTACGCACCCCGGCGAACGTGAACGGCAGCCGCACCCCGAACCCGGGCAGCAGGCCGCCCGCGCCCACCGCGTGCAGCGCCGCGTCGAACAGTGCCGGATGCAGGGCGTACCCGGTGACGGAGTCCTCGATCCCGATCTCCGCGAACACCTCGTCGCCACGCCGCCACACCTGCCGCAGCCCGCGGAACGCCGGCCCGTAGTCGATGCCGGTTCCGGCCAGCGACGGGTAGAAGTCCCCGATCGGCACCTCGTCGGCGCCGGCCGGCGGCCAGGCCACCAGCCCGTCCGGCGCGGCGCCCTCGGTGGTGGAC
>KL571515.1:1089-1737 GCA_000715855.1 Actinoplanes liguriensis
GTATAAGAGACAGGGACCGGGCCGCGGCGGCCAGCACCATCTCGACCAGCGCGGTCCCGGGCACGACGATCCGGTCCAGGACGACGTGGTCGGCCAGCCACGGGTGGGTGGCGACGGAGAGCCAGCCGGTGAGCACGGTGTCCGGCGAGCCGGGCAGTTCGACGGCGGCGCCGAGCAGCGAGTGTCCGGTGCCGACCAGGCCGAGCCCCGCAGGGTCGATGACGTGCCGGCCGGGGCGGGGCCGCGGCCAGTAGAGCTGGTGCTGGAACGCGTAGGTCGGCAGTTCGAGGCGGGTTCCGCCGGCGCCGGCGAGCACCGCCGTCCAGTCGACCGGAACACCCGCGGTGAACAGCTCGGCGACCGCGGCGAGCAGGGTACGGACCTCGCCCCGGTTGCGGCGCAGGGCCGGAACCGCGGTCACGTCCGGGTCGATGCCGGCGATCAGCCCGGTGAGCACCGCGTCCGGGCCGAGCTCGAGGACGCGCGCCTGCCGCAGGCCGGCCACCGTCTCGGTGAAGTGAACCGTCGTTCGAAGATGGGAGACCCAATATTCTGGGTCGTCCCACTGACCGATCGTGGTCAGCGTCGGCGGGTGGAAGGTGAGCGGCTCCACCACCGCGCGGAAGTCGTCGAGCATCGGTTCCATCA
>KL571515.1:1964-3268 GCA_000715855.1 Actinoplanes liguriensis
GGTCGTCCAGCCGTGCGCCTCGACCGGCGCGACGTCCGCCTCGAGCCCGGCGACCACCACCGCGGACGGCCCGTTGACCGCCGCGAGGTCCACGGACGGGAACGCGGCCCGCACCTCGCCGGCGGACGCCTGGACGGCCAGCATGACCCCGCCGGCCGGCAACGCCTGCATCAGCCGGGCCCGCGCGGAGACCAGCGCGGCCGCGTCGGCCAGCGAGAGCACCCCGGCCGCGTGGGCCGCCGCGATCTCGCCGATCGAGTGCCCGCCGACGATGTCCGGCCGCAGCCCCCACGACCGGACCAGCGCGAACAGCGCCACCTCGACCGCGAAGATCGACGGCTGCGCCCAGCCGGTCTGGTCGACGGCCAGGTCCGGGATGTCGAGCAGCGCGACGACCTCGTCGTACGCGGCGCGGTAGACGGGGAACGTGTCGTACAGCTCGCGTCCCATGCCGGCACGCTGCGAGCCCTGCCCGGTGAAAACGAACGCCAGGCGCCCGTCGGTCGCCGGGCCGCGCGAGACACCCTCCGCGACGTCCAGCAGGTCCACCACGGTCTGGTCGCCGGTCTCGGCGAGCACCACCGCGCGGTACGGCAACGCGGTCCGCCCGGCGAGAGCCAGCGCCACGTCAGCCCGGCCGGCGGTCGGCCGGCTGTCCAGGAAGTCGAGCAGCGCGCCGGCCTGACCCGCGAGACCGGCGGCGTCGTGACCGGAAAGGACCAGTGGAACGACCGGCAGCACGACGTCCCGCGCGGGCGTCTCCACCGCGACGGCCGGGGCCTCCTCCACGATCACGTGCGCGTTCGTGCCACTGATGCCGAACGACGAGACACCGGCGCGGCGCGGGTGCGTGGTGGCCGGCCACGGACGCTGCTCGGTGAGCAGCTCGACCGAACCGGCGGCCCAGTCGACCTGCTCGGTGGGGCGGTCGGCGTGCAGGGTGCGCGGCAGAACGCCGTACCGCATCGCCAGCACCATCTTGATGACGCCCGCGACCCCGGCCGCCGCCTGGGTGTGGCCGATGTTCGACTTCACCGAGCCGAGCCAGAGCGGCGCGCCGGTGCGGCCCTGACCGTACGTCGCGAGCAGCGCCTGCGCCTCGATCGGGTCGCCGAGCGAGGTGCCGGTGCCGTGCGCCTCGACCGCGTCGACGGTGGTGGCCGCGATCCCGGCGGTGGCCAGGGCCTGCCGGATGACCCGCTGCTGGGAGGGGCCGTTCGGGGCGGTGATGCCGTTGCTGGCGCCGTCCTGGTTGACCGCGCTGCCGCGGACCACGGCGAGCACCGGGTGACCGGCACGGCGGG
>KL571515.1:3464-7222 GCA_000715855.1 Actinoplanes liguriensis
GGCGAGCACCGGGTGACCGGCACGGCGGGCGTCGGAGAGCCGTTCGAGCAGCACCACGCCCGCGCCCTCGCCCCAGCCGGTGCCGTCGCCGTCGGCGGAGAACGCCTTGCACCGCCCGTCCGGGGCCAGGCCGCGCTGGCGGCTGAACTCGACGAACGCGCCGGCGGTGGCCATCACCGTGACGCCGCCGGCCAGCGCCAGGTCACACTCGCCGGAGCGCAGCGCCTGCGCGGCCAGGTGAATCGCGACCAGCGACGACGAGCACGCGGTGTCGACGGTGACCGCAGGGCCCTCGAAGCCGAACGTGTAGGAGACCCGGCCGGAGACCATGCTGCCCGCACTGGCGGCGCCGGCGTACCCCTCGGCGCCGGTGTCGCCCTGGCGCAGCAGGGTGGCGTAGTCGCCGTAGAGGACGCCGGTGTAGACGCCGGTGCGGCTGCCGCCCAGCTCGGACGGGTCGAGCCCGGCCCGCTCCAGCGCCTCCCAGGACGTCTCCAGCAGCAGGCGCTGCTGCGGGTCCATGGTGACCGCCTCGCGCGGGCTGACGCCGAAGAACGCGGCGTCGAAACGCCCGGCGCCGCGAAGAAAACCACCTTCCTTGACGTACGACGTACCGGGGTGATCCGGGTCCGGGTGGTACAGCCGCTCCAGGTCCCAGCCGCGGTCGTCGGGGAACCCGGCGATGCCGTCGCGCCCGTCGGCAAGCAGCCGCCAGTACTCCTCGGGCGTGGTCACGCCACCCGGGTACCGCAGTCCCATGCCGACGATCACGATCGGGTCGTCCAGCTGGGTGGTGACGGCCCGGGACGGTTCGGCCGGCGAGGCGAGCGCCCCGACCAGTTCCCCGCGCAGGAACACCGCGAGGGCCTGCGGGGTCGGGTAGTCGAAGGTGAGCGTGGCCGGCAGCCGCAGGCCGGTCGCGGCGTTGAGCCGGTTGCGCAGCTCGACCGCGGTGAGCGAGTCGAAACCGAGCTCGCTGAAGGCGCGGCCGGCCGGGACGGTGTCCGGCGAGGCGTGGCCGAGCACCGCCGCGACCTGCGCGCGGACCAGGTCGAGCAGCATCCGGTCCTGGTCGGCGGCGGCCAGACCGGCCAGGCGCTGGAGCAGTCCGGTGGTGGTGGCGCCGGTTGCGGCCGTACGGCGGAAAGATTCTCCACCGGCCAGGCCGCGCAGGAGCATCGGCAGGCCGGCGTCACCCTGCCGGGCGCGCAGCACGGTCCGGTCGAGGCGGATCGGGACCAGGAGGGGCCGTTCGCCGGTCAGCGCCGCGTCGAAGATCTCGAACGCCTCGGCGAGGGGCAGGGCGGCGATGCCCCCGCGGGACAGGCGGCGTTTGTCGAGGTCGGTGAGGTTGCCGGCCATGCCGTTGGCGGTGTCCCAGGCGCCCCAGGCGAGCGAGGTACCGGGCAGGCCACGACGGCGGCGGGCGGCGGCAAAGGCGTCCAGGAACGCGTTCGCGGCGGCGTAGTTGCCCTGGCCCGGGGTGCCGAGCAGGCCGGCCACCGAGGAGTAGAGCACGAACGCGTCCAGGTCGGCGCCGGCGGTCGCCTCGTGCAGGTTGACCACCGCGTCCACCTTGGCGCGCAGCACCGTGCCGAGCCGTTCCGCGGTGAGGCCGGTCAGGACGGTGTCGTCGAGGACACCGGCGACGTGGATGACCGCGCGGACGTCCTCGCCGTCCAGGGCGCGTTCCAGGTCGTCGCGGTCCGCGACGTCGCAGCGGACCAGCCGGACCCGGGCGCCGGCCTCGGTCAGGTCGGACCACAGCCGGCCGGCGCCGGGGGCGTCGACGCCGCTGCGGCTGAGGAGCAGCAGATCGCGTACGCCGTGGGTGCCGACCAGATGCCGCACGAGCAGGCTGCCCAGCGTGCCGGTGGCGCCGGTGACCACGGTCGTCCCGGTGTCACGGGCCGGGTGGGGCAGGACCAGGACGTTCTTGCCGACGTGCCGGCCCTGGCTGACGAACCGGAACGCCTCGCGGGCGTGCCGGATGTCCCAGGCCCGCACCGGCGGCAGCTGCAGCGCGCCGGCCTCGAACAGGGCCAGGATCTCAGTGAGCATCGCCCGGATCCGCTCCGGGCCGGCCTCGAACAGGTCGAACGGCCGGTACGTCAGGTGCGCGACGGTCGCCGGGTCGCGCAGGTCGGTCTTGCCCATCTCCAGGAACCGTCCGCCGTCGGGCAGCAGCCCCAGCGAGGCGTCGATGAGCTCACCGGCGAGCGAGTTGAGCACCACGTCGGCGCCGTCGAACTTCGTGGCGAAGCCGCTGTCGCGGGACGAGGCGATCGCGTCGTCGGACAGGCCGAGCGCGCGCAGCGCGTCCCATTTGGCCGGGCTGGCGGTGGCCAGGACGCGCGCGCCGAGATGCCGGGCGATCTGGATGGCGGCGGTGCCCACCCCGCCCGCGCCGGCGTGCACCAGCACGGTCTCGCCGGCCCGGACGCCGCCCAGGTCGACCAGGGCGTAGTAGGCGGTGAGGAACGCCATCGGGACGGCGGCGGCCTCGGCGAACGTCCAGTCGCACGGCATCGGCACGAGCAGCCGCCCGTCGGTGACCGCGACCGGGCCGAACCCGCCGGCGAACGCGCCCATCACCCGGTCGCCGGGGCGCAGGTGGTCCACGCCGGAGCCGACCTCGAGGACGACGCCGGCGCCCTCGCTGCCCATGTCGAGCGGGTTGTCGCTGGGGTAGACGCCGAGCGCGATCAGCACATCGCGGAAGTTCAGGCCGGCGGCGCGGACGGCGACCCGGACCATGCCCGGTTCGAGGGGTTCCGCCGGTACGTCGTACGCGGTGAGCCGCAGGTGTTCCAGGGTGTTGCCGCCGTCGCTCACCAGTCGCCAGGCGGGTGACGCGGGCGGGGTCATGGCCGGCTCGGTGACGGCCCGGGTGAGCCGCGGCGTCAGGACCGTGCCGCCGCGGATCAGGGCCTGCGGGACGTCACCGGCGGCGACCAGCGCGGGCAGCGCGGCCCAGGACGCCGCGGTGCCGTCCACGTCGGCCAGCACGATCCGGGCCGGATATTCGGACTGCGCGGAACGGATCAGTCCCCAGACGGCGGCGTGCGCGAGGTCGGCCGGCTCCTCGCCGGGTCCGCCCGCGACCGCGCCCGTCGTGGTCACGACCAGGGTGGACTCGGAGCCGAGCCACCGGTGCAGCGCGGCCAGGACCCGCTGGGTGGCGGCGTGGGTGCGGGCGGCGAGGCCGATCGGGTCGCGGTCCGGGTCGACGGCCTCGGGGGCGCAGTCGAGCAGCAGGACGGCCGCGTCGTCGCTAGCGGTGAGCGGGAAACCGGTGTCCCGGGCGGTGCCGAGCGCGGCCCAGCCGTCCGGCGCGGGGACCGGTTCGACCAGGTGCTCGGCCCAGTCCACGCCGTACATCGAAGGGGTGGCCGGCACCGGACGGTCCGCGGTGACCGTCCGCATGGCGAGCGCGCCGACGGTGACGACCGGGGCGCCGGCGCCGTCGGCGGCGTGGAGCGCGACCCGATCCGTCCCGGCGGGGGTGAGTCTGACCCGGAGCGTCGTGGCGCCGACCGCGTGCAGGGTCACGTCGGTGAAGGAAAATGCCATCCGGGCCGTCGCGTCGGCGCCGGCCAGCGCGACCCCGTGCAGGGCGGCGTCGAGCAGGGCCGGGTGGATGCCGAAGCGGGCGGCCTGACCGGCGGCGGCAGCGGGCAGGGTGACCTCGGCGTAGACGTCGTCGCCGAGCCGCCACGCGGCGGTCAGGCCCCGGACTGTCTCTTATACACATCTCT
>KL571515.1:7406-9716 GCA_000715855.1 Actinoplanes liguriensis
TGTGTATAAGAGACAGCTGCTCACCGGCGCGGATCGCCAGCTCCACCATGGCGGTGCCGGGCAGCACCGCGGTGCCGAGCACGGCGTGGTCGGCGAGCCACGGGTGGGTCGGAACGGTCAGCCGGCCGGTGAAGACGCTGCTGTCGCCCTCGGCGAGGGTGAGCGCCGCGCCGAGCATCGGGTGGCCGGTGGCGGTCAGGCCGAGCCCGGCCGCGTCCACGGTGACCAGGTCCGCGGCGGACGGCCAGTAGAGCTCGTGCCGGAACGGGTAGGTCGGCAGGTCGGGCCGCTCGACCGGCCGTTCCGGCTGCAGGGCGGCCCAGGTGACGGCCGAGCCGGCGGCGTGGATCCGGGCCAGTGCGGTGAGGAACGTGGTGACCTCGTCGCGCTCGCGGCGCATCGCGGCGACGGTGACGCGTGCGTCCGGCAGGTTGTCGGCGGCCATCCCGGCCAGCACCGAGTCGGGGCCGAGCTCCAGGTAGCGGCCGGCGCCGAGCGCGTCGAGGGCGTGCATCGCGTCGGCGAACCGGACCGGCTGCCGCACCTGGTCGACCCAGTACCGCGGGTCGCTCCACTGGCCGGCGGCGACCGGGCGGCCGGTGACGCTGGAGACCGCGGCGAGCGTGGGCTCCCGGAAGGTCAGCCCCCGCACGATCGCGGCGAAACTTTCCGCCATCGGCTCCATCAGCCGGGAGTGGAACGCGTGGCTGGTCCGCAGCCGGGTGGTCTTCCAGCCACTGTCCTCGACGGCGGAGACTTCCTCCTCGAGGCCGGAGACGACGACCGACAGCGGCCCGTTGACCGACGCGATGTCGAGATGGGGGAATCTTTCCGTCACCGCGGCCTCGGAGGCCTGCACGGCGACCATCACGCCACCGGCCGGCAGGGCCTGCATCAACCGCCCCCTGGCGACGACCAGTTCCGCCGCGTCCTCCAGGGAGAACACCCCTGCGGCGTACGCGGCGGCAATCTCCCCGATCGAGTGGCCGGCCACGATCTCGGGCTCCAGGCCGAGCGCGCGGACGGTCTCCAGGAGCGCGATCTCCACGGCGAAGAGCGCCGGTTGGGCGTACCCGGTGACGTGGACCTCCTCGGTCTCCAGCACCTCGCGCAGGGGCCGGTCGAGGTGCCGGTCGATGGCCGCGGCGACGGTCGCGAACGCCTCGGCGTACCGCGGGAACCGCTCGGCCAGCCCGCGGCCCATGGCGATCCGCTGCGCGCCCTGGCCGGTGAAGAGGAAGGCGAGCTTGCCGGTGACCGGCTCGCCGGTGACCAGGCCCAGGCCGGGCTCACCGACGGCCAGGGAGGCCAACCCGCGCTGCAGCCCGTCGCGGTCGTCGGCCAGGATCACCGCACGGTTCTCCAGCGCGGCCCGGCCGCCGGCGAGGACCCAGGCCAGGTCGCCGACCCGGAGCTGCGGCTGGTCCTCGAGGTGGGTGTAGAGCTGCTGGGCCTGCGCGCGCAGGGCGTCCTCGCCGCGGGCGGAAAGCACCACCGGCACCGGGGCCGGGCACTCCACCGGCTCGTCAGAGACCGCCGGCGCCGGCGGCTCCTCGATGATCAGGTGGGCGTTGGTGCCGCTGACCCCGAACGAGGAGACGCCGGCCCGGCGCGGGCGCTCGCCGCGCGGCCACGGGTGCGCCTCGGTGAGCAGCTCCACCTCGCCGGCCGTCCAGTCGACGTGCGGGCTGGGCTCCGCCAGGTGCAGCGACTTCGGCATGCTCTGGTGCCGCATCGCGAGCACGGCCTTCATCACGCCGGCGACCCCGGCGGCGGCCTGGGTGTGACCGATGTTCGACTTGACCGAGCCGAGGCGGGCCGGGCCGCCGGTGCGGTCCTGGCCGTACGTGGCGAGCACCGCCTGCGCCTCGATCGGGTCGCCCAGGCGGGTGCCGGTGCCGTGCGCCTCGATCATCTCGACGTCGTCGACGGAGAGCCCGGCGTTGGCGAGCGCCTGCCGGATGACGCGCTGTTGTGAAGGGCCGTTCGGGGCGGCGATGCCGTTGCTGGCGCCGTCCTGATTGACCGCGCTGCCGCGGATCACGCCGAGGATCGGGTGGCCGAGGCGCTGCGCGCGGGACAGTCGTTCCAGCAGGACCAGGCCGACGCCCTCGGCGAGCCCGATGCCGTCGGCATCCGCGGAGAACGCCTTGCACCGCCCGTCCGCGGCGATGCCGCCCTGCCGGGAGAACTCGGTGAACGCGCTCGGGGTGGCCATCACGGTGACGCCGCCGGCCAGGGCCATTGTGCACTCGTCGGCGTACAGGGCCTGCGCGGCCAGGTGCATCGCGACCAGCGACGACGAGCAGG
>KL571515.1:9995-11024 GCA_000715855.1 Actinoplanes liguriensis
GCCGTGTCGATGGTGACGGCCGGGCCCTCCAGGCCGAGCGTGTAGGAGACCCGGCCGGAGATGACGGCCGCCGTGGTACCGGTGATCAGCAGGCCTTCCGCCGCCTGCACGGAACCGCCGATCAGGCGTACGTAATCCTGGGTGTTGGATCCGATGAAGACGCCGGTGCGGCTTCCGCGCAGGGTGCCCGGGTCGATGCCGGCTCGTTCGAGGAGCTCCCAGGAGGCCTCCAGGACCTGCCGCTGCTGCGGGTCCATGGAGAGCGCCTCGCGCGGGCTGACGTCGAAGAACGCGGCGTCGAAGCGGCCCGCGCCGTCGAGGAAGCCACCCTCCGCGGCGTAGTCGTCCTCGGAGTCGTAGGCGTCCTCCAGGTCCCAGCCGCGGTCGCCGGGGGCCCGGCCGATCGCGTCGGCGCCGTTGGCGACCAGCCGCCACAGGTCGTCGGGGGTGCGCACCCCGCCCGGGTATCGGCAGCTCATCGCGACGATCGCGATCGGTTCCCGATCGGTGCTCTCGGCCTGGCGCAGACGTTCGCGGGTCTGGTGCAGATCCGCGGTGACGCGCTTGAGATAGTCGAGGAGCTTGTCTTGATCTGCCAACTCGGGCCTCACCAACATCGGTAGCGCGGGGCGCGGAGAACCAGCCTCGGCGAAGGTAGGCGGCCCGTACCGGGCCGCCGTACCCCTAGCGCTCCCCTAGCTGGGGTTTCAGCCCACCCCGAGCTCGTCGATGAAGCGGAAGACCTCGTCGGCGCTGGCCGATTCGAGATCCACGCCGGTCTCCGTCTTCTCGTTCCTCTCCTCGGCGCCCAGGCCGTCCAGGAGCCCCCGCAGCCGCATCTCGACCCGCAGGCGCAGCGCCGTGTCCCCGGCGGTGGCGGTCAGTTCCTCCGCCAGCTGGTCGATGGTGGAAAGCACCGCCTCCGAGCTGTTCCGGTCACCGTTCAGCAGGCGGTCCTGAAGGAACTTGCCGACCGCGGCCGGCGTCGGGTGGTCGAAGAACAGCGTACTGTCTCTTATACACATCTCT
>KL571515.1:11261-11756 GCA_000715855.1 Actinoplanes liguriensis
CAGCGTCAGGCCGGTCGCGGCGGTCAGCCGGTTACGGAGGTCCACCGCGGTCAGCGAGTCGAAACCGAACTCCTTGAACGGGCGGCGGGCGTCGACCGCGTCCGCCGAGGTGTGTCCCAGCACCGCGGCGGCGTGCCCGCACACCAGGTCGAGAACGATCTGCTCGTGCTCGTGCGGCGCGGCCCCGGCGAGCTGCCGGCGCAGGCCCTCCCCGGCGTCGGCGGGCGGTGCGGCCGCGGCGCTCTCCCGCATCGCCCGCACCTCGGGCAGGTCGGCGATCAGCGGCCGGGTCCGGGCGAACGCGAACACCTCGGCGAAGACCGGCCAGTCCACGTCGGCGACCGCGAGGAACGCCTCCCCGGAACCGGCGGCCTGCCGCATCGCGGTGATCGCGGCCTCCGGCGGCATGCCCCGGAAGCCGCGCTTGCGCATGTAGTCCTCGCCGCCCGAGTCCTCGGCCATGCCGCCGCCGTCCCACAGCCCCCAGGCCACGGA
>KL571515.1:12047-13054 GCA_000715855.1 Actinoplanes liguriensis
ATGTGTATAAGAGACAGGTAGACGCCCTGCCGCGCGCTGCCCCACACCCCGGCGTTCGAGGAGAACAGCACCACCTGGTCGAGATGCGCCGGGTCGAGCAGGTCGAGCAGGTGGACCGCGCCGTCGACCTTGCCGGCCGTGACGTGCACCAGGTCGGCCGCGGTGGTGTCGGCCAGCAGGACCGGGTCGAGTGTCCCGGCCGCGTGGATCAGCGCGGTGACCGGCTCGGCCAGCTCGTCGAGCAGAGCGGCCACCTGGTCGCGGTCGGCGGTGTCGCAGGCCGCGATCGTCACCCGCACGCCGAGTTCGCCCAGCTCCTTCCGCAACTCCTCGGCGCCGGGCGCGGCCGGTCCACGCCGGCTGGTGAGCACCACGTGATCGGCGCCGGCGCCGGCCGTCCAGCGGGCGACGTGGGCGCCGAGCGCGCCGGTGCCACCGGTGATCAGCACGGTGCCGCGCGGCGTCCACAGCGGCGCGGACGGGTCGGCCGGGGCGGGCCGCAGGCGGCGGGCGAGCACGCCGGTGGCCCGGATCGCGACCTGGTCCTCGTCGTCGAGCCCGGCGAGCACGGCGGCGATCCGGTCGTTCGCCCGGCTGTCCAGCACGGCCGGCAGGTCGAGCAGGCCGCCCCAGGACTCGGGGTGCTCCAGCGCGAACGTGCGGCCGAGCGCCCAGACCTGGGCCGGAGCCACCCGGGCCGCCGGATCCCCCGGGGTGGCCGAGACCGCGCCACGAGTCAGGATCCACACTGGGACGGCGGCTCCCGCGACGGCCTTCAGCAGGTCGAGTGTGCTGGTCAGCGCCGCTTGGTCGTCCTTCAGGGCAAAGAGCGAGACGATTCCCGCGTACGGCGTCAGATCACCCCACGCCGTCGCCTCCCGCACGTCCGCACCCGCCCCGATGAGCGCGAGCGTCACCTCGCCGGGATCCACGTCCACGGGGTGCAGCACCAGCCACGTGCCGGACAGGCGCCCCGGCTCGGGCTCCGGCCTGTCTCTTATACACAT
>KL571515.1:13296-14502 GCA_000715855.1 Actinoplanes liguriensis
GATCCGGAACCGCCACGCGTCCAGCCGCGCGGTCTCGCGGCGGCCGCGGTGCCACCCGGCCAGCGCGGGCAGGACCGGTGCAAGGAGCTCGGCGTCGACCCCGAGGGCACGGCCGAGCCCGGTCGCGTCGGTCGCCTCGACCGCGGCCCAGAACTCGTCCTGCGAATCGTCGTTCACTTCCGCGCCCGGCTCGTCGGCCAGCCAGTAGTGCTGCCGCTGGAACGCGTAGGTCGGCACCCCGGACGCCCGCCGCCTGCCGGTGAGCACCGCGGACCAGTCCACCGGGACACCCACGACCCAGGCCTCGCCGAGCGTCCGGATCTCCCGGCCCGGCTCGTCACGGCGCAGGGTGCCGGTCACCGCGGCGTCCCCGGCGGTGTCCTGGATCGCGGCGGTCAGCACCGGATGCGGGCTGACCTCGACGAAGTGCCGGTACCCGTCGGCGGCGAGGCGCTGCACCGCGTCGGCGAACCGGACCGGCAGGCGCAGGTTGTCGTACCAGTAGCCGGCCCCGTCCTCACGCGTCATCGGCTCGGCGCGCACGGTCGAGTACCACGGCACCCGGCCGGCCCCGATCCGTACGTCCGCGAGCAGTTCCAGAACCCGGTCCCGGAGTACCTCGACCTGCGCGGAGTGCCCGGCGGCGCTGGCCTTGATCCGGCGGGCCCGCACCCCGCCGGCCTCGTAGCCCGCGGCGAGCGCGTCGATCGCCCCGGCCGGCCCGGTCAGGATCACCGACGCGGGCCCGTTGATCGCGGCGATCTCCACGCCGGAGTCCCCGAGCGCGAGGTCCGCGGCCGGGACGGCGACCGCGAGCATCGCTCCCCCACCCGCGATCGACATCATCTCGATGCTGCGCAGCGCCACGATCCGCGCCGCGTCGTCCAGGCTCAGCGCCCCGGCCACGCAGGCCGCGGCGATCTCGCCCTGCGAGTGGCCGACGACCGCGGCCGGGGTGACGCCGTGCGCCTCCCACCAGGCGGCGAGGGAGACCATCACGGCGAAGAGCACCGGCTGGACCACGTCGAGCCGGTCCAGCGAGGGCGCGCCGTCCTCCTGCCGGAGAACCGTCGTCACCGAGTAGTCCACGTACCGGCTGAGCGCGGTGTCGCACTCGCGCATCCGACGGGCGAACGCCGGTGAGCTCGCCAGCAGGTCGGCCGCCATGCCGGCCCACTGGCCGCCCTGACCGGGGAAGACGAACAC
>KL571515.1:14645-16417 GCA_000715855.1 Actinoplanes liguriensis
GGCCCACTGGCCGCCCTGACCGGGGAAGACGAACACGGTTCCGCCGGCCGGGCCGCTGACGCCGGTGACCGCGCCCGGGGTGGGCCGGCCGTCGGCAAGCGCGGCCAGGGCGTCCCGGTCCGGGCCGAGCACGACCGCGCGGTGGTCGAGGCGGGCCCGCGCGGCGAGCGCGTGCGCCACGTCGACGACCGGCACGTCCGGATGTTCGCGCAGGTAGCCATCAAGGCGGCGAGCCTGAGCAGCCAGCGCGGCGCCGTCCCGGCCGGAGAGCAGCAGCGGCGCGACCGGCAGCTCTTCGTTGACCGGCGCGTCCTCGGCCGGCGGCGCCTGCTCCAGGATGATGTGGGCGTTGGTGCCGCTGATGCCGAACGACGAGACCCCGGCACGGCGCGGCCGGTCCAGCTCCGGCCAGGTGTGCTCGGCGCCGAGCAGCTCGACCGCGCCGGACGACCAGTCGATGTGCGGGGACGGCGCGTCGATGTGCAGGCTGCGCGGCAGCACGCCGTGTCCCAGGGCGAGCACCATCTTGATCAGTCCGGCGACGCCCGCCGCGGCCTGCGTGTGGCCCAGGTTGGACTTGATCGAGCCGAGCCGGAGCGGCTCATGTGAATCCCGGTTCTGTCCGTAGACCGCGATCAGCGCCTGCGCCTCGATCGGATCCCCGAGCGTGGTGCCGGTGCCGTGCGCCTCGACCGCGTCCACATCCCGCGGGTCCAGGCCGGCGGAGGCCAGCGCGGCCCGGATGACGCGCTGCTGGGACGGGCCGTTCGGGGCGGTCAGGCCGTTGGACGCGCCGTCCGAGTTGACGGCGGTGCCGCGTACCACCGCAAGAATGTGTCGATGAGCGGCCCGCGCCGCGGAGAGACGCTCGACCAGCAGCATGCCGGCGCCCTCGCCCCACGCGGTGCCGTCGGCGCCCGCGGCGAACGCCTTGACCCGCCCGTCGGCGGCGAGGCCGCGCTGGCGGCTGAAGTCGAGGAACGCGTCCGGCGTCGACATCACGGTGACGCCGCCGACCAGGGCCATCGTGCACTCGCCGGTGCGCAGCGCCTGGATCGCGAGGTGCAGCGCGACAAGCGACGACGAGCAGGCGGTGTCGACCGTAACGGCCGGGCCCTCCAGCCCGAACATGTACGCGACGCGGCCGGAGACGACGCTGCCCGCGGTGCCGGTGCCGAGGTAGCCCTCGAGGTCGGTCGGGATGTCGTCGCGCCGGCTCGCGTAGTCCTGCCCGTTGGAGCCGGCGAAGACGCCGATCCGCTGGCCGCGCAGGGCGAGCGGGTCCAGGCCACCGCGTTCCAGGGCCTCCCAGGACGTCTCCAGGAGCAGCCGCTGCTGCGGATCCATGGCGAGAGCCTCGCGCGGCGAGATGCCGAACAGCCCCGCGTCGAAATCGGCGGCACCGTAGAGAAAACCACCTTCGCGGGCGTACGACGTGCCGGCGTGATCCGGGTCCGGGTGGAACAGCCCCTCCAGGTCCCAGCCCCGGTCGGCCGGGAAACCGCCGATCGCGTCGGCACCGGAGGCCACCAGGTCCCACAGCGCCTCAGGGGTGTCCGCGCCACCGGGGAAGCGCACGCCCATCCCGACGATGACGATCGGGTCGTCGTCGGCCGCGGTGACCGTGGTGACGGCTTCGCCGGGCAGGGCGCCGGCGAGTTTGCCGTGCACGAACGTGGCGAGCCGCTCGACGCTGGGGTGGTCGAAGGCGAGCGTCGCCGGGAGTGAAGCGCCGGTCGCAACCTGGAGCCGGTTGCGCAGCTCGACCGCGG
>KL571515.1:16614-19069 GCA_000715855.1 Actinoplanes liguriensis
TCGAAGCCGAGCTCCTTGAACGCGCGGCCCGGCGCGATGCCGTCGCCGGAGGCGTGCCCGAGCACGGCCGCGACGTGGGTGCGGACCACCTCGGTGACCAGGCGTTCCCGCTCCGGCGCGGCGAGGCCGAGCAGCCGCTGACCGAACGTGGAGAAGACCGTTCCGGCGGCGGCCGGGGTCTCGGCGAGCCCGGCGAAGAGCGGGCGTTCCCGGGCGGCGGCGAAGAGCGGGACGAACTCGTCCCAGCGGGCGTCGACCACGGTGATCGCGGTGTCGCCGGAGCCGACCGCGCCGGCCATCGCGGCGATCGCCCGCTCGGGCGGCAGCGGGTTCAGGCCCTGACGGCGCAGCAGGTCGATCTCGCCCTGGCCGGCGGCCATGCCGACGCCGGCCCACGGTCCCCAGGCGAGCGCGGTGCCGGGCTTGCCGGCCGCGCGGCGGCGTTCGACGAGCGCGTCGAGGGCGGCGTTCGCGGCGGCGTAGGCGGCCTGGCCGCGGCTGCCCCAGACGCCGGCGATCGAGGAGAACACCACGAACGCGTCGACGTCGCCGACCAGTTCGTCCAGGTGGCGGGCGCCGTCGACCTTGCCGGACAGGACCCGGTGCAGGTGGTCCTCGTCCGCGTCGGCGAGCGCGGCGTCCTCGCCGATCCCGGCCGCGTGCACCACCGCGTCGACCGGGCCGACCGCGGCGAGCAGGGCCTCGACCGCGGCCCGGTCGGCCAGGTCGCAGGGGTACACCGACGCGTTCGGCAGGTCGATCGTGCCACCGCGGCGGGAGACCAGGATCGCGCGGTCCGCGCCGTTGGCGAGCGCCCAGCGGGCGACCTCGCGGCCCAGACCACCGGTGCCACCGGTGACAAGGAGGGTGCCGGCCGGCTGCCAGGTGCGGCCGGAGGTGGCGGGGGCCGGGCTCAGCCGCCGGACCAGCACGCCGTTCGCGCGGATCTCCACCTGGTCCTCGGCACCGAGCGCCCCGGAGAGCACCGCCGCGAGACGCCCCCCGGCGCGGTCGTCGACCGGACCCGGAAGATCGATCAGACCGCCCCACAACTCGGGATGCTCCAGCGCGACGACCCGGGCGAGCCCGGCAAGAGCCGCCTGCCCGGGATCGGTACGCGCACCGCGGGTCACGAACCAGACCGGGATCTCCCGCCCGATCAGCGACTGCACCAGCGCCAGCGCCTCGCCCAGCGTCCCCGGAGCGGCGACGATCCCGGTGGTCGCCTCGGCCGGCGGAACAACCGTGGCGCCCAGCGGCGTGAGGAGGTCCTCGCCGGCAACGGCCCAGGTCCCGTCGAGACGGGACACGGACTGTCTCTTATACACATCCGTCGATCGTCTCGCGGTCGCGGCCCCGGTCCCGCCAGGCGCTCAGGGCGGGAAGGATCCTTTCAACCGCCGCGGCCTCGACGCCGAGCTCGTCCGCGAGCGCCCCCGGATCAGCACGGTCGACCGCCGCCCAGAAACTTCCACCCTCCGATCCCGGCCGGTGAGCGGGCGCGGATTCGAGCCAGAAGTGCTGCCGCTGGAACGCATAGGTGGGCAGCTCCACCACGTGGGCCGCCGGGAACAGGGCCGGCCAGTCGACCGGAACACCGCGGGTGTGCAGGGCGGCCAGCGCGGCCCGGACCGTGGCGTGCTCGTCCTGGTCACGGCGCATCAGCGGAACGCAGAGGGCGTCCGGCCAGGCCTGTCCGGCCATCGCGGTGAGGACGGCGTCCGGTCCGAGCTCCACGAACGCGGTGACGTCCCGCGCGGCGGCGAGCGCGTCGGCAAAGCGGACCGAACCGCGAACCTGGGTCAGCCAGTAGTCGACGTCGGTCCATTCGCCGGGCGAGACCGCCCGGCCGGTGACCGTCGAGATGATCGGGATCCGGGGCTCACGGAAGGTGAGGAACCGCAGCAGGCGGCGGAGCTCCGCGAGCATCGGCTCCATCAGGCGGGAGTGGAAGGCGTGGCTGGTGCGCAGTCGCGTGGTCTTCCACCCGGCGCGCTCGACCGGCGAGACGTCCGCCTCGGTACCCGCGACGACCACCGCGGACGGGCCGTTCACCGCCGCGACGTCGACGTCCGGGAACGCGGCGCGGACCTCGGCTTCGGACGCTTGGACGGCAAGCATCACCCCGCCGCCCGGAAGCGCCTGCATGAGCCGCCCCCGGGCCCCGATCAGCGCGGCGGCGTCGGCGATGGACAGGACTCCGGCCGCGTGAGCCGCGGCGACCTCCCCGATCGAGTGCCCGATCAGCACGTCCGGCGTGACGCCCCACGACGTCAGCAGCGCGTGCAGGGCCACCTCGATCGCGAAGATCGCCGGCTGGGCGTACTCGGTCCGGGCGATCAGCTCCTCGTCGGACAGGGCCGAGACCAGCGGCGTGTCCAGCTGGATGTCGAGGTACCACGCGGCCTCGTCGAAGGCGGCCGCGAAGACCGGTTCGGCGGCGTGGAGCGCCCGC
>KL571515.1:19260-19899 GCA_000715855.1 Actinoplanes liguriensis
CCTGCCCGGTGAACAGGAACGCGGTCCGGCCCGCGGTCTCGACGCCGGTGACCACGTCCGGGTGCGGCGCTCCGGCGGCGAGGGCGGCCAGCCCCGCGGCGGCCGAGTCCCGGCCGGCGGCGAGCACGACCGCGCGGTGCGCGAAGTGGGTGCGCGTGGTCGCGAGCGAGAGGCCCAGGTCGGGCAGCCCGCCGGCGAGGTGTTCGGCGAGCCTGGCGGCCTGGGCGGCCAGGCCCTCCGCCGTACGCGCGGAGATCGGCAGCAGAGCGGGACCGTCCGGCGACGCGGGCGTCGTGACCGGCGCCTCTTCCAGGATCAGGTGCGCGTTGGTGCCGCTCATCCCGAACGAGGAGACCGCCGCCCGCCGGGGCCGCCCGGTCTCCGGCCAGGGCTGCGCCGAGGTCAGCAGCGACACCGCACCCGAATCCCAATTCACATGCGGGGACGGCGAGTCCACGTGCAGGGTCCGGGGCAGCACCCCGTTCCGCATCGCCTGCACCATCTTGATCACGCCGCCGACCCCGGCCGCGGACTGGGCGTGCCCGATGTTCGATTTCAGCGACCCGAGCCAGAGCGGCAGATCCCGGGCTTTCCCGTACGTCGCCAGCAGCGCGGTCGCCTCGATCGGGTCACCGAGGG
>KL571515.1:20103-20518 GCA_000715855.1 Actinoplanes liguriensis
CGGTGCCGTGCGCCTCGACGGCGTCCACGTCCGACGGCTCGAGTCGCGCGTTGGCCAGCGCCTGCCGGATGACCCGCTGCTGGGCGGGACCGTTGGGCGCGGTCAGGCCGTTCGACGCGCCGTCCTGGTTGACCGCCGAACCGCGGATCACCGCGAGGATCGGACGCCCGGCCGCCTGCGCGGTGGAGAGCCGCTCGACCAGCAGCATGCCGACGCCCTCGCCCCAGGCGGTGCCGTCGGCCGCGGCCGCGAACGGCTTGCAGCGCCCGTCCGGGGCCAGGCCGCGCTGCCGGGAGAACGCGAGGAACGACGCCGGACTGGCCATCACCGCGACACCGCCGGCGAGCGCCATCGTGCATTCGCCCTGCCGCACGGCCTGCGCGGCCAGGTGCAGCGCGACCAGCGACGACGAGCA
>KL571515.1:20704-21181 GCA_000715855.1 Actinoplanes liguriensis
GTGCAGCGCGACCAGCGACGACGAGCAGGCGGTGTCGACGGTCAGGGCCGGGCCCTGCACGCCGAGCACGTAGGAGACCCGGCCGGACGCGACGCTTGCCGCGTTGCCGGTGACCAGGTAGCCCTCCAGGCCGTCGGCGGCGTCCTGCAGGCGGGGGCCGTACTCCTGGGTCTCGGCGCCGACGAACACGCCGACCCGCTGTTCGCGCAGCGAGGACGGGACGATCCCGGCCCGCTCCAGGGCCTCCCACGAGGTCTCCAGCACCAGCCGCTGCTGGGCGTCCATGGCGAGGGCCTCACGCGGGCTGATGCCGAAGAACTCGGCGTCGAACTCGGCCGCGTCGTAGAGGAAGCCGCCCTCCCGGGCGTAGCTGGTGCCGTGCTGGTCCGGGTCGGTGGAGAAGAGCCCGTCCAGGTCCCAGCCGCGGTCCGCGGGGAACTCGCCGATCGCGTCGACCCCTGTCTCTTATACACATCT
>KL571516.1:0-1322 GCA_000715855.1 Actinoplanes liguriensis
GCGTCGAGCTGTTCGTGGTCGACGACGGCTGGTTCGCCGGCCGGGTCAGCGACCACGCGGGCCTCGGCGACTGGACGCCCGCCCCGGACCGTTTCCCGCGGGGCCTGCGCCCGCTCGCGGACGAGGTGCACCGGCTCGGCATGCGCTTCGGGCTGTGGGTCGAGCCGGAGATGGTCAACCCGGACAGCGACCTCTACCGCGCGCATCCGGACTGGGTGCTGCACATGGCTCACCGCGACCGCACCCAGCTGCGCCACCAGCTCGTGCTCAACCTGGCCCGCCCGGACACCGCCGCCTGGGCGTACGCCTGGCTCGACCGGCTGGTCACCGAGAACGACATCGACTTCCTCAAGTGGGACGCGAACCGCGCGCTCACCGAGGCCGGCTGGCCGGGTCACGACGACCCGGACCGGGTGTGGATCGAGCAGATCCGCGCGGTCTACCGGATCATGGACCGGCTGCGCGCCGCCCATCCGGACCTGCGCATCGAGGCCTGTGCCGGCGGTGGCGGCCGCGCCGACCTGGGCGTGCTCGCCCGCACCGACCAGGTGTGGACCTCCGACAACACCGATCCGGTCGACCGGATCGGCATCCAGCACGGCTTCAGCCAGCTCTTCCCGGCCCAGGTCATGGGCGCGTGGGTGACCGACAGCCCGAACGTCGCGACCGCCCGCCGGACCCCGCTGCGGTTCCGGTTCCACGTCGCCATGGCCGGGGCGCTGGGCATCGGCGGCGACCTCGCGACCTGGACCGAGGACGAGCTGAAGGAGGCCACGGCGCTGATCGCCACGTACAAGCGGATCCGGCCCGTGGTGCAGCACGGCACGGCGTACCGGCTGGCCGGTGACGGCGCCCTGACCGCGGTCGCCCATGCCCATCAGGACCAGCTCGTGGTGCTCGCCTGGTGTCCGGACCGCTCGTTCGGTCACGGGCCGGCCCCGCTGCGCCTGACCGCGCTCGACCCCGGCGCCCGCTACCGCGACCAGGACACCGGCGCGATCCACTCGGGCGCCGTGCTGCTGCGCTCCGGGCTCCCGCTCGCCCTGCCCGAGGGCGACCACGCCAGCACCCTGGTCCACCTGATCCGCGAGAAGGACTGATCCATGGCCATGTTCGACCTGCCCCTCCCCCAGTTGCACGACTACCTGCCGCCGCTGGACGAGCCGGACGACTTCGACGCCTTCTGGCAACGCACGCTGACCGCCGCCCGGCAGCACGACCTGGCCGCCGGGCTCACGCCCTTCGACGCGCTGCTGCCCGGGGTACGCGTGTCCGACGTGCGGTTCAGCGGTTTCGACGGGCAGCGCGTCGCCGCCTGGCTG
>KL571516.1:1602-5354 GCA_000715855.1 Actinoplanes liguriensis
GCTGTGGCCGGCCGCCGGTTACGCCACGCTCGTGGTCGACTCCCGCGGCCAGGGCGACGGCGACACGCCCGACCTGCCCGGCGACACGACACCACAGCACACCGGTCTGCTGACCCGCGGCGTGCTGGACCCGGAGCGGTACTACTACCGCCGGCTGTTCACCGACGCGGTGCGGGCCGTGGACCTGGCGGCAACCCTGCCCGGCGTGGATGCCACCCGGATCGTGGTGGCCGGCGCGAGTCAGGGCGGCGGCATCGCGCAGGCGGTGGCCGGTCTGCACCCGGGGGTCCGGGCGGCGCTGATCGACGTTCCGTTCCTGACCCAGTTCCGGCGCGCGACCGAGATCACCGACTCCCACCCGTACGCGGAGATCTCGGTCTTCTGTGCCACCAACCGGGACCGGATCGAGCAGGTGTTCCGGACGCTGGGATATTTCGACGGCGTGTACTTCGCCGCCCGGGCGACCGCGCCGGCGCTGTACTCGGTGGGGCTGATGGACGACGTGTGCCCGCCGTCCACGGTGTTCGCCGCCTACAACCATTACGCCGGGCCGAAGCGGATCCAGGTCTGGCCCTACAACCGGCACGAGGGCGGCGGCACGTTCCAGGCGCCGGTCCAGCTGCCCTGGCTCCGCGATCAACTCGCCTGAGGAGACGTCGATGCCCTCCAGCAGTCTGTTCTACGACCGGCCGGCGCGGCGCTGGTTCGAGGCGTTGCCGATCGGCAACGGCCGGCTCGGCGGCATGGTCCACGGCGGCGTCGAGACCGAGATCGTCCGCCTGTCCGAGTCGACCGCCTGGTCCGGTGCGCCGTCGGACTCCGATGTCGGCCCGGAGGCGCTGCGCAACCTGCCGGCCATCCGGGAGCTGCTCTTCGCCGGGCAGCACGGGCAGGCCCAGTGGCTGGCGGGGCAGTGTCTGCCCGGCCGTCCGAGGTCGTTCGGGACCAACGTGCCCCTGCCCCGGCTGCGCCTCGACTTCGCCGGTGGCGACACCGCGCAGGACTACCGGCGCGCTCTGGACCTGGACACCGGCCTGGTCCGGGTCGATTTCGATCAAGACCGGATTCATTACGTACGGGAGGTGCTCGCGTCCCACCCCCACGGCGTCATCGCGATGCGCCTCACCGCGGACCGCCCCGCCGCGATCAGCTTCACGGCCACGCTGGACGACACCGTCCTGCCCGGCGTGACCACCACCTCCGGGTCCGACCTGGTGTTCCGCGGACGGGCCGTCGAGACCCTGCACAGCGACGGCGAGCAGGGCACCGCGGTGGAGATCCGCGCCCGGTTCACGATCGAGGGCGGCACGCTGCGCGGTGGTGGTGACACCGTTACCGCCACCGGGGTTGACGCTGTCACCGTCCTGATCGCGGTCGGCACCGACTGGGCCGGCGACAACCCCGCCGAGCGCGCGGAGACGCTGCTCACCGCGGCCGCGGCCACCGGCTGGGAGGGGCTGCGGGCCGCGCACGTCGAGGACCACGCGAGCCTGATGGGACGGGTGTCGCTCGATCTCGGTGCTCCGGTGGGGCTGGCTACCGACGTACGCCGAAATCGTCTTTCCGAAGGTTGTCGCGACGACGATCTGATCGCGCTGTATTTCCAGTACGGCCGCTATCTGACCGTCGCCGGATCGCGGGCGGACTCACCGCTGCCACTGGCCCTGCAGGGGGTGTGGAACGACGGGCTGGCCAGCAGTTCCGGGTGGACGAACGACTTCCACCTGGACATCAACACGCAGCAGAACTACTGGGCGGCCGAGTCCGGGAACCTCGCCGAGTGTCAGACCCCGCTGATAGGTTTCGTGCGGCGTCTGGCCGAGGCCGGCCGGGACACGGCCCGGCGGATGTACGGTGCGGACGGCTGGGTCGCGCACACCGTCACCAACGCCTGGGGTTACACCGCGCCCGGCAGCGGGATGGGCTGGGGCCTGCACGTCACCGGCGGCGCCTGGATCGCCCTGCAGCTCTGGGAGCACTACGAATACCGGCCCGACGAGAAGTTCCTGCGCGAGCAGGCCTACCCGGTGCTGCGCGACGCCGCGGTGTTCTTGCTGGACTACCTGACGCCCGAGCCCACCCACGGCTGGCTGGTCGCCGGCCCCTCCGAGTCGCCGGAGAACTGGTACCTGTCGCCGGACGGCTCGCAGTGCTCGGTCACGATGGGCGCCACCACCGACCGTGTCTTCGCCGACGCCGTTCTGCGGATCTGCGGCCGGGCCGCGGAGATTCTCGACATCGACCCCGACCTGCGGATACGGGTGTCGGCCGCCCGCGCGAAGCTGTCCCCGTTCCGGATCGGCCGGCACGGCCAGTTGCAGGAGTGGCTGGACGATTTCGACGAGGCCGACCCGGCCCACCGGCACACCGCCCACCTGAGCGCGATCTTCCCGGAGCGGCAGATCACGCCGCGCGGGACCCCTGACCTGGCCCGGGCCGCCGAGGTCACCCTGGAACGTCGTCAGGCGGCGCCGGGCTGGGAGCAGACCGAGTGGGTCGAGGCGAACTTCGCCGCGTTCTACGCCCGGCTGCTCGACGGCGACAAGGCGCTCACCCACATCACCCGCCTGATCACCGACGCCAGCGAGGCCAACCTGCTCAGTTACTCGGCCGGGGGCATCGCCGGCGCCCCGCAGAACATCTACTCCTTCGACGGCAACGCGGGCGGCACCGGCGCGATCGCCGAGATGCTGCTCCAGTCCGACGGCGCCGAGATCGAACTGCTCCCGGCCCTGCCCTCCACCTGGCGGGACGGCTCGGTCCGGGGCCTGCGTGCCCGAGGCGGCTTCACCGTCGACATCACCTGGCGCGACGGTCGCCTGCACGAGGCCCGGATCGTCTCCGACACGGCCGCCACCACCCGCCTGCGCTACCGCGACCGGGTCATCGGCATCACCTGCGAGCCGCAGGTGCGTATCGGGCCCTCGCTGGGAATGGAATGACCTCATGGATCATGTAGATGCCGGTGTGCTGTCCGTCGCCTACCTTCAGGACGGCCCGCCGGACGGCTGGCCGGTCGTCCTGTCGCACGGCTTCCCCTACGACGTCCACGCCTACGACCAGGTCGTCCCGGTCCTGACCGCGCACGGCGCCCGGGTGATCCGCCCGTACCTGCGGGGCTTCGGCCCCACCCGGTTCCGTGCCGCCGGCACCCTCCGCAGCGGACAGCAGGCCGCCCTCGGATCCGACCTGATCGCGCTGATCGACGCCCTGGGGCTCGACGCGCCGATCGTCGCCGGATACGACTGGGGCGGCCTGGCCTCCTGCGTCGCGTCCGCGTTGTGGCCGCAACGCCTGGCCGGGCTGGTGTCGATGGCCGGCTACGACATCATCGACATCGAACGGCAACGGCACGCGTTCGACCCGAGCATCGAGCACGCCGTGTGGTACCAGCACCTGTTCCAGACCGGCCGCGGCCGCGAGACCCTGGCCGCACACCGCCGCGACCTGTGCCGGATGCTGTGGCGGCAGTGGTCCCCCGGATGGGCCTTCGACGAGGCGACCTTCGCCCGGACCGCTGTGTCCTTCGACAACCCGGACTTCGTCGACCTCGTCATCCACGCCTACCGTCACGCGCTCGGCCAGGCCCCCGGCGACCCGGCCCACGACGACCTCGAGGCCCGCCTCGCCGCCCGCCCGAAGATCACCGTGCCCGCGGTGACCCTGGACGGAGCCTCCGACACCCTGAAGCCGGGCGGCACCGCCGGCCACGCGCCGATGTTCGTCGCCCGCCACGAGCACCGGCTGGGCGA
>KL571516.1:5659-7163 GCA_000715855.1 Actinoplanes liguriensis
CCCCCGCCGCTTTCGCCGACGCCGTGCTCACCGTACGGGCCTGGCACCTCACCACCGTGACGACCTGACGGCAAGGGGGCATCCCAGCGGCGCTCAAGGGGTCTTCCGCGCCCGGTGTGCAGGATCGGCGGAGAGACACCGACATGGGAGGGGCTTCGACATGGACACCACCGCGCGCAAGCTGACCGACGGGGTGGCGCTCGGCCGGCTGAACACCGTCTACCGCCAGTCCCGGGTTCTGCAGAGCGCCGTCGAGCTGGGCCTGTTCGAACTGCTCGCCGCCGGGCCAGCGGGCGAGGACACCATCCGGGAGAAGCTCGGCGTGCAGCGACGGTTCAGTCGTCCGCTGCTCGACGCGCTCGAGGCTCTCGGGCTCGTCGAGCGGGACGGCGGGCAGTACCGCAACGCCGAGGTCGCCGCGACCTTCCTGGCACCCGGCGGACCGGTCGACCTGAGCGGCGCCATCCGGGTCGCCGGCAGGCGCCACTACGCGGCGTGGGGTGATCTGACCGCGACCCTGCGCGCGGAACCGGCCCGGTCCGGCCCCGGCGGCGCGGGCACCTTCGCCAAGCTCTACAGCAACCTCGACGACGCCCGCGGCTTCCTGGCCCACATGGACTCGATCAACGGGTTCGTCGTCCCCGGGCTGCGGGACTGCCTCGACTGGTCGCGGTACAGCAGTTTCGCCGACGTCGGCGGGGCCCGTGGCAACATCGCGGCGCGCCTGGTGGAGGCCTGGCCGAACCTGGCCGGCGCGGTGATGGACCTGCCGGTCATCGAGCCGCTGTTCGACGAGCACATGGCGCGCCTGGGCACGAGCGGGCAGGTCACCTTCCACGCCGGTGACTTCTTCGCCGACCCGCTCCCGAGGGCCGACGTGCTGCTGTTCGGGCATGTGCTGCACGACTGGACGGCGGAACAGTCGCGCGAGCTGATCGCCAGGGCGCACGACGCGATCCCGGTGGGCGGCTCGGTCGTCGTCTACGACCAGATGCGCGACGACGGGCTGCCGGACGCCGACGCGGCGCTCGCCGGCATGAACGTCGCGCTGATGACCCAGGGCGGCGCCGAGTACAGCGTTGCCGAATGCGAGGACTGGCTTCGCGCGGCGGGCCTGCGGCCGGTGCACGGGGTGCGGCTGCACACGATCGGCAGCGACTACCTCATCGTCGCCCAGCGGGACTGACGGCCACGGACGGGCAGCGGGATCGGCGCGGTCGCGGATCCCACTGCCCGGCGCGGGTCAGGCGGCGGTGGCGAGACCGGCGCCGCTGAGCCGTTCCAGGACGTCGACCATCTCGATCGGGCTGGGCTGGGCGCGCATGTCGGCGGCGAGCCGTTGTGCTCCGGCCCGGAACCGGGGCTCGTCGAGGATGCGGCACAACGCCGTACGGATCGCCGCCGGATCGTCCTGCGCGGGGCCTTCGGGCAGCATGAGACCGGCGCCGGCCGCCTCGAGCCGTTCGCCGCAGAGCGCCAGGATCGGCGCTGTCTCTTATACACA
>KL571516.1:7332-9307 GCA_000715855.1 Actinoplanes liguriensis
CCACGCCTCCCTCGCGCCATCAGAGATGTGTATAAGAGACAGACCGCGGTCTGCGCGGTGCCGGCGCCCCCGTGGTGCACGACGGCCGCGCAGGTGCCGATGAAGGTGTCCAGCGGCACCGGCCGGACCAGCCGGACCGACGACGGCGCGCCGGTGAACTCGCCGTGGAACTCGGCGGGCGCGGTGACGATCGCCTCGATGCCGGGAATGCCGTCGAGTGCCCGGACGATGTCGCGGATCGTGGACAGTCGTCCGCCGAGCGCGAGCGAGCGCATGCCGAAGGAGATCAGCACACGTCGTGCGGGCGGCTCGGTCAGGGCCCACGCCGGGATCTCGCCGGGCGGGTTGAACGGGACGTACCGTACCGGCGTGGCCGGCTGCGCGTCCGGGTGCTGCAGGGCCGGCGGGCAGGAGTCGATCATCAGGTCGGGTTCGGGCAGCCCGTCCGGCAGGCCCAGTCCCACCGCCCGGTCGTGGAGCAGGCGGCGGGCATGCTCGCGCGCCTCGGTCATCAGGGTGTCCGGGCCCCACCGGTGGGTGACCGTCGGTATGCCGAGCAGGCCGCCCAGCAGGAAACTGGCGTAGTCGATCGGATCGCAGATGATCATGTCCGGGCGCCAGTCGCGGGCCAGGGCGAGGCAGTCGTCGAGGACGGCGTCGATCCGGCCCAGCCAGCGCAGCGCGACCTGTTCCCAGACCGGGTTCCAGCGTCCGCCGTGCAGCCCCGGCTTGTCGGTGCCGATCGCCGCGGCCCGGGTCCGGCCTTCCAGCTCCGGGCTCTCCCGGCCGGCCCGGGCGGTGGACAGGCCGGCCATCTCGGCGACGGCCAGCACGTCAGGCTGCCCGGCGGCGAGCACCTCGTGGCCGCGGACGCGCAGCGCCCACAGCTGCGGCACGGTGATCATGAAATGGGTGGGGGCGAGGCCGATGGCCAGTACTCGCATGGATGGCGCCTCTCGGGTCGGTCGTTCAGTCGTCGATGAGTGCGACGGCCCGGGTCCAGCCGGCGCCGGCGCCCGCCACCCGCACGGGGAAGCAGGAGAGGGTGAAACCGTGCGCCGGCACCGCGTCCAGGCCGCCCATCCGCTCGATCTGGCAGTACTCGCGGTCGCGCCCCAGGAAGTGGGCCGGCCACAGGACCCCGGGGTCGCCCGTCCGCTGGTACTCGCCGATCATGTGGGTGAACGGCGCGTCCAGGCTGAAGGCGTCGGTGCCGATCACCCTGACCCCCAGGTCCAGCAGCAGCGCGGTCGCCGGGCCGTCCAGGCCGACGAAGTCGGTGAAGTACCGGGGCGTGCCGGCGTACCGGGACGCCCCGGTGTTCAGGACGACGATGTCCATCGGCCGGGGCCGGCAGCCGATCCGGGCGAACTCCTTCTCCAGCACTGCCGGGCCGACCGTGCCGGTGGGCTCGCCGCGCACGTCGAGCACCATCGCGGGCCGGTGGAACCAGTCCAGGGGCATCTGGTCGATGTGCCGGGGAACGCCGTAACTCGCCGTGGATCCGTAGTGCGACGGCGCGTCGACATGGGTGCCGGTGTGGGTGGTCAGCGTGATCGTGTCCATCGACAGCAACTCGCCGCCGGGCAGGATATAAGAGACAGGGCGAGGACAGGTCAACGATGCGCATCGGTGCTCCCGGCGAACAGCTCGGTGGCGACGTCCACGGCCGTGGAGCCGTACGCCACGCGGTGGGTGATCTTGCGTGCCAGTGGCGTGTGCGCGATGAGCCGCGCCGCCACCGGCCGGATCCGTGCGGCCAGCCCGCCGGTCGACAGCATCGCCCTGCTCTGCCGGACCTGGAACCTCATCACCGCCTGGATTGCCGGGCGCCGCGCCCGGTCGTAGCGTTCGAGCAGGGTGGCCGGCGCGGCGCCCGCACGGACCGCCGCGACCAGCGTCGGGTGCAGCACGACGGCATCCTGCAGGGCGAGGTTGATGCCCTGGGCGCCGAGCGGGCTGTGCGTGTGCGCGG
>KL571516.1:9615-12651 GCA_000715855.1 Actinoplanes liguriensis
TGTCGGGGTAGGCGTCGTAGGCGAGCACCGGATGCCCGATGTCCTGGTGGATCCGCACGCGGTGCAGCCGCCGGCCCGGCGCGTGCAGCCGGCACCACAGCACGTCCTGGTCGAACACGTCGGCCCGGCCGCCCTCGATGCCGGCCAGGTGCCGCACCTTGGAGTACCGGCCGTCGGCGCCGACGACGCAGGTGGCCACGATGCTGCGCGCTCCCCCGCTCGCGGCGCAGCGCACCCCGGTCACCCGGGCGCCGTCGCGGATCAGGCCGGTGACCCGATGGCCGGGCAGGTAGGTGAAGCCGGGCTCGGCGGCGCACCGGTCGTGCAGCTCTTCGAGCACGTGCCGCTGCGGGATGCTGAGCAGATGGTCGTGCGGTGGCGGCAGCACGTCGTATCCGACGCTGAGCAGGGTACGGCCGTGGTCGACGAGCTCGAAGCGGGGCAGCTCGTAACAGCCGCGGGCCCGCGCGCCGGCGAGCACCCCGAGCTGATCGAGCACCGCGAGGCCGCCCGGCTGCAGGATCTCGCCGCGGTACTCCCGCTCGAACGATCCGGTCCGCTCCGCCACCACGACGGCGACGCCCGACCGGGCCAGGAGCAGGGCCAGGGCCAGGCCGGCCGGGCCACCGCCGACGATGCAGACGTCGGTGTGCAGGGTGTCGCCCGGGTCCGCCGGGCCGGTCTCGCCGTTCCACCCTGAGCCGGTCACGGCGTCAGCCCCAGTCCGCCGTCGACCGTCACGACCTGACCCTGCAACCACCCGGCCTCGGCGGTGCACAGCAACGCGACGACGTCGGCCACGTCCTCCGGCCGGGTGAGCCGCCCGCCGGGCGTGCGGGCGCCCAGGATCTGACCGGCCCGGTCGGCGGCGTCGCCCTTGTCGAGCTTGGCCGTCGACACCGCGTTGACCGCGATGCCGAGCCCGGCCCAGGCCACGGCCAGGTAGCGCACGAGGCTCTCCAGCGTCGCCTTGGCGAGACCGAGACTCAGGTAGCCCGGCACCGCCGATCGCGCGCCGCTGCTGGTCACCGCGACGACCCGGCCGGAGCCGCTGGTCATCAGCTTCGCCACGGCCGGGGCCCCGTAGAGCAGGGGGCCCACCGTGAGCGCCTGGTCCCGGGCGATCTGGTCCGGGTCGGGCTCGTCCACCGTCATCGGCCGGAACGTCGCCGCGTTGTGCACCAGGATGTCCAGGCACCGGTGGTCGCGCTGGATCTCGGTGAGCAGCGCCGCGAACACCTCCGGGTCGGCCACGTCGGCGCGTACCGCCCGGGCGGTCCCCCTGAGCTCGGCGAGCGATTTGACCGCCTCGTGCGCGGCGATCTCGTCGCGGGAGTAGTTCAGCAACACGTCGGCGCCGCCGGCACACAGTTTGCGCGCGACAGCGCGACCGAGCCCCCGGCTCCCGCCGGTGACCAGCGCCAGCTTGCCGGACAGGTCGATGCCGGTCCGGTCGTGTATGTCAGCCACATCGCTCCTCATCGGTCGTGCCACGGCTCAGGCGGCGGCGACGAACTCCTTGATGGACGCCACGACGTAGTCGGCCATCTCGTTGGTGATGCCCGGGTAGACGCCGACCCAGAAGGTGTGCTCCGTGACGAAGTCGGAGTTGACCAGCTCGTCGGCGACCCGGTGGGGCCGGTCGAGAAACGCCGGATGCCGGATCAGGTTGCCGCCGAAGAACCGCCGGGTGCCGATCCGGCGCGCCTCCAGGAAGTTCACCAGGTCCCTGCGGGTGTACTTCGCGTCCGGCAGCACGCTGATCACGAAACCGAACCAGCTCGGATCGCTGCCCGGGGTGGCACGGGGCAGCAGCAGGCCGGGGACGTCGGCGAGCCCCTCGTACATGCGCTGCCAGTTGCGCCGCCGCGCCGCGCCGAAGTCGTCCAGCCGGCTCAGCTGGCTCAGGCCGAGCGCTGCCTGCAGATCGGTGGACTTCAGGTTGTATCCGACGTGCGAGAAGATGTACTTGTGGTCGTACCCGTGCGGCAGGGTGCCCATCTGGTGGTCGAAACGTTTGAGGCACTTGTTGTCCTCGCCCGGCTCACACCAGCAGTCGCGGCCCCAGTCCCGCATCGACTCGACGATCCGTGCCAGCGCGAGGTTGTCGGTGAGCACGCAGCCGCCCTCGCCCATCGTGATGTGGTGCGCGGGGTAGAAACTGACCGTGGCCAGATCGCCGAACGTGCCGGTGAGCGCTCCGCGGTAGGTGGATCCGACGGCGTCGCAGTTGTCCTCCACCAGGAACAGGTCGTGGTCCTGCGCGAGCCGGCTCACCTCGGCGACCGCGAACGGATTGCCCAGGGCGTGTGCGATCATGATGGCCCGGGTTCGGGGCCCGATCGCCGCCTCGATCCGCTCCGGCGTCGTGTTGTAGGTGCCCAGCTCGACGTCGACGAAGACCGGGACCAGCCCGTTCTGCACGATCGGATAGACCGTGGTGGGAAAGCCGGCCGCGACCGTGATCACCTCGTCGCCGGGCCGCAGCCGGTGCTCCTCGAGTTGCGGTGAGGTCAGCGCGGAGAGAGCCAGCAGGTTGGCCGACGAGCCGGAGTTGGTCAGGTGCGCCTTGCGCCGGCCCAGCGCCCGGGCGAACTGACGCTCGAACTTGCCGGCGTGCACCCCGGCGGCGATCCGCATGTCCAGCGCGGCGCCGACGAGCGCGACACGGTCGCTCTCGTCGAGGACCGCACCGGACGACAGGACCGGCGTGACGCCGGGCACGAACCCGCCGGCTGTCTTCTCCTGATGGTATTTGCGTACCTGCTCCAGGATCCGGGTCCTGTCGGTGTCCATCGGGCCTCGCCTTCCCCAGTGGTGCCCGTCGTCTCATCGATCACTGTGCGGCCGGTCACTGGAGCGCGACTCGACGTCGCCCTCAGCCCCGGCACGTCCCCGGGCCGGCCGCAGCGCCGCCCGCCACAGATCCCGCAGCGAGTCGCCGGTCGACCGCGCGGGTTTCCAGCCGAGCCGTTCCCGCGCCCGGCCGGCGTCGATCTCCTGCCAGTCGGCGGCGCCGCCCGGCGCCGGCGACCC
>KL571516.1:12851-13352 GCA_000715855.1 Actinoplanes liguriensis
CGCGCCGGCGGCCGCGACGACGGCGTCGGCGACATCACGGACGTCGAGGAAGTCGCGCCAGGAGGTGAGCGGCTGCACCTCGAGGTGCGCCGGGCGGCCCGCCGTACGCGCCGCCGCCAGGTCACCGGCGATGCGGCCGAGGAGGCTGCCGGCCGGGGTTCCCGGGCCCATCACGTTGCCGGCCCGCAGGATCACCGCGTCGGCCCGGCCATCGGCGACGGCGGCCAGGATCGCGGTCGAGGCAGCCAGTTTGCTGATTCCGTACGCGGAGATCGGCGCGCACGCCGTCGCCTCGGTGACGCGTTGGCCGGACGGCACCGGTCCGTACTCGTGCACGGTGCCGAGCTGGATCAGCCGTGGTCCGCCGGGCGGCGGGGGCAACGCCTCGAGCAGCCGGCGGACGAGCACGTCGTTACCGGTGGTCATGTCCCGCGGGGTGACGCCCCACAGCGCGCCGGCGGCGTTCACCACAGCCGCCGGGCGGGTCTCGCGGAGCAGCGC
>KL571516.1:13545-14509 GCA_000715855.1 Actinoplanes liguriensis
CGTCCAGGGCCAGCGCGCGGCCCGCGGGCGCCGGGGAGCCGGTGCGGCTGACCGCGAGCACGTCCCAGCCCCGGGAGCCGAACGCCGCGCACACGTGCCGCCCGACGAATCCCGTGCCGCCGAGAACGATCACGCCGGGCATCGGAGCGCCTTCCGCCGGATCTCCTCGACGAGCTCGGCCTGCCGGACGGTCACGCCGGCCTCGCCCGCGGGCGCCGCACCGTCCCGGACCGCCGTGACGAAGGCGGTCAGCGCCTTGGCGACCTGGTCGTCCGGTACACCGGTGAGGTACTGCCGCTCGTCCTGCCGGTCCAGTCGTATCGTCGGCGGGTGCGACGCGGGCGGCGTGAACGCCCGTTCCACGGTGATCCGGCCCGTGCTGCCCAGCAGCTGGTAGTCCGACACGTACAGATGGGCCATGCCGAACAGCAGGTGCGCGGTCACCCCGCCGGGCCCGCGCAGCAGCGCGCTGCCGCTGACGTCCACTTTCAGCGCCGGATCGACGTGCAGGCAGGCCCCGGCCACCTCGAGGTCCGGCCCGAGGAAGAGCTGTGCCGCGCGGATCGGATAGCCGCCGTTGTCCAGCAACGCCCCGCCGCCGAGACCGGGATCGTGCCGGATGTCCCCGGCCGGCCGCGGTGGCATGGTGAAGGTGCCGTACAGGGTGCGCAGCTCGCCGATCGCGCCGGCCGCCACCAGCTCCCGTACCCGGGCGTGCCGGCTGTGCCGGACGAACATGTAGTTCTCCATGAGCACCAGGCCACCGGCCCGGGCGCGGCCGATCAGCTCCCGGGTCTGCCGCGGATCGGTGGTGAGCGGCTTCTCGGCGAGGACATGCTTGCCGGCCCGCAACGCCCGGTCGATCCACGCGGCGTGCAGGCCGCTGGGCAGCGGCAGATAGACGGCGTCGACGTCCGGCCGGTCCAGCAGCTGCTGGTAGTCACCGAGCGGCTCGGCGCCGTAC
>KL571516.1:14705-15377 GCA_000715855.1 Actinoplanes liguriensis
GGCCACCGCGCGCAGCTCCACGCCGGCGATCCCCCGCAGGGCCGGCAGGACCCGGCGGATCGCAATGTCCGCGCAGCCCAGCAGGCCGAGCCGGACCGGGGTCACCACAGCGCGTTCATGCAGGCCAGCAGACTGCGCGCCTGGACGTTGAAGTAGTTGCCGTGCCGTACCAGATCCATCGCCTGCCGGGCGGTGATCCAGATGAAGTCGTCCGGCACCTCGACCGGCATCTCGTCGCCCGCCTCGACGACCAGGTAGCGGTTCTCCGCATGGTGGAAACGGCCGCCCTCCTCGGAGTGCACGACCTCGTGCCGGATCCGGGAGGGGGGCGTGTCGAGCACCATGCGCAGGAACGGCGGCTGCGCGTCCGGGTCGGTGTCCCGGAAGTTGTCGGGGGTGCAGTGCACGGTCGGCGCCATCTCGATGACGTCCAGCGTGCCCGCCTCGGTACGGGCCTGGACGAGAATGTGCAGCACGCCGTCGATGCGCTTGGTCACGAACGCGAGCAGTCCCCGGCCCACCGGCGAGAGCAGCGGCTGGGACCAGGAGCCGATCTCCCGGTTGCTCGCGCCGACCCGGACGCCGACGACGGTGAAGTACTTGCCGTCCCGCTGGCGGATGTCCATGGCGGTGCGCTGCCAGCCCTCGACCTCGGAGAGCGGCAGCCGCACT
>KL571516.1:15601-16836 GCA_000715855.1 Actinoplanes liguriensis
GCGAGTGCCGGGCCTTGATCTCGGTGAACCAGCTGAGCACCCGTGGCGTCTCGTTGAGCGCACCGTGCTCGGCGGCCATGGAGCGCATCAGCCCGCCGCGGAACGAGTCCTCCCAGAACACCGACGGACGGTCCACCGGCGCCGCGAACGGGATCGCGGACAGCACCGTACGGGTGTCCATGTTGACCAGGTTGTCGATCTTCAGCAGCTCCTGCAGCTGAGCCAGGGTGAGCCAGCAGAAATCCGGGAGCAGCGGCACGTCCGCGGTCACCTCGACGACGATGTTGCGGTTGCGTTTGTGCAGGAACCAGGCGCCCTGCTCGGACTGGAGCGCGTCGACCAGCACCCGGCCGCGCCGGGGGGCCAGGAAATGCTCCAGGTACGGGATCGCGGCGCCCTGGTGCACGCGCGTGTAGTTGCTGCGGGTCGCCTGCACCGTCGGTGACAGCTGGACCAGGTTGACGTTGCCGGGCTCCATCTTCGCCTGCATCAGGCAGTGCAGGACTCCGTTGAACTCCTTGACCAGGATGCCGAGGATGCCGATCTCGGGTTGCACGATGATCGGCTGCGACCAGGTGGTGACGGTCCGGTGGTCGGTGACGACGCGCAGGCCCTCGATGCTGTAGAAGCGGCCGCTGTCGTGCGCCAGGTTGCCCGTGCCGGTATCGAACCTCCACCCGTCCAGCCGGTCCAGCGGCACCCGGGTCACCTCGAAGCTGCCGGCCGCGCGACGGTCGGCGAACCACTGGTGGAAGTGGTCCGTGGGCATCGCCAGGTTCTCCGGGGTGGACGCCGACTCGGTGAACCGGCGCAGGATGTCATCGGTGGCGGGGACCAGCAGGCCGGTCGCTCCCGCGGTGATCGAACGCACCACTTGCCTCCTCGGTTGACGCCTGCGGATGGACCTCGAGCAGATGGAGCTCGTGCAGCGCCGCCTCGATCTCCGCGACCAGGGCGCCGCGGCCGGTCGCCGCCAGGTAGCCGTCGGGGCGGATGAGCAGCCAGCCACCGGAGCCCAGATCCAGGTCCCGGTGCAGCGCTCCGGACGGGTCGGCCAGCGTGCGCTCCCCGCCGCCGGCGTGGTGGCGCAGCTCGCGGACCGAGACCACCGGGCGGTACCGGGCGGCCAGATCGTCGAGCCCGGCATCGTCGCCGGTCGTGCCGGTCGGCGCCACCACCAGCGTCCACCGCGGGTCACGCAGCTCGCCGAGCAGCGCCTGTCTCTTATACACATC
>KL571516.1:17002-17554 GCA_000715855.1 Actinoplanes liguriensis
GGACCAGGCGATGCGCATGCCCGGCGCCGGGCCGGGCCGCGCCCCGGCCGCCGGCGCCACGATCAGCGCGTCGGCCGCGTACCGCAGCGCCAGCCCCGACATCGCCGCCATGATCTTCCGCTGGATCCGGCTCTTGACCGGGGGCAGGGCGCGCAGCGCACCCAGGCCGACCGGCAGCATCACCGTCGCCGCGGCGTTCTTCAACGCGACCAGCGAGGTGGCCGTCTTGGTGGAGCGCAGCAGGGTCCGGCCGATCGGCACCCGCTCGGCCGGGTAGCTGTCCAGCAGCCGATCGCCGGCCTGGCCGCTCGCCACCTGGGCGAGTTTCCAGGCCAGGTTGTAGGCGTCCTGGATGCCGGTGTTCATGCCCTGCCCGGAGGCGGGGCTGTGCACGTGTGCCGCGTCCCCGGCGACGAGGCATCGGCCGGCCCGCATCCGGGTGATCATGCGTTGCTGGATGGTGAAGACCGACACCCAGCTCGGCGCCGCGATCGGGGTCGGCCGTCCGAGCGCGGCGGAGACTTTCGCGGCGAACCGGTCCGCAACGGCCTG
>KL571516.1:17827-18665 GCA_000715855.1 Actinoplanes liguriensis
TCCTCCAGCCGCGTGCCCCACTCGATCGGCACGCCCCTCGCGGCCAGCCGGTCGCGCAGCACCTGCTCGGTGATCGTCTGATCGACCATCAGGGTGAACGGGAACCGGGTGGGCAGGCTGCGGTAGTCGGTGTCGAACCGGATCAGGGTCCGTCCGCGCTGGTGCAGGGTGAAATGCTCCACCCGCTGCCCGCGCGGCAGCAGGTCCGGCAGGACGCCCATCTGGTCGTAGATCTCCAGGGTCCGGGCATGGGTCGCCAGCGCGCGGCTGGTGGGCGCCGGCCCGTCCGCCATGTCGACCACGCGGACCGGGATCCCGCGCCGGGCCAGCTCGTGCGCGGCGGTCAGGCCGACCGGTCCGGCGCCGACCACCAGCACGTCCTCCGGTGTCACTCCGGCGCCTCGTCCGCGGGCCATCACGCCCCCCGTCCCCGCGCCGGCCCGCGGTCAGCCGCGTGCTTCGGCATGGGCCTTGGCCAGTTTCAGCGTCGCGGTGCTGTTGCCGCCGAGCGCCGTACGGATGAATGCCTTCGCCGACGCCAGGGTGGCGTCCTCGCCGAGCACCGCGCGGATGGCCGAGTCCTTGACCATGACCGAGTGCTGTGACACCGCGCGCACACCGGTGGCGGTCGGCAGCAGCGACCATCGTCCGGTGTGCGCGGTCATCAGCGCGGGCAGAACCACCTGCTTGTACACGATCCGCTCGCCCGGGAAGCAGACGCGGATCGACTTGGTGGTGTGCACCGAGCCGTCGGCCGTACGGGTGTCCATCTCCATGGTCTGCAGGTTCGGCACGTCCTCCTCGATCCGCATGCGCGACACTGTCTCTTATACACATC
>KL571516.1:18921-20949 GCA_000715855.1 Actinoplanes liguriensis
CAGCCGCTGCGGCCAGTCCCCCGCGCGGTAGAGGAACTCGTAGACCCGGTCCGGCGCGGCCTCGATGTCGACCGTGTCCTCGAAGCTCATCGTCAGCTCGCCCAGCCTCGGCCACTGCTCGGCGAGGTCCTTGAGGTTGGCCAGCTCGGCGGTGCTGTTGTGCTCGGTCGCCCGCGCCACCCAGTCGATCGCCTCGGGGGTGTCCTCGATGGTGGTGAAGTCGTGGAGCAGGGTGAGAGAGGTGGAGCCGTCCGGGCCGGGCCGCACGATCCACTCACCGCCCATGCCGGCCACCGGCGGCGCGGACACCTCCTGCCGGAAGGTGACCGTACGATTCCCGGGGTCGAGCTCGCGCCGGGACGCCCAGGTCTTCACCTCGCCGTTCGCGGTGGCCCAGATCCGCAGCCGCTCGGATCGGTCGTCACCTGCCAGCCGCTCGACATGGATGTTCGGCGCGAAGTACCGGGGCCAGGCCGTCGCGTCCGCGATCAGCCGGTACACGACGTCCGGCGGTGCCTGGACCTCGATGTCGTTGCGCGTGTGCTGCCGGGCGCTGGGCATGCTCAGCCATCCTCACTTCGGCGGGCGGGTGTCGTCCGGTTCCGGTGGTGCGTCAGTAGTTGCCGAGACCGCCGCAGACGTTGAGCGCCTGCGCGGTGATCGAGGCAGCGGTGCCGGTGACGAGATAGCCGACCAGGCCCGCGACCTCTTCGGGGGTCGAGTAACGGCCGAGCGGGATCTTCGCGTTGAACCTGTCGAGCACCTCGTCCTGTGAGGTGTTCCAGGCCTTCGCGTACCCCTCCCGGACCCGGACGGCCATCGGGGTCTCCACGTAGCCGGGACACACCGCGTTGACGGTGATGCCGGCCGGAGCCAGCTCCTTGCCCAGGGCCTTGGTGAAGCCGACCACCCCGTGCTTGGACGCCGAGTACGGAGCGCCGAGCTCAACGCCCTGCTTGCCGCCGGTGGACGCGATGTTGACGATGCGGCCCGAGGCGGCCTCGCGCATCCGGCCGGTCGTGAGCACGGCTCGGGTCATCAGGAAGACGCCGTTGAGGTTGGTGTCGATCACGTCGTACCAGAGTTCGTCGGTGATGGTCGCGGTCACGCCCCCGCCGCTGCGTCCGGCGTTGTTGACCAGGACGGTGACCGGCCCGAACCGGTCCACCGCCGCCTGGACCACACGGGTGACCGAGTCCGCGGACCGGACGTCGCCCTCGGCGCCGTCGACCTCGAGACCCTCGTCGCGCAGCTGCTTGACGGTCAGCGCGACCGCGTCGGCGTGCCGCGCGCAGATGAACACCGCCATGCCGCTCGCCCCGAGCTGACGGGCGATCGCGAGGCCGATGCCACTTGTCGCGCCGGTGACCAACGCGACGCCGTTCCCTGTGCTGGCCATGTGCCGTCCCTTCAGGTGGGTGTGGTGCCGACCGGCGCTGACCATGGTTGTCATCGAGGCTTGAGCGGCACCGGATTGGCGGTGGACGGCCGGCCGGACGCTGGCTCCGGTCACCTGCGGCGGGCTCGACCCCGGCTCCAGCGCCGCCCGTCAGCCTGGGCGCACGGATCATCGACCGATATGCGGAAAGGCTGGCCATGACCGACAGCACGCTGTACATCCAGGTGCAGGACTTCTACGCCCGGCAGATGCGGTATCTCGACGACGGTGACGTGGCGCTGTGGGCGCAGACCTTCACCGAGGACGGGGTCTTCGCGGCCAACGCGCACCCGGAGCCGACGACCGGCCGGGCCGCCATCGAGGCGGCGGCGCGCAAGGCCCATGAGGGGCTCGTGGAGCAGAATCTGCGCCGGCGGCACTGGCTGGGCATGATCTCGATCGAGGAGGGCGCCGGGGGCGCGGTGCTCGCCCGCTCGTACGCCGTGATCCTGGAGATTCCGAGAGGTGGTCAGGCCGGGGTGCGGCTGAGCACCACCTGTGACGACGTCCTCGTCCGCGAGGAGGGCCGTCTGCTCGTGCGCGAGCGCCACGTCGCCCGCGACGATCTCAGCCTGTCTCTTATACACATC
>KL571516.1:21131-23370 GCA_000715855.1 Actinoplanes liguriensis
GATCTCAGCTGAGCGACGGCTGCCGCGCCCGCACCCCGCCGTGCGGGCGTTGCGGCCGGCAGTCGCCGTCCGTCATCTGGTCGGACGCGAGACCGCGTAGCTCGACCACATCGTGCCCTCTTCGTCCAGCGCCGGATCACAGACGAGAACCGCCCGCTGAAGCTGCTGCAGCCGTGGCGAGGGCTCGAGGCCGAGCTCCTCGATGAAGGAGATCCGCAGCCGGTGGTAAAGGGACAGCGCCTCGGCCCGCCGCCCGGAGCGGTGCAGCGCCGTCATCAGCTGCCCGTGCAGACTTTCGTTGAACCGGTGCTCCGCGGTCAGCGCGATCAGTTCGGAGACCACCTGGTTGTGCCGTCCGAGGCGCAGGTCGGCGTCGATGCGCAGTTCGAGAGCCGCCGCGCGGGACTCCTCGAGACGCATGGCCTGGATCTCCAGCAGGGGTCCGAGGTGGACCTCGTCGAGTGCCGCGCCGCGCCACATCCTCAAGGCGCGGCCCAGGATCTCGGAGGCACGCTGACAGTCGTTGACGGTCAGCGCCGCCTGGCCCCGGGCGACGAAACTGCGATAGACGTCGATATCCAACCGGCCCGGCTCGAGGTGGAATGTGTAACCGTTGAGGTTGGTGACCAGCAAATCCTTGGCCTTGATCGGACCGGCCGGATCCAACGCGTGAGTCAGCAGTTTACGAATCTGCAGTATGTATGTCTGCAGCGTCGTCAAAGCACTCTGCGGCGGATTGTCCCTCCATAACTCGCGCTGCAACGCCGAGATGGAGACTATCCGATTGGCGTTGAGCACCAGTAACGCCAGGACCTGTCGGGATTTTGACGCCGAGGGTATGAACGAGACGCCGCCAATGGATCCCGCCAAAGGCCCGAGCACCTGAATTTCCACCGAACTTCCTCCCCGTGGACGATTTGACCTGCTAAATCTGTTCCGTTCCTTCTCCGCGCATTTGCCACCAAAATGCGAATGTGGATAAGTTGCCTCAACCGGCATGGACCGACAGCCCGTAGGAGGTCGTGAACTTTCCTGGAGCCCACCGGCCCATGACCTCGTTCGACGCTTCCACCAGGGCGGCGAGGCCTGAATTCCAGGATCGAATGTCGGCGAACACTGTCACAACGAACTGGTATCCGTGTTACCGGTTGGTTAATTCAGTCCATAAGAACACTGCTTCCTGCAAGGACTGACATTGTCCTGCATGAATCACCTCGAAGGTCCATGCAGTTCTTGGCCCCGATCGGGACGCCCGGAATTCTTGCACAGGGCGGCTGCGCTTGTACGCCCCGCATTCACACCAATTCACGACAGGCGGCGACGGCCGGAAAACATGACCAGGTTTCGCGCTTTCCGCGCCGCATGATCGCGAACACGCCTCCCATCCGAACTCACCGGCCTCAAGACGGGCTGGAGCGCGGGTCGAGCACGCGCCGACCCGAATCGCGCCGTTCAGGGTGGTGTCGCCGGCGACGCCCAGGTCCGGGCGTCGTCCTCGGCCGCGCGGCGGATCACCGTCGGCACGTCCGCCGAGAGCACGGCCACCGTGGCCCGGTAGCCACGACGGACACTCAGATCGGCAAGCCCGGCCGTGAGCCCGGGCGGCCCGGCGAGCAGCCGCGCCCGCGCATCCGGCCCGCTCACCGTGAGCTCCCGCGGCGGGATCGCCAGCCCGGCGCCGGACGCCTTGAGCACGGCTTCCTTCCGGCTCCAGTACGTGAAGAAGGCCGACGCCCGGCGGGACCGCGCCAGCGCGGTCAGAACCCGCCACTCCGGTGCGCTCAACGCCTGCTCGGCCACCTCGTCCGGGACCGGGCGGATCCGCTCGACGTCGATACCCACCGGGACGCCCCGGGCCGTCGCCACCGCGACGATCCCGGCCGAGTGGGCGATGGACACCTGCACCCCGGGGAAGTCGACCGGCCGGGGCTTGCCGTGCGGCCCACCGCAGCGCGGACAGTCGGCGGCGAACCGCACGGTCCCGGCCGCCGAGCCCGCGAGCGCGCACACCGCGGCGCCCGCCAGCAACCGGCCGGTAAGGAACCGGGCGGCGTCGGCGGGCCGCGCGAACCCGGCGAACCGTTCCCGTTCCGCGTCGCTCAGCCGCTCCAGATCCCCCGGCCCCGGCGGCGCCGGACGCGCCAGCCAGACCTCGACGACCGCCCCGGTCACTCCGGTCCGCGGCCCGGCTCCGCCACCGCGGCCACCCGCGCCGGCATCCGCTCGCCGGTGGGGCGGG
>KL571516.1:23579-24444 GCA_000715855.1 Actinoplanes liguriensis
GCCGTGGACGACGTCCAGCCGGTCCCGCCACGGCTCCGCCAGCTCCCGCAGGTCCGCGCGGCCGCCGAGATCCAGCAGCACACCGCGGGCCCGGTGCAGCAGGTCGGCCAGCCGCACCGGGAGCCCGGCCACCACCAGACGCCGGTCCGGGGCGAACTCGCCGAGCAGCGGATGCGCCGGCCCGGCGAGGGGGTACCGCACGTCACAACCGCTGATCATCTCGACCAGATACCGGTTGACGTCGTCCAGTCCCATCAACGCGGCGAACATGTCCCGCAGTGGCTCCAGCAACGGGTCCGGGCGCAGCAGCGCGATCTGCGCGCGAGTGTTGGCCAGCACCCGCTCGGCGACCGGCACACGCTCCCGTTCGTACGTGGACAACAGCGGGCCGGGCGCCCAGCCGCGCACCTGCGCGGCAAGTTTCCAGCCCAGGTTCACCGCGTCCTGAATGCCGAGGTTGAGACCCTGGCCGCCGACCGGGTAGTGCACGTGCGCGGCGTCACCGGCGAGCAGGACCCGCCCGTCCCGGTACCGATCGGCCACGCGCGCGCTGTCGCCGTAGCGGGACAGCGCGTCCAGGTCGGTCATCGGCACCGGCCGGCCGAGGATCCGCTCCACGGTCGCGGAGAGCTCGGCGAGAGTCGCCGGCGCGTCCGGGTCGGGATGCGGGCCGGCGAAGTCGATACTGACCACCCGGCTCGTCCCGCCGCCCGGGTGCACCGCGATCACCGTGCACCCTCGGGGGGTCCGCTGCCAGCCGGCCGGCGCGTTCGCCGGGTCGGTGAGGCGTACCTCGCCCAGCAGCGTGGCGAGGGTCGCCCCGGTGCCCGGAAAGCCGATGCCGGCCAGCCGCCGCACCACGCTG
>KL571516.1:24725-25690 GCA_000715855.1 Actinoplanes liguriensis
TCCGCGGGCCGGTCGCCGTGCTCACCTCCAGCCGGACCCCGTCGTCGTCGCGGGCCATCCCGACGACCTCGTGTCCCCGATGGACGGCCGCCCCGAGCTCCGTGGCCCGGTCCGCGAGAATGCGCTCGGTGCTGGCCTGAGGGATGAAGACCAGCTCCGGTACGTCGATGTCGAGCACCCCGAAGTCGAGGCCCTTGATCCCGGCGAAGTGGGGTGACGGCAGCGCGCGTCCCGGACGGCCCGGCGCGGCGGGGCCACCGGTCTTCGCCAGTGGATCGGCGAGAAACCGTGGGAGCAGCCCCCGCCGGTCGAGGTGCTGCGTGGTACGGGCGTGCAGGCCCTGCGCCCGCGACCGGCCGGTCGGCTCCGGCAACTGTTCCAGGACCACCGTCGTCACCCGGTGCAGCCGAAGCTCGCACGCGAGCATCAAGCCGACCGGTCCGGCCCCGACGATCACCACGTCCGCGTCCACCACAGTCCCCCCGGCCTCTCGTCCGTCACCGCCAGGGTCGCGAAGGGCGCTCGGCGGACACTTGAGCGCCGGTCGGGCCGGCCACCGGATCGACCGTGGCTCCAGGCCCTCTCGCGTCGCGTTCGCGAGGCTGACCCCGGGACCGTCGGCCTCCGCAGCCGGCGACGAGACGGAGGAAGCAAGCATGCGCGTGAAGATCGGCATCAGCCTGCCGACCAGCGGACCGAGGATTCCGGATCTGCCGGCGGCGGCCCGGCACGCCGAGGCGGCCGGGCTGGACTCGCTCTGGGCCGGCGACCATCTCACGACCGGCGGCCAGATCCTGGAGAGCACCGTGGCGCTCGCCGCGGCCGCCGCCGTCACCGTCAGGACGTCGGTCGGCTTCGCGGTGCTGCAACTGGCCCTGCGGCAGCCTGCCTGGGTGGCGAAGCAGATCGGGTCGCTGCAGTACCTGTCTCTTATACACATCTCTGAGCGGGCTGGCAAGGCAGAC
>KL571516.1:25883-26188 GCA_000715855.1 Actinoplanes liguriensis
CGGGGGTGCCCCGCCACGATCGTGGCCGGCGCACCGACGCGATGCTGGCGGTATTGCCGGACCTGCTCGCCGGGCGGCCCACGGAGATCGGCGCCGGCACGGCCCGGACCGAGGTGACCCTCTCCCCCGCGGTGACCCCGCCGCCGGTGTGGATCGGCGGCACGTCGGAGCGGGCGCTGCACCGGGCCGTCCGGTACGGGGACAGCTGGCTGGCCACGCTCCTCACCCCGGACGAGACGGCCGCGCACCGCACGCGGCTGTGCAAGCTCTGTCTCTTTTACACATCTCTGATGGCGCGAGGGAGG
>KL571517.1:0-535 GCA_000715855.1 Actinoplanes liguriensis
CGGCCGTCACCGCAGGCGATGATCAACGGCGGCAGGCGGCTTCTGCGCGGTCACAGCCGGCGGATCAAACCCCTGCGCCTCGCCCCGATCGAGCACCTGCGCCCCGCCCTGATCCGACTCCCGCCCCCGCCTCGGCGCCTTGCCCGGAGCCAGCTACTGCCCCTGTCTCGGCGCCTCACCCAAAGGTGGCTCCTGCCCCTGTCTCGGCGCTTCGCCCAAGGCCAGCTCCTGCCCCTTCCTCGGCGCTTCGCCCAAGGCCGGCTCCTGCCCCTTCCTCGGCGCTTCGTCCATGGCTGGCTCTTGTCCCTCCTTCTGCGCCTCATCCGAAGCCAGCTCCTGACCCTGCGCCTCGGCCTGGTCCAGTTCCTGGACCTGGCTCTGCTCCTGAGCCCGGCCCTGCTCCTGCTCCTATGCCTCGCCCTGGTCCGGCTCCTGTGCCTGCGCCTCGCCCGGAGCCGATCTCCTTTGCGACGGTCGGGGAAACGGTGCCGCTAAACGCGCCCGGCCCGACTCGGCTTGCGCTTGGCTGGGAGCG
>KL571517.1:782-4483 GCA_000715855.1 Actinoplanes liguriensis
AGGTGGCACTCGGTCAGATGCGATGGCGCCGGGTTTGCTGTGGTCACCGGGCGGTGGTCCGGCCTAAAGACGGCAATTATTGCATCGGCGTGAGAACTGTTTCTTGGGGTGCGCGCAGTCCACCGCATGTATCGGGGATTAGGCGAATGCGGTGATCACTTTTGGCTGCTTCCGGCCGACATCTGGTGGCTTGTGCATACGACGAGGCTTGGGCACGGCAACTCCTGACCGGGTTGGGAGTTGCGACGACCGCTGGAACCTAAGGCCCCCAAACCATGGTGAGCGCCAGCCCGCGCAGCGCGCGAGAACGGCTGGGCCTGGCCGTGGTAATCCGGGCCGAGCAACGCCAGCAGGAGGCGGCCCAGTGCTCCACTGGTGGGCGCGGAGGCGGACCGGTGCTCCGCTGGGGGCGTGAAGGCGGACCGGTGCTCCGCTGAGGGGCGTGAAGGCGGACCGGTGCTCCGCTGGAGGGCGTGAAGGCGGACCGGTGCTCCGCTGGGGGCGGAGCACCGGGCCGGTAGGGGATCAGGCGGGGCGGGAGCGGAGGCTGGAGATTCCGACGAAGATGCCGCCGAGGCCGACGAAGCACAACGTCGTTGCTCCGATCAGGATGAACGTGGCCAGGCCCAGGCCGGGCCAGACCAGGATGGCGATCGAGGCCAGTACCGCTACGATCCCGAGGCCGATCCGCCAGCCGCTGCCCGCCGAGCCGACCGAGGTGAAGATCTCGGCGAGGCCGTCCAGCAGCCAGCCCAGCGCCACGATGACCAGCAGCAGTTTCAGCGAGCCGGCCACGTTGCGCAGGCACAGGATGCCGAGCAGGGCGACCAGGACGCCGAAGATCACGCCGAGGATGCGGCCGGTGGCCGGCGCGTCCGTGACGAACAGGAACTGACAGGCCCGGACCGCCCCGAGGATCAGCAGGTTCAGGCCGAACAGGATGCCGACGACGTGCAGCGTTGCCGACGGCCAGGCGAACGCGACGATCCCGAGGATCAGGGCGAACACCCCGGCGACCAGGCTCGCCCAGCCGGTGCTTCGAGTCATGGACGCCCCCTACCGGTAGCGGACTTCGCGGCCGTGCACGGCCAGGGCGTAGATGACCAGGACGTCGGTGGCGATCACGATCGTGCCCCAGACCGGGTACGCCGGCAGGAACATCATGTTCGCGAACGCGCTGACCACCGCGACGATGATGCCGAGCACCCGGGCCCACATCTGGCCGAGGAACACGCCGATGCCGGTGAGCACCGCGAGCGTCCCGAGGAGCAGGTGTGTCCAGCCCCAGGTGGTGTAGTCGAAGGTCAGCACGAGCCCGTTGCGGGTGGTCACGTAGTAGTCGTCCTTGAACAGGGCGACGAGTCCCTCGATCACCTGGAAACCGCCGGTGAGCAGGAGCATCACCCCGGCGAACACGACCACGCCGACCCAGCCGGTGGGTTCGCGGGCGGTTCCGGGCGGGATGTAGGGGTCCTCGTCGCCGTACGTCGTCGTCTGCCGTGTCTCGGACATTTCGCCTCACTTCTCAAAAGTTGTGACGACGCCGGACAGGCGCCGCCGCGAGACCGCTGAAGGCGGCCGCCACGTAGGGGCCGACCAGCTCGGCCCGGTCCTGGCCGTCCGCGGCCACCTCGATCACCGCGTCCCGGGCGATGCGCACCCGGACCGCGATCAGGCTTCGCCCGCGCACGTGCCGCCGGACGACGCCCTCGGTCGTCACCACGCCCGGCACCCGCCGGATGCGGTCGAACACCGGGCCGCGCCGGATCACCAGCAGGTCGCCGGCCCAGCGCGCCCACATCCACCGGGACCAGCCGCGCCGGCCCCGGACCCGGCACCGGAACGCCGGCCCGTCGTCGGCGAACGCCCGCCGGGTCCGCCGCTCCCGGCCGGCCGCGACCAGGACCAGCAGCGCCGTGACGAAGATCAGCAGAATCATCGGACCTCCCGCGTCCAGTTCCGGGGACGCCAGTTCTCGACCACCTTGGCCACCGCGGTGACCAGGAAGAGCTGGCCGGTGAGCGCCTCGAACACGGCGATCGTCTGCGCCGGGTTGCCGGCCGGGACGAGGTCGCCGTACCCGGTGGTGGTCACCGTGACGAAGCTGAAGAACAGCGCCTCGGCGAGCGGCGGGTCACCGCGTTCGCCGAAGAGCGGGCCGGACTGCAGCTGCGCCAGGCACTCGTAGGCGAATCCGAAGGCCATCCCGATCAGCAGGTACGCGGCGAGCGCCCCGAGCATCGTCTGCAGGTCCACCTGGTCGCGGCGGCCCAGGTCGCGGACGATCGCGAACGGCGCCAGCAGGTACAGCGCGCTGGCCGCGGAGAACGCGATCGCGGTGAGCGGCCCGACCCGCAGGAGGCTGAGCACCGCCGCGGCCAGGGCCAGCACGAACACGATCGCGCCGGCGAGCCGCAGCCCGGGGCGGGCGTGGGCCACCCGCAGCGACTGCCACACGGTGACGGTCTGCACGGCGAGCAGGACGGTCACCGTCCAGCGGTGCTCGGCGAAGATCGCCAGCACGTAGGTGCTCACGATCAGGAGCAGCACCATGCCGTACCCGAATCGGGGTCTCATTCCTTCGGGTCGTCGCCCGCCGGCAGGCGGCGGACCTCGATCAGGCGCAGGCCCAGCCCGTGGATCCGGGAGATCAGGCCGACGACCGCGGACTGGTCCGGCAGGCTGCCGGACAGCACGGTCTCCGGTGGCTCCACACTGACGGTGAGGTCGCGCAACTCGTCGAGCAGCTCGTCGGGGATCACCCCGGAAACACGGACCTGGTATGTCGCGTCCGGCATCACGGGCACCTCCTAGTCGGCGGCCTGCAGCAGGCCGAGCCGGACGAGCCGCTCGATCCGCCGCACGGTGTACGGATGCGACTGCGGCAGCTGGGCCAGCTCGACCCAGAACCCGCGCAGCGCCTGACCTTGCCGGAGGAGCTGCTCCATGTCGGTGGTGTGCTCGGTGTGCCGCCCGGAGGCGAGCAGGACCAGGCCCGACGCGCCGGATGGGCAGAGGTGCGCGCCGTGCCGATCGCACGAGTACTCCCGCAGGCGCGACAGGGTCGGCCCGAGCACCGGGATCCGTTCCGAGTAGGCGACCGACAGCTGGTACCAGAGCGCCACGTGGTGCAGCCGGATGTGCCCGAGCTCGTGACCGAGAATGAACCTCAGTCCCTCCCGGTTGTTCTGCTGCAGGTTCGCGAACAGCTCGTTGGAGAGCACCACGTAGTCGTGTCCGGTGGCCTGGGCGGCGAACGCGTTCAGCGTGCCGTTGCCGTTGGTCAGGTAGATGGTCGGCCGGCGGGGCAGTCCCAGCCGGTGGCTGAAGTCGTCGGCTGTCCGATAGAGATCGCCGTACTGGTGCGGGCTGAGCTCGACCGCGGTGCCGCGCACCGAGGCCCGCTGCGTCTCGCGGACGATCACCAGAGCCGGCACCAGCAGCAGCAACCCGACGAACGCGCTGCGCACGGTGGTCGCCCAGCCGGTGTCCACCAGCCGTTCCGGCAGGAAGGGCAGGGTGACCGCGGCCTGCAGGATCAACCAGATGATGATCAGATTGAGCACCACCATGAACACGTAGAACGGCATCTCGGCCGGATGCCGCAGCCGTTTCGGCACGATGTTCTCCTTCCCACCCGCGGACTCGGGACGCCGCGGCTCGCTGCCGACGATCCCCGCGCGCCCGCCGCGCCACCTCAT
>KL571517.1:4728-4891 GCA_000715855.1 Actinoplanes liguriensis
GAGATGTGTATAAGAGACAGGCCTCATCCCGCCGGAGTGAGCCGGTGGATGCCGCCCCGGGGACGCTTTTCACCAGCAAAAACCACAAACCAGATGTGGTACGTACGAAGGGAGCGACCGTGACGACGCACGACGGCCGACCGTGGCTGGCCCGGCTCGCGTT
>JNYN01004335.1 GCA_000715855.1 Actinoplanes liguriensis
CAGATCGTGCGGCCGTTCGCCCGGCTCACCGTCCTGGAGAACGTCCTGGTCGGCCACCACTACGGACGTCCGGCCGGGCGCGGTGACGACCGGGCCGCCGCGATGGAGATCCTGGAGTTCATCGGGCTCGCCGAGCGCGCCGACCGGCTGCCCGGCGAGCTCACCCTCGCCGGCCGCAAACGCCTCGAGGTGGCCCGTGCCCTGGCCACCGGCCCGCGGGTCCTGCTGCTCGACGAGGTGGTCGCCGGGCTGAACCCGGTGGAGAGCGCCCGCTTCGTCGGCCTGATCCGGCAGATCCGCGACCGCGGCATCTCGATCATCATGATCGAGCACGTCATGCACGCGCTGATGAGCCTCTCGGACCGGGTGGTCGTGCTCGACCACGGGCGCAAGATCGCCGACGGTCTGCCGTCCGAGGTGGCGAACGACCCGAAGGTCATCGAGGCCTATCTCGGCAGGGAGGCGACCGATGCTCCAGGTACGTGACATCGACGTGTACTACGGCGACGCCCAGGCCCTCTACGGCATCAGCCTCGCCGTCGCCGAGGGGGAGCTGGTCACCCTCGTAGGCGCGAACGGCGCGGGCAAGACCACCGCCCTGCGCGCGATCGCCGGCATCCGCCCGGTCGCCCGCGGCGAGGTGCTCTTCGAGGGCACCCCGCTGCGGAAGGTGCCCGCGCACCACCGGCCCGGGCTGGGCATCGCGCTCGTGCCGGAGGGCCGCGAGCTGTGGCCACAGTTGACCGTCCTGGAGAACCTGGAGCTCGGCGCGTACGAGAGATCGGCGCGCGCCCACCGGGCGCAGAGCCTCGACTACGTCTACGAGCTGTTCCCCAAGCTCGCCGACCGGGCGCGGCAACTGGCCGGCAGCATGTCCGGCGGCGAGCAGCAGATGGTCGCCATCGGCCGGGCCCTGATGAGCCGTCCCCGGCTGCTCATGATGGACGAGCCGAGCCTCGGCCTGGCCCCGGTCGTGGTGACGCAGATGTTCGGCATCATCCGGCGTCTCAAGGAACAGGGCCTGACCATCCTGCTCGTGGAGCAGAACCTGAGCCGCGCCCTGGAGGTCGCCGACCGCGGCTACGTCGTGGAGACCGGCCGGGTGTCACTCAGTGGCACCAGCGGCCAGCTGGTCGCCGATCCCGCCGTTCGTGCGGCCTATCTCGGTCTGTAGGTCCAGCTCGCGGATCGACTGCTCGCGCATCGCGTTCTTGCGCACCTTCCCGGTGACGGTCAGCGGGAAGGCGTCGACCACCTTCACGTACCGCGGGATCTTGTAGCTCGCGAGGCGTCCGGCGCAGAACTCACGCAGCGTCGTGGCGGTCGGAACCTCGGCGCCGGGGCGCGGGACGATCCACGCCATCACCTGCTCGCCGTAGCGCTCGTCGGGCACCCCGATCACCTGGACGTCGACGATGCCGGGGTGGGTGTGCAGGAACTCCTCGACCTCGCTGGGGTAGACGTTCTCGCCGCCCCGGATCACCACGTCCTTGATCCGGCCGACGATGGTCACGTACCCGGCCGCGTCCATCACCGCCAGATCCCCGGTGTGCATCCAGCGCGCCGCGTCGATCACCTCGGCGGTCTGCGCGGGCATCTCCCAGTAGCCGAGCATCACCGAGTAGCCCCGCGTGCACAGCTCGCCGGGCTCGCCGCGGGCGACGGTCAGCCCGTCCACCGGGTCGATGATCTTCACCTCGACGTGGGGGAGCGGCGTGCCGACGGTGGTCACCCGCCGGTGCAGGTCGTCCTCGCGGCGGCTCTGCGTGGCGACCGGTGACGTCTCGGTCATGCCGTAGCAGATCGTCACCTCGGTGACGCCCATGTCCGCGACCACCCGTTTCATCACCTCCACCGGGCAGGGCGAGCCGGCCATCACCCCGGTTCGCAGGCTGGACAGGTCGAACGAGGCGAACTCCGGTTCGGCCAGCTCCGCGATGAACATCGTCGGCACGCCGTAGAGGGCGGTGCACCGTTCCCGCTCGACGGCCGCCAGGGTGGCCCGCGGATCGAACGCCGGGGCCGGGATCACCACGCACGCGCCGTGCGTCATCGCCGCGAGGGTGCCGAGCACGTTGCCGAAGCAGTGGTAGAACGGGACCGGCACGCAGACCCGGTCGTCCGCCGTCCAGCCCTGCCGGCCCGCCACGAAGCAGGCGTTGTTGAGGATGTTGTGATGCGACAGCGTCGCGCCCTTCGGGAAGCCGGTCGTCCCCGACGTGTACTGGATGTTGATCGGGTCGTCCGGCGACAGCCCGACGCCCGGGAGCGCGACCCCGGCGGCCCTGTCGAGCAGGTCGTCCCAGCCCGAGTCCAGGAACACCACGGTGGACAGGGCCGGGCAGTCCGGCCGTACCTCGCGGATCATCGCCCGGTAGTCGGCCGACCGGAACGCCTCCGCCGCCACCAGCACAGACACGCCCGATTGCTTCAGGACATAAGCCAATTCGCGCGTACGGTACGACGGGTTGACGTTCACGAGAATCGCCCCGATCCGCGCCGCCGCGTACTGGACCAGCACCCACTCCGGCCGGTTCGGCGCCCAGATCCCGACCCGATCGCCCTTGCCCGCCCCCGTCCCGGTCAGGGCCCGCGCCACCAGGTCGGCCCGTTCGTCGAGCTCGGCGTAGGTCCACCGGGTGCCGGTCGGGACGTCCACCAGCGCCGCAGATGCGCCCCGATGGTGTCGCCGATCAACGGCTCGGCGGACGTCTCATGGGCGTACGAGAAATCGGTCATGGTCTTCCTCCGTCGCATCGCAGCGTCTTCCCGGCCGCAGCGTGCGACGACAGTCTTGAGAATTTCTGACGGCTCAGGACAGCGCGGCGAGGTCGGCTGCCACCTCGGCGGCCTCGGCGGCGTCGATGCCGCGCAGGATCCCCAGGGCGGTACGCAGCTGGGCTGTTCCCTCCCGGCGGTGGCCGCGGGCCAGGGCGCACCGGCCGGAGCCGGCCACCGACAGCGCGCGGTCGAAGGGGCTGACGATCTGATCGGCCAGGGCGAGCGCCGCGCGGTGGGCGGCCAGCGCCCCCTCCACGTCCCCGCTGAGCAGGCGCACCGCGCCCAGCTCGTTGAGCACCATCGTCTCGCCGCTGCGGTTGCGGATCTCCCGGCTGAGCGCGAGCCCCTCGCGCAGCGCGGCGGCGGCGCCGGCCAGGTCACCGGCCCGGCGCAGGGCCCCGCCCAGGTAGAGCAGCGCGGTCGCCTGACCCACCCGATGGTCGAGGCGCCGGTGGCTGTCCAGTGCCGCCCGCAGGATGCGGACCGCCTCCGGGTGGTCGCCGGACCCGGTGGCCGCCCGGCCCAGGTCGTTGCGGGTCAGCGCCTCGCCGAGGCGTTCGCCGAGCGCACGGTAGAGCGTCAGCGCCTCGGTCAGCAGCTCGCGGGCGCCGGTGAAGTCTCCGACCCGGCCGCGGGCGATGCCGAGGATGCGCAGCGCGTACGCCTCGCCGGACCGGTCACCCAGCGCGCGGTAACCGTCCAGGGCTTGGCCGAGCAGCTCCTGCGCGCCGCGGAAGTCGGAGGTCATGCCGCGCGCGATCGCCAGCTCGACCAGCGCGCCGGCCTCACCGGGCCGGTCGCCGAGCGCGCGGTACCCGTCGAGGGCCTGCGCGATGACCGGCATCGACTCGGTGTACCCGGCGGCCCGGGACAGCGCCTTGGCGAGCCCGGTCAGCGCTGTCTCTTATACACAT
>KL571518.1:0-2021 GCA_000715855.1 Actinoplanes liguriensis
ACCACAGCGGAGCCAGGACATGAAGAATTTGATCTTGGAGGTCAGGGGGCGGTGGCGCGGATGGCTTCGATGAAGGCTTCGGAGCGGTGTTCGAAGTTGCGGAAGCGGCCGTAGCTCGGGGCGGCCGGGGAGAGCAGGACCACGCCGCCGGGCGGGGTGACCTCGCGGGCGATGCGGACCGCGTCGGCGAGGTCTTCGGACGGGCGGGTGGTGATCTTGGGAAGGTCCGACAACTCGGACAGGATGCGGGGGCCGCTGTCCGGCATGCCGATCACGGTGAGTTCGCGGGAGGCGAGGAAATCTCGCAACGGAGAGTAGTCGAGGCCGCGATCGGTGCCGCCGAGCAACACGGTGAGTGGCCGGTCGTCGTAGGCCTCGATGGCGTGCATCGTGGCGTAGGGCGCGGTGGAGAGGGTGTCGTCGACGAACGTGACGCCGGACGGGTCCGCGATCTCGGTCAGGCGGTGCGGCAGGCCCTCGAAGGCGCGGACCGCGGCCTCCAGCGTGGCCCGCTCGCCCACCACGTCGATGCCCATGCCGTCGAGCACGGCCAGCGCCACGCACAGGTTGCGCTCGTTGTGCCGGCCCTTGAGCCGCAGCGCGGACCGCTCGAAGAGGGCGTCGTCGCTGCAGAAGACGGTGCCGTCCTCGACCCGGAACCGGGAGTCGTCGGCGGCCGCGGGGACCGGCGGGAAGTTGTTGCGATCGGTCACGCCGCGGATCTCGTCGCGCAGGCGCTCGTCGGCGCCGTTGACCACGATCAGATCCGGACCGTGGGCGAGGATGTTGAGCTTGTCGCGGTAGTACTCCCGCTCGCCGCCGTGCGCGTCGAGGTGCTCCGGGAACAGGGACGTGACGACTGCCACCCGGGGCGAGTCGGCCAGGTCCGCGCACTGGTAGCTGGAGAGCTCGAGGACGTAGAGCTCGGCGGGGGGAAGATCGAGCAGTGGGACGCCGATGTTGCCGCCGTACGCGTTGGGCCGCCCGACCGCCGCCAGCAGATGGCTGATCAGGCTGGACGTGGTGCTCTTGCCCTTGCTGCCGGTGACGCCGACGGTCTGCGCGGCGTGGTCGGCCATCCAGAGCGCGCTGCCGCCGGTCACCGGGATGCCCCGGGAGCGCAGGTCCGCCATGAACGGGTGGGTGGACGGCACACCGGGCGAGCGGACGATCACGTCCGCGCTGGCCAGGGCCGCGAAGGCGTGCTCGCCGCCGGCCAGCGGGGCGCGCGGGTCGTCCCAGGGGTCGTCGAGATAGCCGGCGCCGTCGTTGACCGCGATCAGGCGGGACGGCTCGTGCCCGGCGATCGCGGCCACCGCGGCCCGGCCCTCACGGCCGGTCCCCCAGACCGCCACCGATCGGCCACGCAGGTCTGCCAGGCGCACGTCAGTCTCCCCCAGGTCGTTTGTCGCGGGACCGCACTAATATTGCCCGTCGGCCGTCAGACAGGAGTTTCCGGGTGCAGTTCGACGTCATGCGCTTTCCTTCGTACGCGTTCGACCCCTCGACCGGGGTCGCCACGTTCGACTACGTGCTCGACGGGCCCGAGCCCCTGGAGTTCACCGAGACGATCACGCTCCCGGTGCCGGCCGGCTCCCCGTCCGCGCCGGAAACCCTCCGGCGGGTCCTCGAGCTGCTGCACGTGGTCGCCGGGGTCAGCTACTACAAGGTCGGCGCCCCGCCACGCGTCGAGGCGCCGGGACCGGTCGCGCCGGAGGTGGCGGCCTGGTTCACCCGGATCTACACCGACGGCCTGGCCGAGTACGCGTACCGCAATCAGCTCCCGCACGTGCTCGAGCTGACCGTGGAGACGCCCGGCACGCTGCCTCCCGCGGCGCCGGTCGAGGTCTCCGGGCGGCCGCTCTCCGCGGTCGGCGGCGGGAAGGACTCGATCGTCACGCTGGAGATCCTGCGCGCGGCCGGGCTCGACCCGGTGCCGTTCTCGGTGAACCCGAATCCGGTGATCGAGAACGTGAACGCCGCCTCCGGCCTGCCCGCGCTGGCCGCCCGCCGCCGGCTCG
>KL571518.1:2203-5891 GCA_000715855.1 Actinoplanes liguriensis
CGCCGGCTCGACCCGCGGCTGTTCGAGCTGAACCGGGCGGGCGCGCTGAACGGGCACATCCCGGTCACGGCGATCAACTCGCTGATCGCGATCGCGACCGCGGTCTGGCACGGCCTGGGCCCGGTGGTGATGTCGAACGAGCGCTCGGCGTCCGACCCGAACCTGATCTGGAACGGTCACGAGGTCAATCACCAGTGGTCCAAGGGCGTGCTCGCCGAGGGGCTGCTGCGGGACGCCGTGACGGCGCACACCGGGCTGGTCGATCCGTACTTCTCGCTGCTGCGGACGCTCTCCGAGCTGCACATCGCGCAGCTCTTCGCCGGTCACACAGCGTACGATGACGTTGTTACGAGCTGTAACAAGGCGTTCAAGCTTCACGACCCGACCGCGCGCTGGTGTGGTGACTGTCCGAAGTGCCGGTTCGTGTTCCTGGCGATGGCGCCGCACATGCCGCGGGAGCGGCTCGCGCACATCTTCGGGCACGACCTGTTCGCGGACGAGGCGCAGGTCCCGGGCTTCCTGGAGCTGCTCGGGGTCGACGCCCACAAGCCGTTCGAGTGTGTCGGCGAGGCCGAGGAGTGCCTGGTCGCGCTCTCGATGCTGACCGACGACGCGCCGGTGCTGGTGGCGCTGCGCGCGGCGGTGCCGGCCTCGGCGTGGGACGACGCGTCACACAGCAACGTGTTCACGCCGGGCGGCGAGCACCACATCCCCCCGGCGTACCTGAAGATCCTGGAGGACGCGCTCTAGGGCTTGTCCTGGAGGACGAGCCAGACGTGGTCGAAGTTCCGGGCGGCGAGGTCCTGGCGGCGGATCCAGTAGTAGAGGCGCCCGGCGTCGCCCCAGGTCCAGTCCAGCGCGTCGTCGGTGTCGATCTGCCAGAGCAGGAGCCAGTCGGCGGCGCCCGGGGCCAGCGCCTCGACCCGCGCGCCCTCCACGCCGGCCGGGTTGCCGTGGTGGACGCCGTTCGCGGCGAGCTGGCACTCCAGCCGCATCGGGCCCTGCACCGGGTCGGGCCAGCCGAAGACCCGGTGCAGCGGGACCGACTCGTCGTTCTCCAGGGCGCCGTAGAAGTCCACGATCGGGTCACGGCGCTGCCACCAGTGCTTTTCCGCGCGTACGGCGTCGACCGGCGGCTCGTCGATCGAGGGAATGGTGCGGACGACCAGGCCGGTGACGGAGTGCGCGGTGAACGACTCCGTGGACGCCGGCACGGCCGGGACCGGGGCGGCTCCGGCCAACGGCGTGGCGGTGACCTGCCAGTGACCGGCGTCGGCGGGGTCGAAGCCCCAGCGCTGCTCCGCCCAGTCGTAGAAGAAGCCGAGCAGGGTGTGCGGCGGCAGCAGCGGGGCGCCGAGACGGGCGTTGACCTCGTCGGCGTTCAGCTGGCCGAGGAACGACTGCGGGTTGCCGGACGGCGAGGACGGCCAGGTCGCGCCCGGCGCCAGCAGGGGCACGCCGCCGAGGCGGGTCTCCGCGCTGTCCGGGGCGCACTCCGCGGCGACGGTCAGCCGCAACGACGGCAGGGCGGTGTCCGCCAGTACGGTCCGCAGGGGCGGGCCGGCCGCACCGAGGAGGTGGTCGTCGATCTCCATCAGGACCGAGTCTGCCCTGGTGGACGCGGTGACGATGGGGAATCGGCGGGGCGGGCGGAACGCCGTACGGGAAAACGGGTTTGATCGAAGATGGAGGAACCAGGGTGATCTATGTCGGAAACGCGGACCCGGACGCGCTGCAGGAGCGGGGCTGGCTGCTCGGGCATTTCCTGCCGGAGGGGGATCCGCGGCACAGCGCCGAGGTCGAGATCAAGTGGGGTCGTCATCCGGCCGGCGACCGGCGGGCCGAGTGGGTGCGCGGCGAGCAGCGCACCGCCCTGCTCGTGCTGATCAGCGGGGTTTTCCACATGGAGTTCCCGGGGCGGACCGTGGTGCTCGCCAAGCAGGGCGACTACGTGGTGTGGGGCCGCGGCGACGACCACTCGTGGTTCGCGCCGGAGGAGGCCGTGGTGCTCACCGTCCGGTGGCCGTCGGTCCCCGGTTACGCCGTGCCGGCCTGATCATTCCGGGGCATCGTGGTGGATCCGCTCCGGGGAGACGCCGAGCTGGCGCAGCGCGATGGCCGTCGCGGCCAGCATCAGCGGCGGCCCGGCCAGGTAGACCTCGTGCCGCGACCACTCGCCGTAGGCCGCGACCGCGTCGGTGACCAGCCCGAACGGGTAGGGACCCGGGTCACCCTCGGACACCACCGGGACGACCGTCGCGCGGGGCGCCTGCCGCGCCAGCTCGGTCAACGACTCGATGTCGTACAGCTCGGCGAGGTTGCGCACACCCCAGAACAGCACGGCGGGACGCGGATCCTGCACCGCGGCCAGGTGCGCGAGCAGCGCCTTCATCGGCGCGACCCCGGTGTCCCCGGCGATCATCAGCACGCCGCGGCCCGGCTCGGCCGGCAGCCCCATCTCGCCCTCGGCACGGCTGACCCGGATCCGGTCGCCGACCCGCGTGTGATGGACGAGCGTGCCGCTCACGCCGGTCTGCGTCTTGGCCCGGACGTGCAACTCGATCACGTCGTCCAGGTGCGGGGCGCCGGCCAGCGAATAGGGCCGCCAGATACCGGGGACGCCGCCGACCTCGACCCGGGCATACTGCCCCGGGCGCCACGGCATGGGCAGGAACGGTCGCAGCCGCACGACCGCCAGATCCGGCCGGCGCCGCTCGTGGCTGACCACCACGGCGTCCCAGACGGTCGGCTGGTAGGCGACGAGCGTGCCGCCGTGCACCAGCCACTCGTAGACGTGCTGCCACGTCCAGCGCCATGCCTGGTCGAAGTCCTGCCGCCAGACGCCGGGCGCCATCCCGGCCCGGGTCGCCTCGGCGAGGGCCGCGCCGACGAGCTGCAACTGGTTCCACTGCAGGCCGCACTCGGCCAGCGCGGCGCCGAGCTGACCGCACCCTGCGACCACGGCCGGCGGGTCGTCGAGCCGGTGCACCAGCCAGGTGAGCGCGCGGGCCAGCTGCGCACGCTGGGAGTCGGGGGTGCCGGGCAGCAGGGCGAGCAGGTCCGGCTGGGCCTGGAGCAGCGCGTGCCAGAGCCGCCCGGCCACCTCGTCGGCGCCACCGGCGAACGTCAGGCTGGTGCTGAGCAGGCGTTGCGTGTCGCGCAGCGCCATCGTGTCGCCCGGGTCCATGCCGTCGGCCGGCAGGTTGCGCCGGGCGGTGGTGCGGGCGAAGTGCGCGGCATATTCCACCGGCGTCACCGAGGGGAACTCGGTGCCGGTGGGCCCGATCGGGCGCGGCGCCGCGACGCCGGGGACGATCGGCACCGGGATGACCGGCCCGGCGGGGTTGACGCCGGTGATCGGGTTGACCCGGCTGATCGGCAGGCCGTAGGCCGCGCCCGCCCGGCCGGCGCCGCCCGGGCGCTGCCCGCCCAGCCCGGACCGGCCCAGGGCCGCGCCCTGCCCGCCCTTCCAGAGCAGCTCGGAGCCGGCCTGTGGCGTGCGCGGTGGCTCGGCGGAGCCCGGCGGTGAAGCGGAGCTCTGCGGGGACGGCACGGACTTGCCGACGCCGCCGACCCGGCCGGTGGTCACTGGGGTGGCCTCGAACTCGCTCTTCACACTCGGCACTCTCGGCACGTCCGGCTCGGCCTTGGCGATCTCGGACAGCGCCGCGGCGGTGTCCTCCGCACC
>KL571518.1:6110-8172 GCA_000715855.1 Actinoplanes liguriensis
CGCGCTCTGCCGCAGCCGGATCGCCCGGAGCAGGCCGAGCAGATGGGGGTCTGATCCCTGACCAGACGACATCCGACACCCCCGTAGAACCGACGACCACTACGCCCATCTTCCCGCAGAGTTCGCCCATCGACACCTCGACGACGACCATCGGTACGGCCCGTCGGCGGTTCCGCCCGTTCAGCCGCCCCGAACCCCCGGACGGCGGGTCGGCAGAATGCTGGTGTGCCAGCCATCGCCATCACCAGCCCCGACGACCCCCGCATCGGCGACTACCGCGCCCTGACCGACCTCGAGCTGCGTACCCGCTGGGAGCCGCCGAACGGCCTGTTCATCGCCGAGGGGGAGCTGGTCATCCAGCGTGCCCTGCGGGCCGGGTACCGGCTGCGGTCGGCGCTCGTCGACGAGAAGCGCGCCGATCAGCTCACCGGGCTGCCCGGGGACGCGCCGCTCTACACCGCCGCGCCGCCGGTCCTGGAGTCGATCACCGGCTTCCACGTGCACCGCGGGATCCTCGCCTCGTTCCACCGCCGTCCGCAGCCCACGCTCGGCGAGCTGCTGGCGACCGCGCGGAACCTGGCCGTGCTGGAGGGCCTGAACACGCACACGAACCTCGGCGCGCTGTTCCGCAGCGCCGCGGCGCTCGGCATCGACGCGATCGTGCTCTCGCCGAACTGCGCGGACCCGCTCTACCGCCGGGCCGTGCGGGTCAGCATGGGCGAGGTGTTCGCGATCCCGTACACCAAGACCGACACCTGGCCGGAGCCGCTCGCCGCCGTCCGCGAGGCCGGTTTCACCCTGCTCGCGATGACGCCCGCGCCCGATGCGGTCGCCCTTCAAGAACTGACTGCCGATCAGCGGGTACGGCCTGCTCTGCTCCTCGGCGCGGAAGGTTCCGGCCTCACCCCGGAGGCGTTGAAGGCCAGTGACGTGCGGGTGGCCATCCCGATGCACAACGGGGTCGACTCCCTCAACGTGGCGACCGCGGCCGCGATCACCTTCTACGAGCTGACCCGCCTCACCCCTCGTACGCCGGAAGCCTCATCCTGACCCGGAAACCGCCGTCCGGCGTGGGCCCGGACTCCAGGCTGCCGTGCAGCAGCTCGGCACGCTCGTGCAGGCCGACCAGCCCCAGCCGCCCGCCGGGCAGCGGCAGCGCGGGCGCGGTCGGCGGCGAGTTCGTGACGGTGACCCCGGCCTCCGGCCCGTCCGCCCACAGCTCGACGGTCACGGTCGCGCCGGGCGCGTGCTTGCGGACGTTGGTGAGCGCCTCCTGGACCGTGCGGTAGACGGCCCGCTGCGCCGGGGTCGCCAGCGCGACGGTGATCTCCCCGGTCAGCTTCACCTCGATGCCGCTGCCCTCGACCAGCGCGGGCAGGTCCGCGAGGGTCGGCTGCGGGGCGAACCCGGTGGTGCTCTCGCCGTCGCCGCGCAGCACGGTGACCATCGTGCGCAGCTCGTCGAGCGTCCCCGCACTCAGCGACCGGATCGCCCGGGCCGCCTCCCGGGCCGCCGGCTCCCCCGCCGTGACCTGCAGGGCCCCGGCCTGTACGGCGATCAGGCTCACCTGGTGCGACACCACGTCGTGCATCTCCCGGGCGAGCCGGGCGCGCTCCTGGGCAAGGACGGTCCGGGCCAGCAGAACGCGCTCGTGCTCCCGGGCCTCGTGGATCTCGGCGATCCGCCCGGACAGTTCGTGGCGGGTCCGGACGAGCTGCCCGAGCAGGATCGGGGCGGCGGCCAGTGCCAGCCGGTAGGCGAACGCGACCACCAGGCCGGCGTCCCAGGACGGGTCGTCGGCGAGCGGCGACGGCACCACGGCGGCCAGCGCGGACAGCGTCGCGCACGCCCCGAGCAGCCGGCGGTCCCGGGCGGTCACGGCGAGGCTGTAGAGGGCCACGAACGGCGCGACCACCGCGTCCTGGGTGATCCCGGCCGGCACGGTGAGCAGGAACGCGATCAGCGGGTACCGCCGGCGCAGGAACAGCGCGGCACACGCCACCACGCCGACGGCCACGGCCGGCACGCCCCCGTCGAAGAGCCCGATCCAGACGTCGGCGGC
>KL571518.1:8381-10008 GCA_000715855.1 Actinoplanes liguriensis
TGCCGGCGTCCACCACCGGGGCGGGGAACCTCATGGCCGGCCGTCCAGCAGACCGGCCCGCTCGGCCAGCAGCGCCGCCTGCACCCGGCTCGACACCCGCAGCTTGGCCAGCAGCGCGGCCACCTGGTCCGCGACCGTGCCGGCCGGCACGCGCGTCTCGGCACCGATCTCGGCGTTGGTCAGGCCCTCGGCCAGCAGCACGAGCACCTCCCGTTCCGGTCCGGTCAACCGCTCCACCCGGGCCGGCGCCTCCAGCCCGGCAGCCGGCCCGGCCGGCAGACCGCTCAGCAGCGTCCGGGACGCCCGGCGGGACATCACCACCCCGCCCGCGGCCAGGGTCCGGACGTACTGCGCCAGGTGCTCCGGCTCGGTGTCCTTGAGCAGGAACCCGGCGGCGCCGGAGTGCAGGGCGGTCAGCACGTACTCGTCCGCGTCGAAGGTGGTCAGCATCGCCACGACCGGCGGCTCCGGCAGGGCGCGCAGCCCGGCGAGCACGGTCAGGCCGTCGACGTCCGGCATCCGGACGTCGAGCAGCACCACGTGCGGCTCGTGCTCCCCGACGACGGCGAGCGCCTCGGCGCCGGACGCGGTCGCGACCACCTCGATGCCGGGCGCCGCGTTCAGGATCAGACCGAAGCCGGACCGCGCCAGCGCCTCGTCGTCGACGACCACGACCCGGATGACCTGCATCGACGCAGACTAGGCCCTAGATCACCAGGTAGGTCACGTGGGTGGCCTGGCCGGACGGGCGGGCGTGCACCTGACGGAACCGGCGCGGCACGCCACCGGCGAAGAGCGGGGTGCCCGAGCCCAGCAGCACCGGCGACAGGTGCAGGCGCAACTCGTGGACCAGCCCGGCGTCCAGCGCTCCCCGGATCACCTGAGCGCCACCCATGATCACCACGTCGCGGTCGCCGGCGATCGAGACGCCCTTCGCGACCGCGCTCGCCACGCCGTCGACCACGAACGTCATCCGGTCGGCGAGACGCACGTGCTCCGGCGGGTTGCGGGTGACCACGAGCACGGGCGGCTCGGCGGCCCGGTCCGCGCCGTACCCCATCTCGTCGTTCCAGCCACCCGGGCCGTCGATGATGTCGAACAGCCGCCGCCCCATGATCACCGCGCCGGTGGCGGCGACCGCCTCGTCGAGCACGTCGGCGTCGACCGGGTCGGGGTGCAGCGCCCAGGTGTGCAGCGCCTCGCCGCCGTCCCCCAGGCCGTTGTCGATGCCCGGGTTCGGGCCGGTCACAAAGCCGTCCAGCGACATCGAGATGTCGGCGATCACTCGCGTCATGGGGACGAGTCTGCCGACTTCAGGTGCGGGGCACCAGCCGGCCACCCGTCCAGGCGAGGCCCATCCCGGCGGCGAGCAGCAGGAGGGCGCCGACCGTGGGCAACGGCTTGACCGCGTACGACCCGGCGCCGAGCGCCACCGCGGCCAGCATCAGCAGCACGCCGTCGGCCGGATTGACCAGCTTCGAGCGGAAAACCGCCCAGCCGAGCAGCAGCACCCCGGCCCCGGAGATCGCACAGGCCGTCTCGATCAGGATCGGCACCTGCTCCGGAGCCACCGCGACGGCGTCCGCGGCGATCCGGTCCGGCAGCGCGGCCAGCGGCAGCAGCAGGG
>KL571518.1:10237-10933 GCA_000715855.1 Actinoplanes liguriensis
GGCCAGCGCGATCAGCAGGCCGGTCATCGCGATCCGGCGGGTACGGGACCCGGCGAGCAGCCCGGCCAGCGCGATCAGGGAGATGGTGGCCAGCCAGGCGGCGAGCAGGCCGACCGGGAGCGGGCCGGGCGGGACGTTCACGCCCAGGGTGAACCAGCCGTAGAGCACCGCGGCGGCGGGCAGCGCCCACAGGGCCAGCCGGGCGAACCTCCGTACCGACCAGATCCAGACGGCGTCGCGCACCGGCAGGAGATAGTGGTCCGCGGAGGACCCGGCCGGCGCGGCGCCGACCCAGGCCGGGGCGACCCGCAAGGGCCGGCCGCTCGCGGTTTGACGATGGCTGATGCTCATGGCTCCGCCTCGCTCGCAGGGGCAACACGCCGAGCGGCCGGGGGAACCGGTCGGGAATCCGAGTCGAAGCATGTCAAATTCGCAGGAAGCTGTGAGCCGTATCTCAGGAAATATCTAGAAATGCCGGACGGCCTGCCCTGAATCGGGCAGGCCGTCCGTTAATGAGCTGGTCAGGCTCGGTCGGGCTGGTTGGCGCCGTTGTAGTCCGCCCCGCCGATCGCCGACGCCGGCGGCACCGCCTGCGGCGCCTCCAGCGCCGCGGTCGCGTCCGGGTCGGCCGAGACCTGCGCCTCGGCGGCGCGCACCTCCGCGTTCACCCGCTGCGCCTCGGCCGCCGCGGCCTCC
>KL571518.1:11154-11619 GCA_000715855.1 Actinoplanes liguriensis
TCGCCGACCATGTTCGCCAGGCCGCCGAGCGCGCCGCCCAGGCCCTCGAGCGCCTTGGTCAGCTCGGTCGGCACGATCCAGACCTTGTTCGCCGAGCCGTTCGCGATCTGCGGCAGCGCCTGAAGGTACTGGTAGGCCAGCACTTTCTGGGACGGGTTCGCGTTGTGGATCGCGTCGAACACCGTACGGATCGCCTTGGCCTGGCCCTCCGCCTGAAGGATCCGGGACTGCCGGTCACCGTCGGCGCGGAGCACGGCGGCCTGCTTCTCACCCTCGGCGGTGAGGATCTGCGCCTGCTTGTGCCCCTCGGCGTTCAAAATCGTGGCGCGACGCTCCCGCTCGGCGCGCATCTGCTTCTCCATCGAGTCACGGATGCTCGGCGGCGGCTCGATCGCCTTGATCTCCACCCGGGTCACCTTGATGCCCCACCGCCCGGTGGTCTCGTCGAGCACCTGTCTCTTATAC
>KL571518.1:11792-14297 GCA_000715855.1 Actinoplanes liguriensis
AGTCCAGCGAGCCGATGACGTTCCGCAACGTGGTGACCGTGAGCTGCTCGATCGCCTGCAGGAAGTTGGCGATCTCGTAGGTCGCCCGCACCGGGTCGACGACCTTGAAGTAGAGCACCGTGTCGATCGAGACGACCAGGTTGTCCGAGGTGATCACGGGCTGCGGCGGGAAGGAGACCACCTGCTCGCGCATGTCCACCTTGCTGCGCACCGCGTCGACGAACGGGACCAGCAGGTTCAGGCCCGGGCTCAGCGTCCGCTTGTACTTGCCGAGCCGTTCCACGACGTCCATCCGCTGCTGCGGCACGATCCGGACGGACCGGACGACGGTGATCACCGCGAACAGCACGATGACTATGACGAGGACTGCGATGACAGCTCCCATGGCGCCTCTCTATATGTGAGTGGTGTTCTTCTAGAGATCAGGCAGGTCATCGTGCCAGACCAGGGCGGTGGCGCCGCGCACCTTGATCACCCGGACCCGCTGGCCGGCCGGGAACGTCTCCCGCCCGTCGAACGAACGGGCCTGCCAGATCTCCCCGTCGATCCGGATCTGGCCGTGGTCGGCGTCGACGTCCTCCAGCACGGTGCCGTGCTGGCCCTCCATCGCCTCGATGCCGAACGGGGTGTCCCCGGACTCCAGCGCGGAACGGGCGTGCCGCATCACCACCGGCCGGATCGCCGCCAGCGACAGCCCGGAGACCACGGCGAACACGATGACCTGAAGGAGCAGATTCGCGCCGAGAGCCGCCGCCAGCGCCGCCGCTCCGGCACCCGCGGCGAAGAAGATGATCAGTATGGTCGCGGTGAACGCCTCGCCGATCACCAGGGCGATAGCGAGAACGATCCAGAGTACGGCTTCCACATCTCCGATCGTGTCACGTCCACGCATCCCCGGCGATGCGCGTTTTCGCGTAGCCGAATGCTGTTCGGACAGTTAGACCCATCAGTCGCACAGCAGGAGGGCCCCCACCGTGACACTGCTTCCGGAGACCACCCGGCGGATCGACGAGATCGCCGCACGGGCCCAGTCGCACGGGCGGGCGCCGTCCGTCGCCCTGGCCGTCGTACGGGACCGGGCGGTGCTGCACTTCGCGGGCGCCGGTGAGAACCCCCGTCCCGACCCGAAGACGCAGTACCGGCTGGGCTCGATCACCAAGACGATCACCGCGACGCTGGTCATGCAGCTGCGCGACGAAGGGTTCTTCGCCCTCGACGACCTGCTCTACCGTCATCTGCCGGGCACCCCGATCGGCGGCGTCACGCTGCGCCAACTGCTCGGGCACGTCTCCGGGCTGCAGCGCGAGCCGGACGGGCCGTGGTGGGAGCGCAACCCCGGGGGCGACGTGGACGGGCTGCTGGCCGGACTGACGTACGAGAATCTGACCGGTCCCCCGTTCCTCCGCTACCGCTACTCGAACCTCGCGTACGGCCTGCTCGGCGCGGTCCTCGCCCGGGTCACCGGGCAGAGCTGGGCCGACCTGGTCACCAAGCGGGTGCTCGACCCGCTCGGCATGAAACGGACCAGCTACCTGCCGGTCGAGCCCTACGCCCGCGGCTACGTCGTCCACGCCCTGGGCGGCACGCTGCACGAAGAGCCACGGCTGGACTCCGGCGCGATGGCCCCCGCCGGGCAACTCTGGTCCACGATCACCGACATGGCCAAGTGGGCCGGTTTCCTCGCCGATCCCGCGCCGGCCGTGCTCGCCCGCGAGACCGTCGACGAGATGTGCAGCCCGGTCACCATCGGCGACCTGGAGTCGTGGACCTCCGGGCACGGCCTCGGCCCGCAACTGTTCCGCGTCGGCGAGCGCGTCTACGCCGGTCACGGCGGCTCGATGCCCGGCTACCTCGCGCACCTCGCCGTGCACCGCCGCAGCCGGATGGGGGTCGTCGTCTTCGCCAACGCCTACGGCTTCGACGGCGGGATCAGCATCAAGGACCTCAGCCTGCGAGCACTCACCACCGTGCTCGACAGCGAACCGGCCGCGCCCGAGCCCGCCTGGCAGCCGTCCGCGCCGCCGCGGGGCGAAGCCGCCGAGATCTGCGGTCGCTGGTGGTGGATGGGCCGCGAATACGACATCGCGCCGGACGGCGACGACCTCGTGATGACCGGGCCGCACCACCGCACCACGTTCCGCCGCGAGGCGCCCGACCGCTGGCGCGGCAGCACCGGCACCAACGAGGGCGAGATCCTGTCGGTGCTCCGCTCCCCCGACGGCACAACCCCCAAGATCGACATCGCCACCTTTGTCTTCAGTCGCGATCCACACGATCTCGCTTGAGAACCCCATTTCCCGGTACGTCGTGAGCAAGGTCCCGCGCGCACGCGCCCGCGAGGCCGCTGCCACTCCGGCCCGCAGCGCGCCCCCGCCCGGGCGGCTGGTGCTCACCGTGCTTATTCGTCCCTCATAACCACGGTGAGCACCAGCCCAAAACCCCGACCCGCGCCGCGTGCCTGACCCGGCCGGGCGTCGCGGGGTCGGCTGGTGCTCACGGTTGTTA
>KL571519.1:0-3677 GCA_000715855.1 Actinoplanes liguriensis
ACAACCCCACAACCCCACAACCCCACAACCCCGCCCCGACCGCAGTCCCCGAACCGTCAGCAACCGCAAATGCCGGCTCCCGGTCCCCAGCCGGCCGTGAGGGTCGTCGTCGGGAGCGGCGTCAACCGTGGTCGCCGGCTCGCGCAGCTCGGCTGGCAGTGAGGGTTGTTGTCGGGCTCGAAATCCACCGTGGTCGCCAGCTCGTGGAGCTGGGCTGGCGGTGAGGGCTGTTTCGGGCGCGTCGGTGACCGTGGTTGCCAGCTTGCGGGACTGGGCTGGCGGCGAGGGCTGTTTGGGGCGCGGTGGCGACCGTGGTTGCCAGCTTGTTGTTTCGAGCCCGAAAACAACCGTGAGTGCCAACCGGGACCGTGGGCGGGGCAGGCTTCGCGGGAAGTGCGGAAGAACGGTGTGCGAGGCGCGGGAGCCGTCGCAAGGAGCCGAGGCGCGGGAGCCGTCACGAGGAGCACGGGGCGGCGTGGCGGGGCGGTTCTGAGGACGTACTGCGGGAAGGGTTTCAGGGGAGGGAAGGGCGGTCAGGAGAAGAGCGGGCGCACGACGAAGTAGAGCAGGCACGCGATCAACGCCGCCGCCGGGAACGTCGTGACCCAGGCGATGACGATGTTGCCGGCGACGTTCCAGCGGACCGCGCTCAGCCGCTTCGTGGCGCCCACGCCCATGATCGCCGAGGTGATCGTGTGGGTCGTGGAGATCGGCGCGTGCAGCACCCACGCGTTGAAGTAGAGGATCGAGCTGGCCACGGTCTCGGCCGCGAAACCCTCGGCGGGACCCAGGTCGATGATCTTGCGGCCGAGTGTGCGGATGATGCGCCAGCCGCCGGTGTACGTGCCGGCCGCCAGCATCGTGGCGGAGGCCCAGAAGACCCACTCCGGGATGTCCGAGGCGGTGGACTGGTAGCCGCCGGTGTAGAGCGCCAGCACCACGATGCCCATGGTCTTCGCGGCGTCCTGGGTGCCGTGCCCGATCGCCATCAGCGCTGCCGAGACGGTCTGTGCGCCGCGGAAGCCACGGTTCAGCCGGCCGGGGTGGCCGCGCCGGAAGATCCACATGATGGCGACCATCGCGATGAAGCCGAGGATCAGGCCGACCACCGGCGAGACGATCATCGGGACGAGGACCTTCTCGATGATGTTGGACCACTGCACGTCACCGATGCCGGCGAACAGGGTGGCGCCGACGAGGCCGCCGAAGAGCGCGTGCGAGGAGCTGGACGGCAGGCCGAAGTACCAGGTGATCAGGTTCCAGGAAATCGCGCCGAGCACGCCGGCGAAGACGATGCCCAGGCTGGCGACGCCGGTCGGCAGGGTGACCAGCCCGTCCCCGACGGTCTTGGCGACCTCGGTGCCGAAGTGCGCGCCGATGAAGTTGCCGACCGCGGCCATCCCGAGGGCCACCCGCGGGGTGAGCGCGCGCGTGCTGACGCTTGTCGCGATCGCGTTCGCCGCGTCGTGGAAGCCGTTGGTGTAGTCGAACACCATCGCGGCGAGGATCACCGCCAGGACGGCGACGAGTTCCGGGGACAAGCTCAGGACTCCTTGACCGCGATGGTCTCGACCGTGTTCGCCACGTGCTCGAAGGCGTCGCAGGCCGCTTCCAGCTCGTCGGCGACCTCCTTCATCTTCAGGACGGTGAGCGCGTCGTACTCCCCGGAGAAGAGCCGGACCAGCAGCATCCGGTAGGCCCGGTCGCCGTCGTTCTCCAACCGGTTTATCTCTATCCAGTACTCCTCGAGATTCTTCATCGAGCGCAGCCGCGGCATCGCCTCGGCGGTGATCTTCGCCTGCTGGTCGAGGACCGTGAACAGCTCGTGCATCTCGCGCGGGAGGGACGGCAGCTCGGTCAACCCGTACAGGTAGAGCAGGTTGCCGACGGCTTCGAGGTGGTCCATGACGTCGTCGAGCTGGGAGCCGAGGGAGTAGATGTCGGCCCGGTCGAACGGGGTGATGAACGTCGAGTTGATCTTCTTGTACAGCTCGTGCGTGATCGCGTCGCTGTCGTGCTCGATGTCGCTCAGCCGTTCACTGACCGACTGGACGTCCACTCCGGGCAGAGCCAGCTCGTTGAGCAGCTCGGTTCCCTTCACCAGGTTGTACGAGGCCTTGGTGAAGAGGTCGTAGAAGACGCCCTCGACGGGGCGGAATGAGAACTTCACGGTGCGGACCTCGATCGACGGGCTTATGCGTTTGATCTCCGACCCGCATGCTATCGGTCCCCTTGAGTTCACCCTTTCGACACGGTGCTAAACCGTCTCGTGAGTGTCGCGCGTTCGGGCTGGTGAGAGCTTCGCAGATATTTGGTCAGCCCGTGCAGGTCCGTGTCGGCGATCACGTCCACACCGGCGGCCCACAGTTCGGCCCAGATCGCTGACCGGGCTCGCCGGGTGCCGTCGGGCAGGCCGCTGATCCGGACCGTACGCCCGTCCTCGTGAGCCGCCCGCACCAGCGCGTGCAGCAGATGCCGCTCCTCGGCCGCGATCGGTTCCCGGCCGTCCCAGCCGAACCGGTGCGTCCACGCCTCGCTGAGCACCGGCGCCAGCTCCGCCGGGACCGAGCGGGAGCCCAGGTCGTCGAAGGTGGCCTCGGTGAACGCGTACCGCATCGGCTGGGCGGCGAGCAGGTCGCGGGCGTCGACGATGCCGGCCACCGTCACGGTCACCACGCCCGGTGTCATCTCCCCGCCGGTGCAGCGGCTGAGCAGCGGCGCGTGGTCGCGGAGCTGCTGGTCGAGCATCCGGTAGGCGCGCAGCAGCGACTCGGTGTCCCGGTTCGGCCCGGTGAACTCGACGACCAGCTGGAACGGCTCCCGCTGGTCGTTCCAGAGCCGGCCGGCGGTCGCCTGTGCCCGGGTGAACAGCGGCGCCAGCACGAGCCTGCGCAGCGTGCGGCCGGGCTGGGGCGCACCGGGGCCGAGGAAGAGCTCGCCGTGCGGGCCGGGGACGACCCGGACGGTCATCCCGCCCAGCCCGAGCCGCAGCACCGCGGGGAGCGGGTCGGTGAGCCGGTCCGGAACCAGCGCGTGGCCTTCGGCCAGGCTGTGGCGCGGCCGGCGGGCCAGAGCGATCGACATGGCGCCGCCCGCACCGGCTAGTCCGGCCAGGCTGCCCGCGAGTGTCGCCATGTCCTGCACGTGTGACCCACCCCATTTGAGGAAAAAATACCGATTACACTGTGGCACAGGTGATACCCGAGCCCGAGCATCCCGCGCAGAATTGCGTCATGCCGTCGCCAGCCGCGAGTGAGTTCGAGGCCCACCGGCCCTATCTGACGGCCGTCGCCTTCCGGATGCTCGGCAGTCGCGCCGAGGCCGAGGATGCGGTCCAGGAGGCTTGGCTGCGGTTCGCCCAGCAAGATCAAGATCAGCTTCACGACGTACGTGGATGGCTGACCACGGTCACCGGCCGGCTCTGCCTGGATCAGCTCAATTCCGCTCGCGTACGGCGGACGTCCTACACCGGGGAGTGGCTGCCCGCCTTCGTCGTGGATCCGGACGCCGACCCCGCCGTCCTGGCCGAACGCTCCGATCAGGTCAGCATCGCCCTGCTCGTGGTGCTGGAACGGCTCACCCCGGAGCAGCGGGTCGCGTTCGTGCTGCACGACGCGTTCGGCGTGCCGTTCGAGGAGGTGGCGACGGTGCTGGAGACCTGTCTCTTATACACATCT
>KL571519.1:3876-4319 GCA_000715855.1 Actinoplanes liguriensis
AGAGATGTGTATAAGAGACAGGGATCCGGCACTCCGCGGGGCCGGCCGAGCAGCGGCGTGTCCTGGCGGCGTTCCTGACCGCGGCGCAGAGCGGCGATGTCCGTACGCTTGCCGCGGTTCTGGCCCCCGAGGTGGTCGCGATCAGCGACGGCGGGGGAGTGGTCCGTGCGGCGCTGCGGCCGGTCCTCGGCGCGGCGAAGGTGGGCCGCTTCTTCCACGGCCTGCTGAGCCGCCGGATGGACGAGGTGCGGGACATGCGGGTCGAGCCGGTGCTGGTCGAGGGCGGCGCCGCGGTGCTGGTGCGCGGCCGCTGGCCGGACGGCTCCCGGCTGCTCTCGGTGCTCACCGCCGCCGTCGAGGACGGGCGGATCACCGGCCTGTTCCTCCAGCAGAACCCGGAGAAGGTGTTACTGGGTGACCTCGGATAGGTGCTTGCGGTAGTG
>KL571519.1:4578-5506 GCA_000715855.1 Actinoplanes liguriensis
GGGGTAACCGAAGAGTGTCCGGTGCTCCTCGAACTCGTCCTCGTCGCGCAGCTCGACCAGCCCGGTCTCGCGCCGCCGCACCACGTCCAGGTCGAGGTCGATGATGTGGACCGTGTCACCCTCCCAGCGCGCCGGGGTGGTGATGTCGCAGTAGACCTCGCTGGTCCGCGGGGGTGGGTTGAACATGCCGGTCCACCACGCGTGATGCGGGACGAGCAGCACGAACGGGATCTGCTCGACGGACGGCCGGCCGTGGTAGACCGAGGCCGTCCCGTGCGTCACGCCGACCCAGATGCCCAGGTCGTCCTCGGCGAGCCGACGGGCCGGATAGTCGCGATGCGCCGAACCGTCGTACTTCGTGTAGATGACCCGGACCATCTCGCTCGGCATGGGTGCACCCTAACGGTGACCCGGATATGTCGGTGGTGCCGGGTACGGTTCCTGCGTGCCCGCAGCTACCAAAAAGAAGGCGACCGCCGAGCAACTCCTCGCCGCCGCGGTCGGCGCTGTCCCCGGGGGCAGTGCCCGCCCAGGTCAGCAGGCCATGGTCGAGGCGATCGACAAGGCGATCAAGGACCGTGAGCACCTGCTCGTGCAGGCCGGCACGGGCACCGGCAAGAGCCTGGGATACCTCACCCCCGCCCTGCTCGTGGAGGGTCCGGTGGTCGTCTCCACGGCCACCCTCGCCCTGCAGAACCAGCTGGTCGAGCACGACCTGCCCCGGCTGGCCGCGGCGGTCGAGCCGGTGCTCGGGCGCAAGCCGACGTTCGCCGTGCTCAAGGGCCGCCATCACTATCTCTGCATGGCCAAGCTGGAGCACGTCGACGAGCAGGCGCCGACCGACACGCTCTTCGACGACGCGCCCGCGCCCAAGGCCGGCCAGTGGCTGGGCGAGGCCGGCCGGCTCGGCAAGCAGGTCGTCCGGATC
>KL571519.1:5699-6954 GCA_000715855.1 Actinoplanes liguriensis
CGGCAAGCAGGTCGTCCGGATCCGCAAGTGGGCCGACAAGACGCAGACCGGCGACCGCGACGAGCTCGACCCGGGCGTCGAGGAGGCGGCCTGGCGCTCGGTCTCGATGCCGGCGCGGGACTGTGTCGGCGCGGCGCGCTGCCCCTACGGGCAGGAGTGTTTCGCCGAGGCGTCCCGGGTGCGGGCCCGCGAGGCCGACATCGTGGTCACCAACCACAGCCTGCTCGCCGTCGACATGCTCGCCGAGCGGCACATCATCCCGCCGCACAAGCTGCTCGTCGTCGACGAGGCGCACGAGCTCGCCGAGCGGGTCTCCTCGGCGTCGCAGGCCGAGCTGACGCCGGAGGCCGTGGAGCGGGCCGGCCGCCGCGCGCGCACGCTCATCCCGCAGGTCATCCCGCAGGCCGCCGCCGAGTCGCTGGCCGAGGCCGCCGACGCGCTCACCGTGGGTCTCGCCGACGTGCCGGCCGGGCGGCTCACCGATGGCCTGCCCGCCGCGCTGCGCCAGGCCGTCACGCTGTTGGAGTCGGCGACGCGGGCCGGCCTCACCGGGATCGGCGACATCAAGAGCGACGATCCCGATCCCGTCCGGAAACAGCAGGCCAAGGCGGTTCTCGACGAGCTCTCGTCGACGGCTCAGCGGCTGCTGGAGGAGGACGACTTCGACGTCGCCTGGGTCGAGAAATCGGAGATCGGCGCCGGCCGGAGAGCGCTCGTGGTGGCGCCGCTCTCGGTCGCGGGGACGCTGAAGCAGGCGCTCTACGAGGACCGCACGGTGGTCGCGGCCTCCGCCACGCTGACGCTGGGCGGCCGTTTCGACACCGTCGCCCGGTCGCTCGGCCTGCCCGTCGCCGGCGCCGAGGCCGCGTCCGGTGACGGCTGGACCTCGCTCGACGTCGGCTCGCCGTTCGACTATCCCAAGCAGGGCATTCTGTACGTGGCCTCGCACCTGCCCCGCCCGGCCGCGTCCGGTCTGCCCGACGCCGCCGGTGCGGAGCTGCTGCGGCTGGGGCTCGGCGGCCGCACACTCGGGCTCTTCTCGTCGCGCAAGGCGGCCACCCAGGCGGCGGAGCTGCTGCGGGCGAAGACCGACCTGCCGATCCTGCTGCAGGGCGAGGAGACCCTGCCGATCCTGGTCCGCAAGTTCCGGGAGGAGAAGTCGAGCTGCCTGTTCGGGGTGATGTCGCTCTGGCAGGGCGTCGACGTGCCGGGTGACTCGTGCCAGCTGGTGGTGATCGACCGGCTGCCGTTCCCC
>KL571519.1:7154-9535 GCA_000715855.1 Actinoplanes liguriensis
ACCGTTCCCCCGGCCGGACGAGCCGCTCGCCGCCGCCCGCGCGGCCGCCGCGGACGCCGCCCGCCCGGGTTCTGGCTTCGCGTCGGTGAGCGTGCCGATCGCGGCGATCCGGCTGGCGCAGGGCGTGGGCCGGCTGATCCGCTCCACGGGCGACAAGGGCGTGGTCGCGGTGCTCGACTCCCGGCTGGAGACGGCCCGGGGCTACAGCACGTTCCTGCGGAACTCGCTGCCCCCGTTCTGGTACACCACCAATGCGGACGTGGCGCTCGGCGCCCTGAAACGACTGGGGTCCGTCGAGTGAAGCTGCTCGCGTGCACGTTCCTGGTGGCCGCCGACGGCTCGTTGCTGCTGCAGTTGCGCGACGACAAGGCTCCGGCCTATCCGAGCGTCTGGGGCCTGCCCGGCGGGGCGATCGAGCCGGGCGAGACCCCGATCGAGGCCGCGGTCCGGGAGCTGATGGAGGAGACGGGCCTCGCGCCGGACGACGAGTTGCGGCTGTTCGAGCGCCAGGAGCTGCCGTCCGAGGGCCGGATCAAGCACTACTTCCACGGCCGGACCGGCGCGACCCAGGCCGACGTGGTGCTCGGCGAGGGCGCCGCGATGATCTTCGTCCCGGCCGCCGAGGTCCTCGACCGCCCGTTCACTCCGGGCAGCGCCGAGGTCATCGCCCGCTTCCTCGCCTCCCCGGAGTACCGGTCCGCGCTCGGCTGAGGAGTGGCAGGTGTGACAGGCGTGTCACCATGGCTGCCGTGACGGCGCCGGAGGTTTGGTACGGGCCGCCCGTGCCCGCTCCGAGGCGGCGCCGGCGGTGGGTCGGCGCTGCCGTGGGCGCCTGGGTCGTGGTGCTGGCGCTGATCTCGTGGTGGTCGATCCGGAACGATCCGGCGACCGTGCCCGAGCAGGCCGGCATCGAGCAGGCCATGCCGGCGCTGCGGAAGGCGACCGGCGTGCTGCTGGACGCGGCCGGTCTGGTCGCCGCCGGGAGTGTGCCGCTCCCGAACGAGGTTCCCGGCACCGCGCAGTCCGGGCCGCCGTGGGCGGTGCGGCTGGGGGCGGTCCGGTCGGAGAGCTGTGCGCTGACGCCCGTGCGGGACGGGGTGGAGGCGCACCGCGAGGTTTTCCTCTACGTCTCGCAGGGGCAGGCGCAGATCGCGCTGGAGCAGGTGGCCGACACGCTGCCCAGCGGTTACCACGCCGAGGTGATGGCCCTGCGGATCGGGACGCGGCTGTCGTTCTACGCGGACGCGGGGGACTTCATCGCGATCGAGAGCGAGGCGAAGCCGGACGACCAGGTGCTGACGTTGTCGGCGTCGACCGGCTGCCGCCCGGGGACGACGGCGGGTGGCAGCGATCCGGTGGCGCCACCCGTTCCGGCGACGCTGGGCGAGACCCTGACCGCGCTGGGCGGGCGGTCCGGCGCGGAGGTGTCGACGCAGGCGGCGGCGTGTCCCGATGGGGGGACGGCGGCGACCTATCAGGCGGTCGCCGGGCCGAGCGGGGACGGGCCACGCGGCGTGCCGAGCGACGTGACGCCGGTGTGGTCCGGGGCGGGCGGATGGGCGTACGGGAAAGACTCTGATTCTGTGGTTGTCGATGACACCGGCGAGAACCTGCAGGTCAGCGTGACCACCCCCTGCCGTTAGTAGACGAGCGCCTGCGCGCCCTCGGTCATGATCTCCTCGACGAAGACCGCGGCGCCGGCGATGCGGATGCCCGGGATGACGTCTTCCGGCCCGATGCCGCGGCGCGCGGCGCACTGGGTGCACGCGGTGATCCGCCCGGCTTCGAGGAGGACCTCGATCAGGTCGGGCAGCGGCGCCGCGTGCGGCAGCTCGAACTCGGCGGCCCGCCCGGGCAGGGCGAACCACGTGGACTCGCCGGTCAGCCAGAACGACACGTCGATCCCCGCGGTCGCGGCCGTGGTCGCCACGTTGAACGCCTGGTTGCAGCGTTCCGGGGCGTCGGCACCGGCGGTGGCCTTGACGACCAGTAAACGTGCCATACCGGCCAGCATAAGATGGGCCGGTCATGGTTACGGAGATCGGGTTCGTGAGCCTGCTGGTCGCTGGAATCGGCGGCCTGGCGGGCGGTTTCGGCTATCTTGCGATGCGTATTTCGAGGGGGCGTTGGTGAGTAACGGCGAGACGGAAAACCCACTGGGCCCGCCGCCGTGGCTGAACGCCCCGCCGGTCGACGCCTATCCCTACGAGGACACCCACGACCTGCGGGTCGGTCCCGACCTGCACCCGTCGCTGCTCGGGCTGCTGCCGTTCATCGGCCTGTGGCGCGGCCGTGGCCAGGGTGGATTCCCGGCGGAGGAGGACTTCAACTTCGCCCAGGAGATGCGGATCAGCCACGACGGGCGGGAGTTCCTGCGCTTC
>KL571519.1:9779-12394 GCA_000715855.1 Actinoplanes liguriensis
TGTATAAGAGACAGCGGCCGGCCCGGCGACGAGATGGAGGCGACGATGATCCGGCCGGACGGCGTCGCCGAGCTCTACCTGGGCAAGGCCGCCACCACCCGGCTGGAGATGGGGACGGACGCGGTGGCGTACACGTCGACCGGCCTGCACGTGACCGGCGGGCACCGGCTGTTCGGCGTGGTCGAGGGGGCGCTGCTCTACGCGCACGAGATCTCGATCGACAACAGCGGGCTGACCCCGCACATGTCGGCGCGGCTCCTGCGCATCGGCGGCTAGCAGCCCGGCCGGCAGCGGGAAGGCCGGCCGGCGGTCAGAAGCCCAGCAGGTCCAGCAGACGGGGTGTCCACGGCGAGCGGGTCCGTGGCTCCCCGTCCAGCGAGACGACCTCGGCCAGGCCGCGCAGCGACGAGGCGAGCCAGATCGCGTCGGCCGCGGCCAGCTCCGGCAGCGTGATCATCCGCTGGACCGGGCGCAGGCCGGCCGACGGCGCCAGCGACAGCAGGTGTGCCGCGGTGATCCCGGGCAGGATGCCGGCCTGCTCCCACGGGACGGTTCCGAGCTCGTCACCGGAGAGCCAGACGATCGACGAGGTGGGGCCCTCCAGGGCGTACCCCTCGATGGAGAGCCAGATCACGTCGTCGGCGTGATGCCGCGCCGCCCAGCGCCGGGCCGCGAGATTGCTCGCGTAGGAGAGCGACTTGGCGGCGGAGATCGACCACGGCGGACGTCTGCCGGCGGCGACACCGAGATCGGCGCTGAGCACCCGGACTCCGTTCCGGCGCTCGCGCAGGACCGCGGGCGGGATCTCGGAGACGCTGACGTGCAGCAGATTCCGGGTGTAGACGATCCGCATCGCTTCCGGTCCGGAAAAATCCGGCACCGCGATCGCCCCGGGCGGCGGCAGGTCGAGCAGCGCCGCCGACCGCGCCAGCCGATCAAGATGCTCGGCGAGGAGCCAGGGACCCGACGGCCGCAGGTGCAGGGTCTCGAAGACCCCGTCTCCCAGAAGATCGCCGGGAGACACCAGGATCTGCTCGTTCATCAACGTGAAACTAGCGAACTATGCTCGTAGCGTGTCCGCCACTTCGCTTGCCGCCATGCTCCGAGAGCGCGGCCTGCGGCTCACCCCGCAGCGTCAGCTCATCCTGGAAGCGGTGCACGAGCTCGGCCATGCGACGCCCGAGTCGGTGCACAACGCGGTCCGCGAGCGGGTCGCCGGAGTCAACATCACCACCGTCTATCGGACGCTCGAGCTGCTGGAAGAGCTCGGCCTCGTCAATCACACCCACCTCTCGCACGGTTCGCCGACCTATCACCGGGCCGGTGAGGGTCAGCACGTGCACCTGGTCTGCCGCTCGTGCGGGTCGATCGAGGAGATGGATCCGGCCGTGCTGCAGCCGCTCTGCGATCGGTTGCGCGACGAGCGGGAGTTCCGCGTCGATGTGGGGCACGTCTCGTTTTTCGGGGTCTGTGGCAAGTGCAAGGAGTCGGAGTGACCGTCGTCATGGTCGAGGATCTCGACCCCAGTTCCGCCGATGCCGGGGTGCCGGCCCACTTCGGTGACCCGATGAAGGAGCAGCGGCTCCTGGAGACCGCGGTCGGCCTGGTCGACCGCTCCAACCGGGACGTCATCGCCGTGCCCGGCGAGGAGCGCGCGAGCTGGCTGCACACGCTCACCACGCAGCACCTCTCCGACCTCGCCGCGAATCAGGGCAGCGAGCTGCTCGTCCTCTCGCCGCACGGGCACGTCGAGCAGCACGCGTTCGTCACCGAGGACGGCACGACCGCCTGGCTCGACACCGAGCCGGGAGCCGGTGCGGGCCTCCTGAAATACCTCGAGATGATGCGGTTCTTCACGAAGGTCGAGCCCCGCGAGGCGACCGCCGAGATCGCCGTGTTGTCGCTGGTCGGCCCGGGTGCCGCCGACCTCTTCCCGGAGCTGGCGGAACCGCGGGTGGGCGCGGTGCCGGGCCCCAAGTTCGCCGCCGGGTCGGTGCCGGCCGAGGCCACGGCGATCTATGCGGTACGACCGTTCGAGGGTGGCCTGGCCCGCCGCGTCCCGCTCGGGGTGGACCTGCTGGTCCCGCGGCACGCGAAGCACTCGGTGATCGAGAAACTGGGAGTCCCGCGCGCCGGCCTCTGGGCCTACGAGGCGATCCGCGTCGCCACCCGCACGCCACGGCTCGGTCACGAGACCGACCACAAGACGATCCCCGCCGAGGCGGATTTCCAGGCCGCCGCCGTGCATCTGGACAAGGGCTGTTACCGCGGGCAGGAGACGATCGCCCGGGTGCACCACCTGGGCCGGCCGCCGCGCCGCCTGGTCCTGCTGCACCTCGACGGGATCGCCACCGACCACCCGCCGGCGCAGGGCACCCCGGTCGAGCTGGACGGGCGGGCGATCGGGTTCGTCGGGAGCGCGGTGCGCCACCACGAGCTGGGGATGGTCGCGCTGGCCGTGCTCAAGCGCAATGTGGCGGACGACGCGCGGCTCATGGTGGGGGAGTCGGCGGCCGCGATCGACGCCTGAGGGCGCTCCCCGAAGGCGTCTCGCATCGGCGCGTGAGGCGCGTCCTGGTGGCGTTTCGCGTCGGCGAGTGCGGCGCTCCCCAGAG
>KL571520.1:0-319 GCA_000715855.1 Actinoplanes liguriensis
CAGCACTCGGGCCGACACCTCGGCGAGCAACTCGTCCACCTTCGGCCCGCCGCTGACCGCGGCAACCCAGGACGGGTCCTCCGCCAGTTGCAGCCGGGCGATGATGCGCATCCAGCGCAGGCCACCCACGGGATCGGCCTGAATCAAGGCGACGGCCGGCATCAGCACCGCCTCGACCAGCTCCCGCGGCGTGACCTCACCGCCGCGCTCCAGCAGCGCGCCGAGGCGACGCCGCATGTCCTCGCCGACGACGGTCATCCGGCGGTCGATGACCGCGGCGACCAGAGCCGTCTTGCCCGCAGGGAAGTGGTAAACGAGC
>KL571520.1:607-4258 GCA_000715855.1 Actinoplanes liguriensis
GGGAAGTGGTAAACGAGCGCCCCCGGCGCCACGCCGGCCTCCCGAGCCACGGCCCGGGCCGACACCGGGTCCAAACCCTGTTCACCGAACATCCGCTCGGCCACCGCCACCAGCCGGGCACGGACGTCGAGGTCGGTACGCGGCCCCCGACGCCGGCCGGAACCGGAATCAGGGTCGGTCATCACCCGGGCAGTCTATGCGGTCCGGTGGCCGGCCCCGGAGCATCAACCGCAGGGGTCACCGGCGAGGGAACGAGGCCGTGATCCTTGTTTCCGCAGGTCATGGCGTCACGGTGACCTGGCGCCCGCTCTTAAAGCAACAGAATGTTGCTATAATGGTGGTGACGGCGAGAAGAGTGAGGGAGCAGACATGCGGATCCTGATCAGCGGGGCAGGGACGGCCGGGCTCTGCGCAGGCATCAACCTGACGCGAGCGGGGCACCAGGTCGAGATCGTCGAACGCGCCGGCCACCTACGCGTCAACGGTTCACCCATCGACGTGCGCGGCGCGGCGATCGAAACCGCACGCGAGATGGGCATCCTCGACGCGGTACATCAACACCGCATCACGATGACCGAGCAGACGACGTTCGTCGACAGCTCCGGAACGGCCGTGGCCCCGCTGGTGGTCCAGGAGATCAACGACAGCCCCGAAGACATCGAGATCCCCCGCGAGGACCTCATGAACATCCTGCGGGATGCCCTGCCCGATCAGGTCGACCTGCGCTTCCGGGATTCCATCGCGACCCTGACCGACGACGGGAACCGAGTCACGGCGACCTTCGACTCCGGCCGTGAGGCCGGCTACGACATCGTCGTCGGCGCCGACGGTGTGCACTCACGGGTGCGCGCGCTGGTGTTCGGCCCGGAGGAACAGTTCACCGAGCACCTCGGGGTGTATGTCGCGATCGGAGACGCACCCGCTCAGGCGAGCCCTGAGCACCGCACCACGGAGATCCTCAACCTGCCCGGGCGGATGGCCGGTATGGCCTACTACCGTGACAAGGCGCTGGGCATGTTCGAGTTCCGATCAGAGCCGATCGAGTACGACTACCACGACCTGGACGCGCAGAAGCGCATCCTGACCGAGGCGTTCGCCGGGATCGAGGACTGGAAGGTCCCGCAGTTGCTGAAGAACGCCCAGGACGATCCGGACCTGTACTTCGACGTCATCGCGCAGATCCACATGCCGGTCTGGCACCGGGGCCGGGTCGTGCTGATCGGGGACGCGGCGCACTGTGCGACCCCGATGGCCGGACGTGGCGCCTCGCTGGCACTACTGGGAGCATGGGCGTTGACCAAGGAACTGGATCGCCACAGCGCGAATCCCGAAGCGGCCTTCAGCGCTTACGAACAGCGTCAACGCCCCTACGCGCGAGCAGCCCAGGAGTTCGCGCGCGGAGGGGCAGACCTCGTCGTCCCCGCCACCTGGGAGGACATCGAGGCGCGCAACACCCGGCTGCGGGCAATGCAGCAACGGTAAAATGCCGTCCGTGGTCGCCGGCGAACGTACGCAAGAACCCGTGCGCCGCCCTCACGGGCGTACTGCCCGGGTGCGGCGCCAGATCCTTCAGGCCACGGCCGAGCTCATAGCCCGCCACGGAATCGGCGGCCTGCGTTACGACCAGGTCGCCGAGCTTGCCGAGGTGAACAAGACCAGCGTCTACCGCAACTGGCCCAACCGCGACGCACTGGTCGCCGAGGCGCTGACCACGTTCGGCGCCGACGCCGCACCCCTGCACGACTCGGGCGACATCGAAGCCGACCTCACCGACTACCTCGAAGCCCTTGCGGCGGCGACAGCCAGCCCGGGTGGCCGGGCGTTGCTGAACGTGGTGTCCTCAGCCCGGGACATTCCCGAGCTGAGGACCGTCGTCGACGAGGTTTTCGACCAACGGCTGGCGGTCCTGCACGAGCGCCTGCAGAGCGCTGTTGAGCACGGCGAACTGCCCGCAGTGGACTTCTCCCTCGTCGGCGAGATGCTCACCGGAGCCGTTCAGATGTTCGTCACCCGCGGCTCCCGTCCCTTCACCCGCACCGACGCGCAGCGAGTCTGCGCCATCGTGCTTGCCGGGGTTCGAGCCGGACACGTCCAGCACCACTAGATCATTCGCATCCTGGGCGGTTCCTGCGGACTCTTCTCCTGCCCGGAGATCCGTTCGTACGCTGCCTGGCCCGAGTCCTCAGTCCAGGGTCGTGCAGATCCGGGCGAGCTCGGCGGGCCGGGCCAGGTGCGGGAAGTGCCCGCCACCGGTCAGCACTTCGGTCCGCACCGACGGGATCAGCCCGGTCAGCCACTGCCGGTAGACCGGATCCGGCTCGGAGCCGGACACGAAGACGTACGGGACCCGGTGCTCGGAAATCAATCGCAGCTCGCGTTCCCGACGCTCGATGAGCTGCTCGGCGGACATGATCTGGATCTCCTCCCAGTAACCGAGCAGCAGGTCCTGACGCGGGGTAGTGCGGGTCCGGACCAGGTCCCGGGCGTCGGCGGGCAGCTCGTCGATGCCCATGCCGGCGAGCAGCCGATCCCAGATCTGGCGCCAGTCCGGGCTCTCCAGCACCGGCCACACCTGCCGCACCATCGCCTCGAAACCGCCCGCCCGCAGCGGCTGATCCACGTTGATCACCGCATGTGCCGGGTACCGGGTGGCGTAGATCGTGGCCAGCACCGCGCCGAGCGAGTGCCCGACCAGCACCGGCGCCTGCAGACCGGCGGTGCTCACCGCGTCGTGCACCACGTCCACCACGTCGTCCGAACGGTAGCTGTCGAGCCGGGGCGATTCACCGTGGCCGGGCAGGTCGATGGCAAGAACCTTGCGGGCCGGGTCGATGCGGTCGAGTTCGCGCACCAGGGGCTGCCACTGCTGCCGGTCGTAGGTCATGCCGTGCAACAGCACCAGCGCGGGCCGGTCGTCCTTCTTGATCAAGCTCATGCCCCTGGTGGGTAACCACGGGTCGAACGAGATGTTCGTGACGGGCGTCTCAATCCAGCTGCCAGCCCGGTGGGCCGCCCGGCGCCGGCCGGTACTCGAACATCCGGCCGGTTCGCAGTGAGGCGTTGAGATGCGCGCCGGTCAGCGGGGCAGCGGCCTCGACCCGCCGTACCGTCTCCCGCAGTGCCCTGGTCGCGTTGACCCTGGCCCGCTCGCTCTCGTCGGAGACAGTCCTCACCCGGCCGCCGGGAGCGGTCGCGCGGCGCAACTCGGCCAGCAGCGCGACCCGCTCGGCCTGGGCGGCCGCACCGGAATCCGGGTCGCCGGCCCGGTCGGCGGCGGCGAGCCGCTCGTCGATCTCGGCGATCCGACGCCGGTAAGCCACGCGGGCCGTCTCGTCCAGCAGCGGCCCGGCGGGCGGCACCCGCAGCCCGGAACCACCCGCGACCAGGTCCAACGCGGTGATCTCCTGGCCGGGCGCGGCCAGCAACGTGCGGAGAAAACCGACGCCCCGGGTGTCGCGCAGGCCGGCGCTCTCGGTGCCTGCGGTCAGTCGCCAGCCGTCGCCCTCGCGGGCCAGCACCCAGCGTTCACCGGCATGCGGAATGCCCAGGCCCAGGCTCTGCGCGATCTGCCGGGCACGCGCCCGGTCCTGGCCGGCCAGAGCGTGATCGGGTTGCACCGCGGCCCGCGCGGCTCTGTCTCTTATACACATC
>KL571521.1:0-905 GCA_000715855.1 Actinoplanes liguriensis
TGCCGGACCTGAAGTGGGAGAGCACCGACCGGGCCGCATCGCTCGCCGGCCTGGCCTGACGTCGCGCCACGGACCGGAGGACTCCTGTGCCGATCATGGTTACCGGGTCGATCGCGACCGATCATCTGATGCGATTCCCCGGCCGTTTCGCCGAACAGCTCGTTCCCGAGGCGCTCGACCGGGTGTCGCTGTCGTTCCTGGTCGACGACCTCACCGTGCGACGGGGCGGGATCGCCGCCAACATCGCGTTCGGGCTCGCCCAGTGCGGCCTGCGCCCGATCCTGGTGGGCGCGGTGGGCATCGACTCCGCCGACTACCGGTCCTGGCTGGAAGGGCACGGGGTGGACTGCTCCGCGCTGCACGTCAGTTCCCGGGCGTACACCGCGCGCTTCGTCTGCACCACCGACGACGACCTGTGCCAGATCGCCTCGTTCTATCCGGGCGCCATGACCGAGGCCGCCGGGATCGACCTCTCCGCGGCGATCACCGAGTTCCGGCCGGACCTGGTGCTGGTCGGCGCGGACGAGCCGGCCGCCATGCAGCGGCACGCCGGGGCCTGCCGCCGGCTGGGCGTGCCGATGGCCGCCGACCCCTCGCAACAACTCGCCCGGATGTCCGGTGACGAGATGCTGCGGTTCATCGACGGCGCGGCCTACCTGCTCACCAACGAGTACGAGCACCACATGCTGGTCACCCGGACCGGCCTGGACGCCGACGGCCTGCTGCGCCGCGTGGGCCGGCACGTCACGACGCTGGGCGCCGGCGGGGTACAGATCCGGGAGCGGCACGTCCCGGACGTGCTGGTCCCGGCGGTGCCGTGCGCCCGGATCGCCGAGCCGACCGGGGCCGGCGACGCGTTCCGAGCCGGTTTCTTCGCCGCCCTCAGCCGGGAGCTGCCGGTGGAG
>KL571521.1:1118-4768 GCA_000715855.1 Actinoplanes liguriensis
ATGTGTATAAGAGACAGGTACACGATCGACTGGGAACGGTTCTGTGCGGACCTCACCAGGGCCTACCGGGAGGAGACCGGTGCACGGGTGCGCGCGGCCTGGTCCGCCGCCCCGGCGGCCTTCCCCTGACGCCCCGGCTCCGGCTGCGGTGAGCAGCGCCGCGGCCCGCGTCTCCATCGCCGGTCCAGCACCGGTCCAGTCGCCTGCAACAGGCTCGCACCGGCTTTGCTCACCGCGGCGGAGAGGGACATCGTGGCGACAACAGAAGACGACGGGGATGCGATGCGCGGCATCATCCTCGCCGGAGGCTCCGGGACCCGGCTGCACCCGATGACCTCGATCACCTCGAAGCAGCTGCTGCCCGTCTACGACAAACCGCTCATCTACTACCCGCTGTCGGTGCTCATGCTGGCCGGCATCCGGGACATCCTGATCATCTCCACGCCGCAGCACCGGGCCGCGTTCCGTCAACTGCTCGGCGACGGCGCCCCGCTCGGCCTCCGCCTGCGGTACGCCACACAGCCGGAACCCCGGGGACTGGCCGACGCGTTGCTGATCGGCCGCGACTTCGCCGGGAGCGGGCCGGTCTGTCTGATCCTCGGCGACAACCTCTTCTACGGCCACGAGTTCCCGGCGATGCTGCGGCGCGAGGTCGAGAAGCTGGACGGCTGCACGCTCTTCGGCTATCCGGTGGCCGACCCGGAACGGTACGGCGTGGCGGTTCTCGACGATTCCTCGCGCCTGGTCGCGGTGGAGGAGAAGCCGGCCAGCCCGCGCGGCAACCTGGCGGTCACGGGGCTGTACCTCTACGACAACGAGGCGGTCCGATACGCCGCGGAACTGCGCCCCTCACCGCGCGGCGAACTGGAGATCACGGATCTCAACATGCGGTTCGTCGCCGACGGCCGGGCCCGGCTGGTCAACCTCGGACGGGGCACGGCCTGGCTGGACACCGGGACCGCGGACAGCCTGCTCGAGGCCGGCCAGTTCGTCCAGGTCATGCAGAAGCGCCAGGGCGTCCAGATCGCGTGCCTGGAGGAGGTGGCGTACCGCATGCGGTACATCGACGACGATCGGCTCGGCGCGCTGGTGCGTGACCTGGGTCCAGGCAGCACGCAGGGCAGGTATCTGGCCCGCGTGCTGGGGTCCGGTCAGCGGTGGTGAGGACGTTCGGGACTGTCTCTTATACGTGTAGAGACAGACTCCGGCGGCTCGTCCCAGGGCATCCCGGGCGAGAAGTAGTAGTAGCCCAGGGCCGTCAGGCCCCGCATGAGAAACCGCAGAAGCATGGTGGCCGTCCTCGCGCGCTCGCTGTTCCGCTGTCGGGCCAGTCGACCCGGCTCCGCTCGAGGACCGCCGGAGTCCGGCCATCTCGACGTGCTCTCCAGGGATCTTCGAGACGGCCGGGCGATGGTGGTCGTGGCCCGAGCGATTGGGGAGTTCGCATGACAGAGCATCAGGGTCACCGCGCCGGCGAACAGTTGATCCGGGCGGTCCTGCAGGGCGGCCCGGCGGATCTGCCGGCCGAGTTGCGCGTCCGGATGGAAACCGAGCCGGTGGACAAGATCAAGATCGAATATCTGGCCGGGTACGAGCATTTCGAGCGGACCGGCGAAGCGGAGGACACCGTGGGTTCCGGGTCGGTGGTCTTCCAATGGATCACCCGTACGAAGTTCGCCGAGTAGGCGTCGGTGACGTGGAGGATGGCGCGATGACACGGCGTGCGGTGATCACGGGCATCGGAGTGGTGGCCCCGGGTGGCATCGGCACCAAGCAGTTCTGGAGTCTGCTCACGGCCGGCACGCCGGCCACCCGGGCGATCAGTTTCTTCGACGCCTCGCCGTTCCGGTCCCAGGTGGCCGCCGAGTGCGACTTCGACCCGGCGGCCGCGGGGCTGAGCCGCCAGGAGGTACGGCGGATGGACCGGTTCGCCCAGTTCGCCGTGGTGGCCGCGCGCGAGGCGATGGCCGACAGCGGGCTGGCCGCCGGGGATTCCGATCCGGCCCGGACCGGTGTCGCGATGGGCTCGGCGGTCGGCAGCACGATGAGTCTCGACCGGGAGTACTCGGTGGTCAGCGACGAGGGCCGCCGATGGCTGGTCGACGACGCCCACGCGGTGCCCCAGCTCTACAACTACTACGTTCCGTCCTCCCTCGCGGCCGAGGTCGCGTGGGTTGCCGGAGCCGAAGGGCCGACGAGTGTGATCTCCACCGGATGTACCTCGGGTATCGACGTCGTGTGCCACGCCGCCGACCTGATCACGGACGGATCGGCCGACGTCATGATCGCGGGCGCCTCGGACGCGCCCATCTCACCGATCACGGTGGCCTGCTTCGACGCCATCAAGGCGACCACACCGCGCAACGACGACCCGGGCACCGCCTCGCGGCCGTTCGACCGCAGCCGCAACGGATTCGTGCTCGGCGAGGGCGCCGCGGTCTTCGTGATCGAGGAGGAACAGCGGGCGCGGCGCCGCGGCGCCCACATCTACGCGACGATCCGCGGCTTCGCGACCCGGTGCAACGCCTTCCACATGACGGGGCTGCGTCCCGACGGCAAGGACATGGCGGAGGCGATCCGGGCCGCCCTCGACGAGGCGCGGCTGGACCGCACGGCGATCGGCTACGTCAACGCGCACGGTTCGGCCACGAAACAGAACGACATCCACGAGACCGCGGCGGTCAAGCTGAGCCTCGGCGAGCACGCGTACGCCACCCCGGTCAGCTCCATCAAGTCGATGATCGGGCACTCGCTCGGGGCGATCGGCGCGCTCGAGATCGCGGCGTCCGCGCTGGTGATCGAGAACAGCACCATCCCGCCGACCGCCAACCTGCACGAGCCCGACCCGGCCTGCGATCTCGACTACGTGCCGCTGGTCGCCCGGGAGCAACGTACCGACGTGGTGCTGAGCGTGGGCAGCGGCTTCGGCGGCTTCCAGAGCGCGATCCTGCTCGCCCACCCCGAGCGGGTGCGCGGATGACCGCCGTCGCGGTGCGCCCCGGTCCGGTGGTGACCGGGCTCGGTGTGGTGGCCCCCAACGGGTTCGGCGCCGAGGAGTACTGGCGGGCCACGCTCGCCGGCACGTCCGGGATCGAGCGGCTGACCCGGTTCGATCCGGCACCGTACCGGTCGCGCCTGGCCGGCGAGATCCGCGGTTTCGACCCGGCGCGGCACCTGCCGAGCCGGCTGGTGCCGCAGACCGATCACGTGACGCGCCTCTCGCTGGTCGCGACTGAGGAGGCGCGCTGGAGCAGCTGTGGAGCCGGGGCGGCGGCCACGTCAGCGCGTACCAGTCGTTTGCCTGGTTCTATGCGGTGAACACCGGTCAGATCTCGATCCGGCACGGCCTGCGCGGCGCGAGCAGCGTCATGGTCAGCGACCAGGCCGGCGGGCTGGACGCGGTGGCCAAGGCCCGGCGGCAGATCGGCAAGGGCACCCACCTGATGGTCAGCGGCGCGGTCGACGGGTCGCTGTGCCCGTGGGCCTGGCTCTGCCTGATGTCGTCCCGGCAGCTCAGCACCAGTGCGGACACCGCCCGGGCCTACCTGCCGTTCGACACCGGCGCGTCCGGATGGGTGCCCGGCGAGGGCGGCGCCATCCTGATCATGGAGGACGCGGCGGCCGCACGGACGCGCCAGGCCCGGGTGTAC
>KL571521.1:4971-5714 GCA_000715855.1 Actinoplanes liguriensis
TTACGCGGCGACCTTCGACCCGCCACCCGGAAGCAGCCGGCCGCCACTGCTGCGCCGGGCGATCGAGCTCGCGCTGGCCGACGCGGGCCTGCACGCGGGCGACGTCGACGTGGTGTTCGCCGACGCGTCCGGGGTGCCGGAACGGGACCGGGCCGAAGTGGACGCGATCACGGCGGTGTTCGGCCCCCGCGGCGTGCCGGTGACCGCGCCCAAGACGATGACCGGGCGGTTGCTGGCCGGCGCGGGCGCGCTGGACATCGCCACCGCCCTGCTGTCCCTGCGCGACCGGGTGATCCCGCCGACCGTGCACGTGACCCGCCCGGCCTTCGCCGAGCGGCTCGATCTCGTGACCGGCGGGCCCCGGACGGCCCCGGGCCTCGGCACGGCGCTCGTGCTCGCCCGCGGCCACGGTGGATTCAACTCCGCGATGGTGCTCACCAAGGAATGAGGAAGGAATCGGCGATGATCCAGGCGCTCACTCTGCGAGAACTGGTCGAGGCGCTGCGCGCGAGCGCGGGGGTCGACGACGGGGTCGAGCTCGACGGCGAGATCCTCGACGTGCCGTTCGAGGACCTCGGCTACGACTCGCTCGCGCTGTTCGAGACGGTCGGCTCGATCGAACGACGGCTGGGCGTCTCGATGCCCGACGAGACGGTGGCCGAGGCACGGACACCCCGCATCCTGCTCGAGATGATCAACGGGAGGGCTTCGACCCTCCGGGCCCTGTCTCTTATACACATCTC
>KL571522.1:0-212 GCA_000715855.1 Actinoplanes liguriensis
CGCCCGGCCCCGTGTGCCGAGCCCGCGCGCTGGGCCGTGATGCCCCGGGCCAGCCGCCACGGGACGCCGGGCAGGGCGGACGCCGGGCAGGGCGGCTGGGCCGCGATGCTGCGGCCGGGGCTGCATCGCGGGGTGAGGGCGGGTCACTCGAAGAGGGGCTCGTCCTCGTCGGTGAACTCGTAGGTGAAGTCGTCGGAGTGGGACGGTGCGGC
>KL571522.1:440-3901 GCA_000715855.1 Actinoplanes liguriensis
CTTGGCGGCGGGAGCCGCGGGGGCCGGAGCCGCGACGGGCGGGTCGTCGCCCTCAGCGGCGGCGGGATCCTCTCCTCGGACGACCGCCAGGACGTCGGCGCCGAACTTGGTGAGTTTGCTCTGGCCGACGCCGCTGACCGTGCCGAGCTGGTCGAGCGACGACGGCTCCAGCGTGGCGATCGCCCGCAGCGTCTTGTCGTGGAAGATGACGTACGGCGGGATGGCCTGGGCCTTGGCGATCGACGCCCGCCACGCCCGCAAGCGCTCGAACAGCGGCTCCGCCGAGGCCGGGAAGTCGGCCGCGTCGACGGCGGGGGCCTTGGCCGGACCGGAGGAGCGCGAGGACGAGGCGCGCCGCTGGACGGTCTCGCGCCGCATCATCAGGGTGACCTCGCCGCGCAGGACCGAGCCGCTGCGCTCGGTGAGGACGAGCGTGCCGTACTCCCCTTCGACCGCCAGGTAGCCCCCGGCGAGCAGTTGCCGGACGACGCCGCGCCATTCCGCCTCGCGCAGGTCGGCGCCGATGCCGAAGACCTTCAACTCGTCGTGGCGGAACTGGGACACCTTGTCGGTGCGTTTGCCGAGCAGGATGTCGATGGACTGCCCGGCGCCGAACTTCTGGTTGCGCTCCTTCTGCAGGCGGAACACCGTGGACAGCAGTTTCTGCGCGGGAACCGTCCCGTCCCAGGACTCCGGCGGGGTCAGGCAGGTGTCGCAGTTCCCACAGGTCTCCGACGAGGACGACTGATCGAAATAGGCCAGGAGCTGCCCGCGCCGGCAGGACACCGTCTCGCACAGGGCGAGCATCGCGTCGAGGTGCCGGTTGGCGTTGCGCCGGAAGTTGAGGTCGCCCTCCGAGCTGTCGATCATCTTGCGGAGCTGGACGACGTCCTGCAGCCCGTACGACAACCAGGCCGTCGACGGCATCCCGTCGCGCCCGGCGCGGCCGGTCTCCTGGTAGTACCCCTCGACGGACTTGGGCAGGTCGAGGTGGGCGACGAACCGCACGTCGGGTTTGTCGATGCCCATCCCGAACGCGATGGTCGCGACCATGACCAGCCCGTCCTCCCGGAGGAAGCGCGACTGGTTGCGGGCGCGGACCCGGGCGTCGAGCCCGGCGTGGTACGGCAGGGCGGGGATCCCGTTGGCCGACAGGTATTCCGCGTGCTTCTCCACCGATGCCCGGGACAGGCAGTAGACGATGCCGGCGTCGCCCTGGTGCTCGGTGCGCAGCAGGTCGAGGAGCTGCTTCTTCGGATCGTTCTTCGCCACGATCCGGTACTGGATGTTGGGCCGGTCGAAGCTGGCGGTGAAGTGCCGGGCGCCGGTCAGCTGGAGCCGGGTCGCGATCTCGTCGCGGGTGGCGGTGGTCGCGGTGGCGGTCAGCGCGATGCGTGGCACGTCCGGCCAGCGCTCGTGCAGCATCGACAGCGACAGGTAGTCGGGCCGGAAGTCGTGGCCCCACTGCGACACGCAGTGCGCCTCGTCGATCGCGAACAGCGAGATCGTCCCGCGGTCGAGGAGCCGCTGGACGCCGGCCGTGCCGAGGCCCTCGGGCGCGACGTAGAGCAGGTCGAGCTCGCCGGCCACGAACTCGGCCTCGACCAGGCGTCGCTCCTCGTAGTCCTGCGTCGAGTTGAGGAAGCCGGCCCGGACGCCGAGGGTGCGCAGCGCGTCGACCTGGTCCTGCATCAGGGCGATCAGCGGCGAGATCACCACGCCGGTGCCGGGGCGGACCAGGGCTGGGATCTGATAGCACAGCGACTTGCCGCCGCCGGTCGGCATCAGCACGAGCGCGTCGCCGCCGCCGATCACGTGCTCGACGATCTCGCGCTGCTGGCCGCGGAACTCCGGATAGCCGAACACGCGGTTGAGCGCGTCGACGGCGTCGGACACTGGGATCGGGGGAGCGGAAGTCACCCCGCGATAGTAGTGAGCCGGACCGGTGCTCTGCCCAGCCCTGTGGACGACCCCTATGGGGTGACAGGCAGCCCGACCAGGTCGAGGATCTGCCGCGCGGGGCTACCGGGGGACGCGATGAGCGTCAGCGTGGCCTTCTGGTCGTGGTGGCGCTCGGCGATCTGGTAGAGCGCCGACACCCCCGCGCTGGCCAGGTGGGTGACCCCGGTCAGGTCGGCGGTCATCGGCACGGTCCCGCCCCGGCTGCGGCGCAGCAGTTCGACGTGCATCAGCGGCGCGGTGGTGGCGTCGATCGGCCCGGCCACCGCGACCTGGGCCTCGTTGTCGCCGGGCAGCTCGGTGACGGACATGTCCGGCGGCGGCGCGGACGGGGTCGGGGCGTCGTCGAAGCTGGCCAGCAGACGGGCGGGCCGGCTCAGCGGGTAGCGGATCGTGGCCACCGTGCCGTGCGCGCCCGGCTCCACGTGCAGGCTCTCCACCAGCTGGGCGGTGAGCGCCAGGCCACGGCCGCGGATCGGCTCGCGCTCCGGCGTGCGCCACCCACCGTGATCGGTGACGGTCGCCTCGACCCGGCCGGCGGGCGTGAGCCATGTCCGTACACCGATCGGGGTTGTGCTCGAAGAGTGCTCGATCGCGTTCGTTGCCAGCTCGCCGAGCGCGTGTTGCAGCACGAAGACGTCGTGCTCTGCCGCGCCGATCTCGCTCAACCAGGCGCCCAGCCGGGCGCGCGCGCCACGCAGCGTCGCCGGATCGGCCGGAAGGTCAAGGACCATGTCCGGTACGACGTCGATCCGTTGCGCCGCGAGCAGCGTGATGTCGTCGGCGTGCCCGCCGGCCCGCACCAGCAGCTCGATGGTCTGCGCGCAGACCCGTTCGGCCGCGGTCGACGCCGGATCGTGCAGCGCGCGCCCGGCGGCCGCGTCCGCGGCGACCCGGGCCAGTTCCTCGGCGGCGGCGCTTCCGGCGAGCGGCCGTTCCAGGATCCCGTCGCTGTAGAGCAGCAGCAGGTCACCGGGTTCCAGCCGGTCCTGGCGGACGAGGAACGCGCTGCCGGTGCCCAAGGGGCCGCCCCCGGTCCCGGCGAGGAAGCGGGTCGAGCCGTCCGCGCCGACCACGAGGGGCGGGGGATGACCGGCCGTGCAGTACGTCAACTCCCCGTTCCCCGGGTCGAGGTCGGCCACGCAGACGGTGGTCGCGTGGGCCGTCCGCATCCGCCCGGCGAACCGGTCCGCGGCGGCGAGCGCCTCGGCCGGGGTCGCGCCGGCGTCGAGGCGTTCCTGCAGCACCGCCCGGAGCTGGCCCATCACCCCGGACGCGGTGATCCCGTGCCCGACGACGTCGCCGACGACCAGCGCGACCCGCCCGTCCGGCCGGGCCACCGCGTCGAACCAGTCGCCGCCGGCCTCGGTGTCCTCGTCGGCGAGCAGGTAGCTGGCGGCCACCTGCAGGCCGGGCAGCACCGGCAGGCCGGGCGGCAGCAGCTCGCGCTGCAGCTCGGTGATCACGTCCCGGCTCTGCTCGTAGCGGCGGCGCAGCTGGGC
>KL571522.1:4081-7716 GCA_000715855.1 Actinoplanes liguriensis
GTCTCGGCCTCGGCGGCCTGCCGGTTGCGGGCCATCTCGGTGACGTCGAACGCCGCGCCGATCACGCCGCGCAGCGACCCGTCGGCGGCCCGCCACGGCATCAGCGTGAACGTCACGAAGATCTCGTTCACCGTGCCGTCCGGATGGTCCAGGTGCACCCGCCACTGCCGGCCCGCGAGGGTCTCGCCGGTGCGGTACACCTCGTAGAACGCGTCGACGAACTGCTGACCGGCGAGGTCGCTGAGCACCTCCCGGCACGGGCGGCCGATCACCTCCCGGCCGGGCAGCACCGCCCGGGTCGCCGCGTTCGCGCCGACCGTCAGCAGCTCCGGCCCCTCGAAGAGGATGACGATGAACGGCAGCTGGTCGACCGCGGCCACCAGGGCGTCGAGATCGCCCGCTTCCGGAAGGCTCACATCCGTCACGCATGCCATCGTGCCGGAAACCGGGCCGGGAGGAACCGGGGGTCACTCGGCCAGGGGCAGCTCAATCGTGTGGGACGTGTGTGATGCCTTGGCACGCAAATAGCGGACATTAGCCGCGGAAACGTGCACACCGGTCGGGATCTGCTGGGTCACCTCGATGCCGAGGGTGTCCAGCTGGAGCGCCTTGTCCGGGTTGTTGCTGAGCAACCGGATCCGATCCGCGCCGACGGCGTGCAGCATCTGCGCGGCCACCGTGTAGTCGCGCTCGTCCTCGCCGTGGCCCAGCGCCACGTTCGCCTCGTAGGTGTCCAGCCCAGTGTCCTGCAGCGCGTACGCGTCCAGCTTCGCGTACAGGCCGATGCCCCGGCCCTCCTGGCGCAGGTAGAGCAGGAAGCCGCCCTGCTCGGTGATCCGCTCGGCGGCCTCGCGCAACTGCGGGCCGCAGTCGCAGCGCTGGCTGCCGAACACGTCCCCGGTCAGGCACTCGCTGTGCGGCCGGACCAGTGGTGCACGCCCGCCGGCGGCCGACTTGGTCAGCGCCCGCCGCCAGTCACCCAGACCCAGCAGCAGGTGCTCACGGTTGTCCGTCAGGCCGTCGAACGTCATCACCTGCGCGGTCGTGACGTAGCCGTCGGAAAACCGCAGCGGTACGGTCACCTGCCGTCGGACGGTGGCCTTCAACATCGGTCCTCCCCATTTCGAATCCGGTGGCAGAAGCTGTGCCCGAAGATCGGCCGCCGCACACCGCGGATTATCGTGGACGCACGATGGCTGAGCGTCCGTACACCTTGTTGAGTTGTGGGATGTCGATCGACGGTTATCTCGACGACACCACCGAGGAGCGCCTGCTCCTCTCCAATGACGAAGACTTCGACCGTGTCGACGAGGTGCGCGCCGGGTGCGACGCCATCCTGGTCGGCGCGGCGACGATCCGCCAGGACAATCCCCGCCTGATGGTGCGCTCGGCGCGGCGCCGGGCGGCCCGGGTGGCCCGCGGCGAGCCGGAGAACCCGGTCAAGGTGACCGTGACCGGCCGCTGCGACCTCGACCCGGCGGCGTCGTTCTTCACGGCCGGCGAGCCGGAGAAGATCGTCTACTGCGCCACCGCGGCGGTCGGCCAGGCCCGGGAACGGCTCGGCGCGGTCGCCACGGTCGTCGACGGCGGCGATCCGGTCGACGTGCGCCTGGTCTCGGCCGACCTGGCCGCGCGCGGGGTGCGGCGGCTGATGGTCGAGGGCGGCGGCACCATGCACACTCAGTTCCTCACCCGCGATCTCGCGGACGAGCTGCAGCTGGTGGTCGCGCCGTTCTTCGTCGGCGACTCGCGGGCGCCGCGCTTCGTGCACGACGGCGTCTTCCCGGCCGGCCCGAAGAATCGGGCGACGCTGGCCGAGGTCCGCCAGATCGGTGACGTGGTCCTGCTCCGCTACGCCCTCTCGGAGCGGTTCACGGCCTAGATCGGCTATCAAGCGGGCACCCGCACCGCGGTGCGACGGGTCCGCACCGGGATCGGCGCGGCCGAGTTCACGACGACCGCGGGGGAGACGGGCGCGGTGATCCGCACCCGGAAGTCGGTCGGGACAACCGCCGGGACGACGATCGGCGCGGGGGCCACGTGGCGCATCTTCCGCGCGGCCCGGACAGCGACCACGATCAGGCCCGGGGCCGCGGCGACGAACGCGCAGATCCCGTACGCCACGGCGATCGTCACGCCCTGCTCGGCGCTGAGGCCGGCCGCGCCGAACGCCCAGGCCATCACGCCCTCGCGCGGTCCCCAGCCGCCCACGTTCAGCGGGATGCCCATCGCGAGCAGCGCCAGCAGCAGCATCGGGGCCAGCGACAGGAACGACACCTGGTTGCCGGCGACCCGCGCGGCGACCAGGAACGTCGCCAGGTGGCCGAGGAGCACCATCGCGGAGGCGAACAGCACGCCCGGCCAGTTGCGCCGCGCCAGCAGGCCGGAGCGGATCTCGGCGGCGCCGGTCCGGGCGGCGCCGGCCAGCTTCGAGCCGCTCTGCCGCACCCGCCGTGCGATGCCGAGCACCAGCAGCGCCGCGATCGCGACCACCGCCGCGACCATGGCGATCGCCTTCCCGTTCTCCGAGATCAGGGTCAGGACCGGCGACGGTACGGTCACCAGCACCGCCCCGCCCACCACGACCAGCACGATCTGGCCGGCCGTGCGCTCGAGCACCACGGCCCGGACGCCGCGCCCCACGTCGCCCTCCTCGCGCCCGTGCGAGACGGCCCGGCCGACGTCGCCGAGCACCCCGCCGGGCAGCGCCGCGTTGAGGAAGAGCGCCTGGTAGTAGTCGGCGGTCGCGTCCTTCAGCGACAACCGCATCCCCAGGCCGCGGGCCACCAGGCACCAGCGCCAGGCGCTGAGCACGGTGGTCACCACGCCGATCCCGAAGGCCAGCGCCAGGGTGCCGCCGTCGAGCACCCGCAGCCCGTCCAGGAACGCGCCGGTGCCCAGCCGCCACAGCACCAGCGCGATGATCGCGGCGCCGCCCAGCAGTCGGGCCCATGCCCAGAACGATCGGCTCACTTTGCCTGTCCCCTCGTCGATCCCTCAGGGACTAGTACGCCCGACCGCCCGGACTCGGTTCAGTCGAAGATCGCCAAAACATCCTTGTGCCCAACCGTTATCTCCGGGAGGGAGTCGGTCCGGGCCCGCAAATAGTCGTCCAACCGCAGGTCAGGGCGCTCTTCGGTGGCCGCACCGACCCAGCCGCGCAGCCATTCAGCGGTCAGTTCCGGTCGTTGCGCACCGAGCCGCCATGCACTCTCCCGGACGACGACGCGGGCGCCGGCCCTCTCGAACGCGGCCGCCGCGTAGTCCGGAGCGTCCGGTCCGAGCTTCGCGTCCCGGCGCTGGTGCGCGTTGAACGCGTCCTGCACCTCGGCGTCTTGCGGATCCTCCGGAAGACACCGGACCACACCGGTCACCGAGAGCGTGAACAGCGCGTTGGCCCGGGCCTGCGCGCACACCTCGACCAGCCGGTCCACCTGCGGCGCGGTCAGCAGGTCCAGCAGCGCCGAGCAGGTCACCAGGTCGGCGCCGGTCAGGTCGTCGCGGGTCAGCGCGGCCACGTCCCGCTCGTCGATCGCCACGTTGACGCCCTCCGGCATCCGGTCGGCGGCGATCTCCAGCAGATCGTGGTCGCGGTCGGTGAGGATCCAGAACTGCGGCTGTCTCTTATACACATC
>KL571522.1:7908-9774 GCA_000715855.1 Actinoplanes liguriensis
GCGCCAGCCACCGCCCGAGCGAGCCGGTGCCGCAGGCCCAGGTCCCGGATCACCCTCGCTCGCGTGGGCAGCAACCCGACGAGCTCCAGGGATCGGGCGTCGGCGTCGGCGGGCTCACGCAGGCCCAGCCAGTCGGCGCTGAATTCTCCGGTCATGCGGTTCCTTCCTCGATGTGCTTCAGGATCTCGGTCATGCGGCGTGCCGTCTCGTCCCACCCGGTCAGGGTCTCGCGGCGGGCGAGCGCGCGGGCACGCCAGAGCTGCCGCAGATCAGCGTCGGTCAGCCAGGCCCGCAGGGTCGCGGCGAGCGCCTCAGGATCTTCAGGAGCCAACAGCTTTCCCGGTACGGCGTGAGAACCGCCCGCCTCGTCGTCGCCGCCCGTGCGGCCGGCCTCGCCGAGCGCCTCCGGCACGCCGCCGACCTCGGTGGCCACGACCGGGAGCCCGTGCGCGAGCGCCTCGGTGATCACCATGCCGTAGGTCTCGGCGCGCGACGGCAGCACGAAGAGGTCCGCGTCAGCGTAGGCCGCCTCCAGTTCCGCGCCCGCCAGTGCTCCCGCGAATCGCACGTTCCGGATGTGGCCGGAACGGGCGGTGAGTGACGGAGGCACGGGTGGGACGGCGCCGGCGCCGACGAACGTGCACTCCCAGGCCAGGTCGGTCAGCCGGGTCAGCGCGTCCAGCAGGAGGTCCTGCCCCTTGCGCGGGGTCAGCGACGCCACGCAGAGCAGCCGGTGACCGCCGGGGGAGGGCATCGAGGGCTCGGCCCGGGCGACCCCGGGAGCGGCGGCGTGGACCACGGGGAGGTCGTGCATCGCCGCGACGTGGGCGGCGGCCCGGTTGCTGGTCGCGATCACGCCCGCGGCCAGGTGCAGGGTCCGGCGTTCGAGAGCCCGCAACCCGGCCGCGTCGGCGGGCGTCAACCCGGTCTCGTCGCTGAGCGGCAGGTGCACCAGGACGACCAGGCGCAGGCGGCCGGCGTGCGGCTCCAGCACCTCCGGCACACCGCACGCGACCAGGCCGTCGAGCAGCACCGTCGCGCCGTCGGGGAACCCGGCGAGGATCCGGGACAGGCCCTCCCGGGCGGCCGCGCCGGGGTGGGGCCACGCGCCGGGCGCGGCTACCTCCCGTACGGCGAAATTGTCTTGATCTTGAAGTTGATCGAGAACCGCACGGTCGTAGCGGTTACCACCGCTGGGTGCCGCCGGATCGTCGACGCCGTCCGGCAGCACCACGTGGAGCGGGAAGCTCACTGCAGGGTTCGCTCGTAGCTCGCCCAGGCGATGTGCGACTCGTGCAGGGTGACCTGGAGACCGGTCAGGCCGGACGCGCCCGGGCCGAGCTCACCGGCGCCGATCCGCACCGCCAGGCGGTCGGCGATCAGCTTCGCGAGGAACTCGGTGGACGTGTTGACGCCGGAGAACTCCGGGTCGTCGTCGAGGTTGCGGTAGCTCAGGCTGCCGCAGATGGCCTTGAGCTGCTCGCTCGCGAGGCCGATGTCGACGACGATGTTGTCCTCGTCCAGCTCCGGCCGGCGGAAGGTGGCGTCGACCAGGAAGGTGGCGCCGTGCAGCCGCTGCGCGGGTCCGAAGACCTCGCCGGAGAAGCTGTGCGCGATCATGATGTGGTCGCGGACGGTGATGCTGAACAAGTGCTCTCTCCTCGATTGGCGGATCTTCAACTCCACAACGGTTACCCGACCCGGAAAGATCAATTCCCGCCCGGGTAGTCGATCACGTGACAGAGCGCCGGAAGACTGCCGTCGGCGAGCCGGGGCATCACGTCCGGCAACTCGTCGAAGCGGGACCGGCCGGTGAGCAGGGCCTCGAAACGGTCGTCGCGCAGCAGCTCCTGTCTCTTATACACA
>KL571522.1:10005-13278 GCA_000715855.1 Actinoplanes liguriensis
GATGTGTATAAGAGACAGGAGTGGAAGTTCTCGCCGAGCAGCAGCGGGACCGGGCGGTCGCCGTACCAGCTCAGCTCGACGACCGTGCCCTCGGTCCGCAGCAGCTCCAGGGAGCGGGCCAGGCCGGCCGGGTTCGCGCTGGCGTGGATGACCAGGTCGCGGTCCTCCTCGGCCTCCTCGGGCAGGGCGAAGCCGATCTTCAGCGCCTCGGCGACGGCCCTCTTCGCCGGATCCGCGTCGACCAGCTGGACGTCGGCGGCGGGGAAGGCGGCCAGGATCGCGGCGACCGACGAGCCGACCATGCCGGCGCCGACGACCGTGATGCGGTCGCCGACCTGGGGGTTCGCGTCCCACACCGCGTTGACGGCGGTCTCGACGGTGCCGGTGAGGACGGCTCGCGCGGCGGGCACGCCATCCGGGATGGGCGTTACGTCTGTCTTTTTGACGACATAACGAGTCTGGTGGGGATAGAGGGCGAAGACCGTCGTGCCCTCGAGATCGCCCTTCTCCACCACGCCGACGTTCAGGTAGCCGTACTTCACCGGCCCCGGGAAATCGCCCGCCTGGAACGGCGCCCGCATCGTGGCCCACTGGTTCTCCGGCACCCGGCCCTGGAAGACCAGCGTCTCCGTGCCACGGCTCACCCCGGAGTGCAGCGTGCGCACCAGCACCTCACCCGGACCGGGCTCCGGCACCGATTCAGGGCGTAACTCGCCCGATCCGGGGGAAGTGACCCAAAAGGCCCTCTCGTCGAACACGTACCAACTCCTCTGAACCGAAAGTCCTCGACAAGCGTGTGTGTGGAGGACAGCGCGGTTAGACCCTAAGTCCAGGAGGCATGGTGACCATCACTACCGCCACGACGACCCCGTCCCGGGCGCCTTTCGCCGGGTTCGCGGCTCAGCTAGCGCTCATCGCGCTGCTGGCCGGGACAACGGGACTCACGCTGGCCGGTGGGATCGCCGGGATCGCGTACGGCCTGGTCCTGTGCGGTCTGCTCGGCACCGCCCTGGACCGGGCCGGGATGACGTTCCTGGGATGGGCGAACCTCGTCACGTTCAGCCGGGCCATCCTCACCGGCGGCGTCACCGCGCTGGTGACCAGCTCGGTCCTGGGACACGAGATCCCGGTCTGGCTGCTGGTGACGATCGCCACATGGCCCTCGCGATGGACGGCGTCGACGGTCAGGTGGCACGCCGCACCGGAACCACGTCGGCCCTCGGGGCGCGCTTCGACATGGAGGTCGACGCGTTCCTGATCCTGGTCCTCAGCGTCTACGCCGCCTTCTCGTACGGCTGGTGGGCGCTCGCCATCGGCGCGTTCCGCTACGCGTTCGTCGCCGCCTCGTGGGCGCTGCCCTGGCTGAACGCGGCCCTGCCGCCCCGCTTCTCCCGCAAGGTCGTCGCCGCCCAGCAGGGCGTCCTGCTCGCCGTCGTCGCCAGCGGCCTGCTCCCGACGTGGGCGTCCGTGGCCACGCTGGTGATCGCGCTCGGGTCGCTGACCTGGTCGTTCGGGCGGGACATCGCGTGGCTGCACAAGGCCTCGCAGGTGCGGGAGGCGGCGCGGACCCGCTGGTCGGCCAGCCCGATGACGCTGGTCACCGGGCGCGTCTGATCGTTCCTTCCCGGGCGCGCCTTGTTCCCGGTCGCGCTTTGTTCCTGGCCGCGCTTTGTTCCCGGGCGCGCCTTGTTCCCGGTCGCGCTTTGTTCCTGGCCGCGCGGTCTCTTACTGGACGCGCGTGATCGTTCCCGGTCGTGCTGCCGGGACGGCCTCGGGGTGCAGGATCGCCGCGATCGCCTCCACCCCGTCCACCAGCCGCGGACCCGGACGCACCACCAGCCCGTCCCCGTCGATCGCCCACACCTGCGCGCCGGGGAAGTGCGGCAGCACCGCCTCGGCCTGCCGCACCGCCCCGTCCAGGTGATACCCGCACGGGGTGACGAGCACGACCTCCGGCTCCGGGGCGGCCAGCTCGGCCCAGGACACCTGCACCGACCGCCGCCCGGGGCGCGCCGCGACCGCCACACCACCGGCCGCCGTGATCAGATCCGGAACCCAGTGCCCCGCGGTGAACGGCGGATCCACCCACTCCACGACGGCCACTTTCGGTCGCGGGCGCCCGGCCACCGCCGTCTCGATGGTGGACAGGCGCCTCTCCGCGGCCCTCACCAGGTCCAGACCTCTTTCCCGTACGCCCACCGCCGCGCCCACCTCGACGAACGTGTCCAGCACGTCGGTCAGCGTGTACGGGTCCAGACTCAGCACCTCCGCCCGGCAGCCCAGGTGGGCCAGCGCGTCGTCGACGTGCCCGGACGGCAGCGCGCACACCCGGCACAGATCCTGGGTGAGGATCAGATCCGGCGACAGGCCGGCCAGCGCGTCCGCGTGCAGCGTGTAGAGATCACCGCCGGCGACCATCTGCGTACGCACATAGTCGTCGATCTCCCCGGGCGTCATGTCCCGGGTGTCCCGCCCGCCGACCACGACGGTCTTCGACGAGCGCGCGTCCACCGGCTCGTCACACTCGAACGTCACCCCGACCAGATCGTCCCCGAGCCCCAGGGCGTAGACGATCTCGGTCGCGGACGGCAGCAGGGAAACCAGGCGCATACACCCGACCATAGGCCGAAAGTCTGATACCGGCGCCGCGGAATACAACCCTGGTCCGATGTGTGCGGCGTGCACGCGGGTCGATGCTGAACGGCATCGCTGCCGCGTGAATGGGGGACCCGAGATGACCACCGCACCACTGACCGGAACACCGGAATCACCGGCCGAGCCCACCACCCACCTACCCGACCCGCCCGCGCACCCAACCGACCCCACCGCCCACCTGTCCGACCCGTCCGCGCGCTCGACCGACCCGACTGCTCACCTGGCTGACCCGGCTGCGCGCTCGACCGGCCCGACTGCGCGTCTGGTTGACCCGGCTGCGCGCTTGACCGACCCGACCGCCCACCTGGCCGACCCGGCTGCGCGCTCGACCGGCCCGACCGCTCACTCGATCCGCCCGGCCCCGCGCCTGCCCGACCCGGGCGCCCGCTCAGCCGGCTCGACCGCGCGCTTTGACGCCCCGAGTCCGCCGACCGCGCAGTTCATCGGGGCGGACGCGCATCTCGCCCACGGGGACGCGCTCGTGCTGGACTATCTGGCCGAGCTCTGGGCAGCCAGCGAAGACCTGCCCTCCGAGCTGCGCGACGAGTTGATGCGCACGGTCACCGACTACGTCACGGCCCGCCGCGAGCCGGGCACCGACCCGGGCCCGGTGCTGAG
>KL571522.1:13506-14933 GCA_000715855.1 Actinoplanes liguriensis
CGCCACGGCGACGGCTCCGCCCCCGCAGCCCCGGGTCGCCGTCGTCGGCGGTGGCGCGGAGTCCGCGGCGCTAGCCCTGCTGATCGGCGGAACGTTCCTGATGCCGGTCGTCAGCCCCGCCGCCGGCATGCTGATCGCGACCGGCTCACCCCGCTGGACCCCGGCCCAGAAAGCGGCCGGCTGGGTCCTCACCGCGGGCTCAGCCGCCGCGGCCTTCCTGGCGGTCCTGGTCCTGGCCGGCTTGTCCGTCCCCGCCGGCCCGGTCCTGGTCTTCGGCTACCTGGCCGCCTGCGCCGGCTCCGTGGTCGCCGGCCTGGCCCTGCTGGCCGGCATGCGCTCCCGCCCCTGACCCCCGTCCCTGACCCCGGCGCCTGACTCCCGCCGAAAAGCCTCGCCGAAGAGTCGCCCGTCGTCGTTCTTGAAACACCTCCCTGCCTGCCGTTGGAGTCCCCGCCCGCCCAGGGGGGCGATCCCAATAAGCAGCATGCCAAGGACACCCAAGATCATGCCGGTGCCCTGTGGACAACCGCTCAGTGTGGATAACCCACCCCAAGCCCAGCCAACGCCCGTCGGCTGGCCCTCACCGTGGTAATCCGAGCCGCATAACCACTGCCAGCCCCAGCCGAGAGCCCGCGGCTGGGGCTCACCGTGCTTATGCGAGCTGGAGAACCACTGCCAGCCCCAGCCCGCAGCAGGTGGCTGGGGCTCATCGTGCTTATGCGAGCTGGATAACCACTGCCAGCCCCAGCCCGCGGCAGTTGGCTGGGGGCGGCAGTGGTTATCGGCGCTGGATAACAACGGTCAGACCCAGCCGCGCAAGCGGGTGACCAGTCGCGTGGCCGGGGGCTGGCTGCTGGTTGTGGTGGCGGTGCGTTGCGGTTGTGGGCTGGGGCTGGCCGTGGTCATGGGGGCTGGATAACCACGGTGGGGGCCAGCCCGTGTCGGCGGTGACCGACGGGGTGGCCGGCGCGCGCTGGCTGTGGGGGTGGCGGCCACCCCGTGACATCGGGTTCGTTGGGCGTTTTCGTGCAGGTCAGGGCGGGTTACGGGTGGGTCAGGGGGTCGGCGGGGGCGCCGAGGATCTCGGAGAGGACCTGGTTCCAGACGGCGCGGGGCGGCACCTCGTGGCCCACGCCCTCCAGCCAGACCAGCCGTGAGCCCGGGATGACCCGTGCCAGCTCGCGCGGATGCTCCGCCGGGAACCGCTGGTCCAGCGTCCCGTGCAGGATGAGTGTCGGCGCCTCGATCGCGGCCAGCCGGTCGCGCACCGGTGGCCCGTATCCCGCCTGCCGGTGGTTCCCACGCCCCGCCGCCAGGTCGCAGGACCGGTCGAAGACGCGTTCGGCCAGGCGGCGCAACTGCGACTCGTCCGGCGTGAACGGTCCGCCCCGGGCCTGGATCTCCGCGATCAGGCCGGTGACGGCGGG
>KL571522.1:15139-15519 GCA_000715855.1 Actinoplanes liguriensis
CCGCCGGTTGGACCAGTCGACCTCGTCGGTGGCGGCCCGGATCCGGACCTCGGTGCCGGGCGCCGCACGGACCGCGACCGCGGTCATTCCCGCGAGGACCGGTGTCGCGTCCGGCCCGAGCCCGGCGCTGGAGGCGATCAGGGTGAGTGAGAGGACCCGATGTGGCTGTTCGACGGCGATGCGCTGGGCGAGCGCGCCGCCGAGGGAGAGCCCGACCAGGTGGGCGGCTGGCACGCCGAGCCCGTCGAGGACTCCGAGCGCGTCGTTCATCAGGTCCACACCCGAGTACGCCGCGCCGGCTGGGAACGCGCTGGACCGTCCGGTGTCGCGATGGTCGTAGCGGATGACGAACCGTCCACCCTGTCTCTTATACACATCTC
>KL571522.1:15795-18620 GCA_000715855.1 Actinoplanes liguriensis
GGAGCTGGCCTCTCCGGCGAGGAGCAGGAGAGGCGGATCGGTGCGTTCACCGAAGGTTTCCAGGCACACCTGGATGCCGTTGACCGGCATCATCGTCTCGGTCACCACCAGGCCATTGTGGCGGTGCTCACCGACAGTCAGGTTAAAACGGGATCACAACGGATGACGAGATCAATGTGAACAAACCGCGCTCGGTCCGGGTTCCGTGGCCGGAACAGCCGAGTTGGCGAGGTCACGGCCGGGCCTGTGATTGACTTCGGCACGTGGAAATACCCGATATGTCGGAATTCGAGCTGCATCGGACCGAGGTGGACGCGTCCTTCGAGGGGACGAGAGTGCCGGGGCTGCGCGCCGAGTTCTTCCGGCGCCCCGACGGCGACCGGATCGCGAGCGTGGGCCGCTACTCGTACGACGGTGAGGAACTGCTGCTCGCCTGGGGTTATGTGGACGAGGAGCATTGCCGGCACAACGCCGTACGCAATAGGTCGGGGGGTTGGTTCCCGGCGCAAGCCGGATGTCCCCGGGTGCGGCTGGAGAAGCACGGCCAGGCCGTGACCGGCCTGGCCGTTCGCGCGCCCACGGGCGAATGGGTGCGCGCGGGGTGTGGCTCGTCGGTCAGCGGGGCGCCTCCGTCGCGGTGACGGCGGCGCGGGACTGGTTGCGGACGGTCCGCAGCGAGACCGCGGTCAGCCCGATGGCCAGCAGGAACAGCGCGAGGTGCAGGTACGGGTTGACGATCGGCACGAAGCCGATCACCGCGACCGGGATCTGCACCACCGCGATCAGCGCGGCCATCAGCCACTTGCGGCGGCCGCTCCACAGCATCGCCGTCCAGACCGGCGCCGACACGACCAGCAGGGTCAGTGCGTCGAGGACGGCGTGGAAGTAGACGTTGTGGACGTTGTTGTGGGCGAACGCCTGGGCCGGCGCGGCGATCCAGAGACCGGCGACGAGGACGGCGAGAACGACAGCGGCACGACGCATGGGTTTCCTCCAGCGTGATCAGACCGTTGCTCCGAGTAATCACGGTATAAAAACGGCAGCTGTCCCGTAAAGCCTCATCCGGATTCATTCCCCCGGAATGGCACAGTCGCTGTCCGTGCATCTGATCTTGTCCGAACGGGCTACTGTGACGGCGAGTGATGATTACTAGCCTGCTCACGTGCGGTTGATCGAGATGGCAATGGCGGCAGCAGTCACGGTGAGTATTGCCGGTACGTCCTACGCAGCGTTAAACCCGGACAAACTCACGGCGGACGCGCAGGCGGTGGCGGACCGGGCGACGTGCCGGACGGTGGACACGGCGATCGTCGGGTTCATCGCCGTGAATGACGCCGACCCGACGTCGATCACACAGTTGAAGCCCTACGTGGACGGCGACATCTCGCGTTACCGGATCGTCGGCGGGCGCGCGGCCGGCCCCGGCTGCTGAATTCACGAGGTCGCAACGCGCCGACCTCGGTTGATAACATTCGATACCCAGAATCCGCGAAACGTTTCTTCCGTCTGGAAGGGTTTCGCCATGACCGCAGAGGCCACGAAGGCGCAGGCCGGGGCCGGTGTCAAGCATCCGGTCGACCAGATGCTGCCGTTCGGCCGGCTGGCCGTGCTCGGCCTGCAGCACGTCCTCGTCATGTACGCCGGTTGCGTCGCCGTCCCGCTGATCGTCGGCGGGGCGCTCAAACTCGACGGCGGGACCATCGCGATCCTGGTCAACGCTGATCTGTTCGTGGCGGGCATCGTCACCGTCATCCAGAGTCTCGGGATCGGGAAGATCCTCGGCGTGCGCCTCCCGGTGGTCGCCGGCGCCACCTTCACCGCGCTCAACCCGATGATCCTGATCGGCGCGAAGTACGGCATGCCGGCCGTCTACGGCGCGATCCTCGCCTCCGGCGTCTTCGGCCTGCTGATCGCCAAGCCGTTCGCGAAGATCATCCACCTGTTCCCGCCGCTGGTCACCGGCACGGTGATCACCATCATCGGGCTCTCGCTGATCGACGCCGGCGCCGGGCTGATCGCCGGCAACGACGACAGCGCCCCCGGGTACGGCCAGCTCAGCCATCTCGCGCTCGCCGGCGGGATCATCCTGCTGATCGTCCTGATCAACCGCTTCACCAGCGGTTTCCTGGCCTCCCTGTCGGTGCTGATCGGCCTCGTGGCCGGCCTGGCCGTGGCGTCGATCATGGGTCTCAGTGACTTCTCCGGGGTCGGCGACGCCGGATGGTTCGGGCTGGCGAAGCCGTTCTACTTCGGCCCGCCGGAGTTCAAGGCCGCCGCGATCATCTCGATGTGCATCGTGATGCTGGTCATCTATGTCGAGTCGACCGCCGACATGATCGCGGTGGGCGAGGCGGTCGGCAAGCGCCCGACCGAGAACGACGTCGCCCGGGGCCTCGCCGCCGACGGCCTCTCCGGCATCCTGGCCGGCGTCTTCAACTCGTTCCTGGACACGGCGTTCGCCCAGAATGTCGGTCTTGTTCAGGTGACCCGGGTCCGCAGCCGTTTCGTGGTCACCGCGGCCGGCGTTATCCTGGTCCTGCTCGGCCTGATCCCCAAGCTCGGCGAGATCATCGCGGCGATCCCAGGCCCGGTCATCGGCGCGGCCGCCCTGGTGATGTTCGCCACGGTCACCGCGGTCGGCATCCGCAGCCTGCGCCGGGTCGAGTTCGACGGCACGCAGAACCTGCTGATCATCGCCGTCTCGCTGGGCGCGGGCATGGTCCCGGTCGTCGCCCCGAACTTCTACGCGAAGCTGCCGGACGAGCTGCAGATCATCTTCGGCAGCAGCATCACGACGACGGTGATTGTCGTCTTCCTCCTGAACC
>KL571523.1:0-3558 GCA_000715855.1 Actinoplanes liguriensis
CGGAATTATTCGGCGGAGAAGGAGGAGTTCCGACGGGAGCATAAGCGGCACCGCGATTGGGGCTTGCGACAGCGCCATACGCGGAAGTTGGTCCGGCTGGGGTGGAGCGCATCGGAGGCGTGGGCGGCTGTCACCGCAAGAGACGACCACCGGCAGCAGGCAACTCCTGCCCGGCCGCAGCCAGCAGCCGTTGCGCCTCCCATCGATCCTGCCCCCGCACCTTCACCTCGTCGTGCCACTCAATCTCGGCCCGGCCCAGCCCGCGCAACCGCCTCTGCCCGTGCACTCACCCCGTCCCAGCCCTCACCTCTACCCGTGCATCTCGCCGCGTCCCAGCCCTCATCTCTCTCCCCCCCTGCGCTCCGCCCAGGTCCAGGGCCGCCCTGCACCCGTCTCTGCACCTCACCCTGCCCCTCCGCCTCGACCAGGCCCAGCCCCGCACCCGCCGCTGCGCCTGCGCTCCGCTGCGCCTGCGCTCCGCTGCAGCCCCGCACCTGCACCTCGCCCTTCCCTGCGCCCCGCCCTCCCCTACACCTCGACCAGGTGCAACCTCTGTGTCTTGTCAGGAGACGGTCCTCTGCGGCAATCGGAGAACTGGCCCCGGTAAACGTGCGCGGCGCGGCTCGGAATGCGCCTCGCTGTGAGTGGGCTGGGCTTTTTATTGTTTTAGGGGGCTGGGGGTATGAAGGTGGTCCAGGTGACACTCGATCAGATGCGATGGCGCCGGATTCGTTAGGGTCACCGGGCGGTGGTCCGGCTCCAAAAAAGGCAATTTTTGCATCGGGATGAGAACTGTTTCTGGGGGTGTGCGTGGTCCGTTGATCTGACAGCCGTCGATCGTGGGCTGGCCCCTAGCTGGCGATCTCTGGCGATCTGCTGCTGCCCGCGGCCGCCTGGGGCTCAGCGGGGGTGGCTTCGGAGGAGGAGCAGGGCCGCGAGGGTGGAGGCCAGCTCGCCCAAGGCGAGGCTTGTCCAGAGGCCCGTGAGGGTGGTGTGGCTGAAAGCGATCACCAACGGCACCTTGATCAGGAGCAGGGTGCCGGCCGAGATCAGGTAGGACGAGAAGGGGCGGCCCAGGGACTGGAAGTAGGAGGAGACCAGCGGGGGGACACCGGCGACGGCGATGCCCAGGGCGATGATTCGCAGGGCGTGTGCGGTGGCCGGCGTGATCACCGGGTCGTCTACGAACAGTCTGGCCACGGGGGTCGCCGCGGGGATCAGGAGCAGGGACGCCGTGAGGCCGTAGAGCAGGGTCGCGCCGAGGGCGAGGTTGCGGGCGCGGCGGACGCGAGTGTGCAGGCCGCGGCCGGCGTTGAAGCCGACTATCGGCTGCAGGCCCTGGCTGATGCCGAGCTGGGGCATGCGGACGAAGGTCTGCAGCCGGGCGCAGATCGCGTAGGCGGCCAGGGCGACGGTGCCCGGCTGGCCGGCGAGCAGGTTGTTGACGAGGACGGCCATCAGCGTCGCGCCGAGGCCGGACAGGAAGGACGGTGCACCGACGGCGAGCAGCTCACGCATGGTCCGGAGGTGCGGGCGCAGACTGATCCGATACGGACGGTCGGGTTGGACGAAGAAGAACCACAGACTCATCACCGCCGATACCGACTGGCCGCCGACCGTGCCCAGGGCCGCGCCGCGCACGCCCAGGTCCAGGCCGAAGATCAGGAGTGGGTCGAGCACGATCTGGACCACGATCGCGTTCACCCACATCAGCGTGGCGAACCGCATCCGGCCCTCGGCCCGCACCAGCGCCGAGAAGCCGGTCGTGAGCAAGGCGCCGATCAACAGAACTCGGAGGTACGACCGTGTGTCGTCCCGCGTCGCCGGGCCTGCCCCGAGCGCGGTGAGCAGCGGCTCCAGCGCGAGCAGCCCGGCCACCGTGACCAGCGTGGCCGTCGACCAGAACAGCAGGAACGCGTTGCCCGCGGCCCGTCCCGCGCCCGCCGGGTCACGCGCTCCGAGCCGCCGCGAGACCAGCGAGGCGCCGCCCGACCCGACCGTGGTGGCGACCGCGCCGAGCGTCAGCAGCACCGGCGCGGCCAGGTTGACCGCGGCCATCGCGTCCGGGCCGGCGCCGTGCGCGACGAACCAGGCGTTGGTCAGCGCGTAGAGGCCGTAGACGCCGACCGACACGGTGGTCTGTGAGCAGTTGTGCCAGAGCAGCCGCCCGACGGGGTCAGGGCTGGTCAAAAAGGGCCATCGTCTCGTCCAGCCGGCCGCGCGCCCAGTCGTAGTTGTCGGTGCCGGGGAAGTTCCGGTACGCCGTCTCGATCGTCATGATCAGCACGAGGTAGAGGCAGTACAGCCGCCGGCGCACCCGCTCGCTTCCGGTGGCCGGGCCGCGGCCGTAGCCGCGGATGAAGGCGGACGAGTCACCGAACGCGGGCACTTCGCTGCCGGTGAAACCGGCCTCGATCAGCGGGTCGCCGTAGAGCGCCCGCTCGTGATCGATGATGGCCACGATCCGCCCGTCGCGCACCATCACGTTGTTGTCCCACATGTCCCACTCGACGAACCGCGGCTCGGTCACCTCGTCGAGCGTGTCGGCGTGCGCCGCGATCACGGCCCGGACCTGGGCGTATTCGCGACCCAGGTCGACGTCGCGACGCTCGCCGTCACGCAGCACGCCCTCGATCATGCTGAGGAACGCCGCCCGCCAGGTCGGGAAGCCCGGCCCGTTGAGCGGGCCGAAGTGCGGGCCCCGGACCTCGTTCAGCGAGCGGTTCAGCGCGCCGAGCGCCTCGTCGTACGCCGCCCGGACCGAAGGTGTGTGCTGGTCGCGCAGCATCCCGAGGTTGTCGCCGTCGACGTACTCCATGAAGAAGTAGTCCGCGTCGCACAGCTCGTGGCTCTGATCGGCGAAGTCGACGACCGGCACCGGCACGGTGGTCTGCTCGCGGATCAGGCGCAGCGCGGTCAGCTCGGTCGCCATCGCGCCCCGCTCGTAGGTCATCACCTCGATGTGCGGCGGCGGGGCGATCTTGAGGACGACCTCGCGGCCGGAGCGCAGGCGCATCCGGTACGCCACGTTGAACCAGCCGTGCCCGAGCTCACTGCACCAGTCGTCGCCGCCGGGCACCTCGCCGGGGCCGTAGGCGCGTTCGGCCATCGCTCGCAGCACGGCCATGCTCTGCCGGTTCTTGGTGATGCTCTCCATCGCGGGCTCTCCTAGTGATCACCGACTGGGAGCGCTCTCCCGTCGCACCGTAGCGGTGGTCACGACGTACGCGAAAGAGAGTTTTGTCGTGTGACGGCGAGGATGTTGACGCTGACGACGATCAGGATGCCGAGCCACTCGTGCGGGCGCAGCGCCTCGCCGAGCAGGATCAGGCCGGCCAGCGCCGCGAAGACCGGGTGGACGCTCATCACCACGCCGAAGAAGCGCGGCGGGACACGGCGCAGGGCGATCAGATCGACCGCGTACGGGATGACGGAGCTGAACACCCCGGCGCCGGCCGCGAACATCAGCCCCGCGCCGGTCATCCGGCCGGAAGTGATCAGCCAGGCCAGCACCGGCAGGTAGAGCAGCACCGACACGGTCGTCGCCGCGGCCGGGGC
>KL571523.1:3802-4211 GCA_000715855.1 Actinoplanes liguriensis
GATGTACGACGCCCAGCACGCGGCGGCGAGCAGCCCGCATCCGATCCCGGACCAGTCGCTGTCGCCGCGCGGCAGCACCAGCACGTAGACGCCGATCCCGGCGCCCGCCGCGCAGACCAGATCGATCCGCGTGCGGGAGCCGGCCAGCGCCACCCCGAGCGGCCCCAGGAACTCCAGCGTCACCGCCAGCCCGAGCCCGACCCGGTCGATCGCGGTGTACAGGCTCAGGTTCATGATCGCGAAGACCAGGCCGAGCAGGATCGTCGGCCACCACTGCGGCCAGCGGAACCGGTGCAGCGGCGGGCGGGCGACCGGCAGCAGCACGGCGGCCGCGACGATCTGGCGGACCGCGACGACCCCGGCCGGGCCGATGCTCGCGAACGCGTGCGCGCCGACGGCCGCGCCGACC
>KL571523.1:4443-5451 GCA_000715855.1 Actinoplanes liguriensis
GAGCCCGCTGCCGGCGCGGGTCTTCGGCGGAGCCTCGAGTTGTGCCGTCATGGCCTCATCGAAGCCCGCCGGACCGGCACGAGGGAAATAACCGCCGCGCCGGACTTATACGCTGGCCGTATGGATCTGCAGCTGCGCCACCTGCGGGCGCTGGTCGCGGTCGTCGACACGGGCACGTTCACCGACGCCGCGACCGAGATGAACACCTCCCAGGCCGCTGTCTCCCGCTCGGTCGCGGCCTGCGAAGAGATTTTGGGGGTACGTCTCCTGCAGCGCACCACCCGCCACGTCAGCCTCACCGTAACCGGCGCGCAGGTGCTGGCCGGCGCCCGGCGCGTGCTCGACGAGATCGCGCACCTGCACCGGATCGCCGAGCAGTCGCGCACCGAGCTGCGGGTCGGGTACGCGTGGGCCGCGCTGGGCAAGCACACCCGGCGCCTGCAACGGGCGTGGGCCGGTGTCGAGTCCGGGCTTCCGCTGGTCTTCGTGCAGACCAACAGCGTCACCGCCTGTCTCTTATACCGCAAGCCGCTCGACGATCCGCGGTTCGCGTCGGCCCCGATCGGCACCGAGGCCCGTTACGCGGCGGTCTCCACCGAGCACCCGCTCGCCCGGCGGCGCTCGCTGCGGATCGGTGACCTGGCCCGGTACACGGTCGCGATCGACGCCCGCACCGGCACGACCACACTCGACCTGTGGGATCCGGGGCCGCGCCCGGCGACGGTCCGGCGGACCACCGGTGTCGACGAGTGGCTGACCCTGATCGCCGCGAACCAGGCCGTCGGGGTGACGTCGGAGGCGACCGCGAACCAGAATCCGCGCCCGGGTGTCGCCTACCGGATGCTGCGCCAGGTCCCGTCGATCCCTGTCTGGCTGGCGTGGTGGCGCGACGATCCCCCGCCGCAGCTCGACGATCTCGTCCGGTTGAGCCGCGAGGCGTACGGCAATCCGGGCCCTGTTTTGTGAATCGCGAGGAGCTGCGGCGTGGCCCAGCCGGCGCCTGACGGC
>KL571523.1:5562-8269 GCA_000715855.1 Actinoplanes liguriensis
CCACATACAACACCGGTATGCGACCTTTGCCCGGCCGACGTCAGCCACCACCTGCACCTCGCCTCGCATCCGCGCGATTCACAAAACAGGGCCTAGCCGCGCATCTCGATGGCGATCTGTGAGGCGTCGAGGTTCGCCAGGATCTTCGCCAGGACCTCGGCGTCGAACGTGCCGTTGTCACGGGCGTCGAGCAACGCCGCGCGCTGCGCCCCGAGCACCGCGAGCCGGTGGCGCCGGGCGGACACGATCTCCGTCGGGCCGGTCGGTGCCGGGACCGACGCGGCGGCCTCCCGCATCAGCTCCATGACCCGGGCCCGTTCGCCGTCGTCGTCCGGCCCGGCGCCCTCCGGCATGAGCCGGCGCAGCAGCGGGCCGATCGTGCCGCCCTGCACCAGCAGCGACATCACCGCGACAGCGAACGCGATCAGCACCAGCACGGGCAGCTTCGGGGTGTTCTCCTCCCGGAGGGTCTGCGCCGCCGCCACGGTCACCGCGCCGCGCATGCCGGCCCACACCACGACGATGCCCTCGCGCGGGCCGAGCGGCTCCCGCAGGAAATACTCGGTGGTGGCGAGCCCGCGGATCACCCGCAGGTGGAAGTGCTCCAGGTCGCGCTCGGACAGCTTGCGGCCGCGCGCGCTCATCCGGTCGAGGGTCTCCCGCTTGCCCTCGGGCGTGCTCAGCTTCTCCTGGAACTCCAGGATCCGCGGCTGGTGGCTGAGGCTGATCCGGGAGCGCCAGGCGAGCACGCCGAGCAGCGGGCCGACGTATGCCGCCCGGACCAGCACGGTCAGCACCAGCGCGCCGGCCGCGACGAGCACCGCGTTGCCGATGCCGCCGTGCTCGTCACGCACGTCCATGACGATCGTCTTGATCTGGATGCCCATGGTCAGGAACACCGCGCCCTCCAGGACCAGCTCGACCGTGCGCCAGTTCTGCGAGTCCGACAGCCGGTTGCGCGGCGACAGGTCCCGCGGCGCGCGCGACCCCGTGACGATCCCGGCCACCACCGCGGCGACCAGCCCGGATGCGCCCAGCAGGGTGGCCGGGACCGAGGCCATGAACGGGACGGTGAACGAGATGACGGTGTTCACGGTCGCGTCCGTCACCGGCTTGCGGACCATCAGGTTGAGCCGGCCCACCGCCCAGCCGATCACCACGGCGACGGCCACCGAGTAGGCGAACGTGCCGGCCGCGTCCCACAGCGAGAACGTCGCGGCGGTCGCCGTACCCAGCACGACCAGCGCGGTAGCGTCGTTGAGCAGGCTCTCGCCGTCCAGCAGCGCGACCACCCGCTTGGACACCGCCATCTGCTTGATGATCGAGGTCGCCACCGCGTCGGTCGGGCTGACGATCGCGCCGAGCGCCACCCCCCAGCCGAACCCGATCCCGGGCATGGCCAGCATGAAGAACACCCCGAGCACCAGCGCGCTGGCCACCACGAGCAGCACGGACAGCCCGCCGATCGCGCCGAACTCACGGCGGAAGTTCATCGCCGGCATCGACACCGCGGTCGAGTACAGCAGCGGCGGCAGGATGCCTTCGAGGACCCATTCGGGCTCGATGTGCGCTTCCCCGAACACCGGCAGGAAGCTCGCCGCGACCCCGATCGCGACCAGGACCAGGGGCGACGCGATCCCCAGGCGCGGCCCGACGACGGTCGCGGCGGCGATCACGGCGAGGGCCGCCACGATCACGACGAGCAGTTCGGTCACGGGACCAGCCTCGCCGAAACTGTCACACCGTCATGCAAAGATCGATGCTGGTCCACGCACGGGGGTGTTTCGTGATCCGCGATCGTCTACGTCTGCTGCGCCTGCTGCCGGCCGCCGGTGGGGGCGTCGCGGTGCTGCTCGTCCTGCTCCAGCTCGTGCGTGCGGTCGTGCCGGCCGCGATGGCGTACGCGGTCGGGGTGCTCGTCTCGGATCTCACCGCCGGCGCGCCGCCGCTGAGGCCGGTGCTGCTGGTCGCCGTGCTGCTGCTCGCCGGGCAGATCGGCTGGCTGCTGCTGGAGACCGTCAACGCGCACGCCGCGAAGCGGATCGACGGGACGCTCCGGGCCCGGGTGCGGACCATCGCGGCCGGCCTCGCCGGGCTCGACGTGCTGGAGAGCGCCGCCTTCCAGGACCGGGCGGCGCGCGCCGTCGACCCCGGCATGGGGCTGGGCCGCGACCGCTCGGCCGGCAACGCCGTCACCGGGCAGGTCACGCTGATCTTCCGGATGGTCTCGGCGCTCGCCGCGGGCGCGCTGCTCGCCACGTTCTCACCGCTGCTGGCCGCCGCGCTGCTGGTCACGGCGCTGGCGATCCGCGCGGTGCTGCGCCGCCAGTGGCTGGGGATCATCGACCGGATCGACGCGGAGACCGCCGGCCAGCGGTACGAGTTCTACCTGTCGACGCAGGCCGTGATGGGCGCGGCCAAGGACGTACGCCTGTTCGGGATCGATGATTTCCTCGGCGGGCGCTTCCGGGCCACGACCACGCGCACCTACGCGCCGGTGTTCCGCGCGATGCTCGGCGTGCTGCGCCGCCAGTGGTGGATCAGCGCGGCGACCGTGCTCGCGGCGGCGGCCGTCCTCGGCTTCCCGGCGGCGGCCGTGCTGCGCGGCGAGCTCGGCGCGGGCCGGCTGATCACGGTCGTGCTCGCCGGGATCGGGGTGCTCGCGATCAGCTCGATGGGGTTCGAGGCCTACGACATCGAGTACGGC
>KL571523.1:8479-11879 GCA_000715855.1 Actinoplanes liguriensis
AGATGTGTATAAGAGACAGGCTTCGATGGAGCCCACCGACGTCGCGCCCGCGGTTCGCTTCCGCGGCGTGGGCTTCACCTACCCGGGCGGCGACCGGCCGATCCTCGACGGGCTCGACCTGGAGATCGCGCCGGGCGAGACCGTGGCGATCGTCGGCGAGAACGGCGCCGGCAAGACCACCCTGGTCAAACTGCTGGCCGGCCTCTACTCCCCCGGCACCGGGTCGGTGACGGTCGACGGGATCGACCCGCGGGAGCGGCGTCCGCCGATCACCGTGCTGTTCCAGGACTTCGTGCGCTACCCGTCCAGCGTGCGGGACAACGTCACCGCCGCCGTCCCGCCGCCGCACGACGACGCGGCCGTGCGGGAGGCGCTCGACCAGGCCGGCGCGAGCGGGCTGCCCGACGACCTGGACGCGTCGCTGTGGCGCGAGGGCGCCGGCGGCACCGACCTCTCCGGCGGGCAGTGGCAGCGGGTCGCGCTCGCGCGGGCGCTCTACGCGGTCGGAAACGGTCGCCGGCTGCTCGTGCTCGACGAGCCCACCGCGAACCTCGACGTCCGTGCCGAGGCGCAGTTCCACGACCGGGTCGTCGCCCGCACCACGAACACGACGACCGTGCTGATCTCGCACCGGCTCGCGACGGTCCGCGCCGCCGACCGGATCGTGCTGCTGCGCGACGGCCGCGTCGCCGAGGACGGCACCCACGACGAGCTGCTGGAACGCGGCGGCGACTACGCACGCTTCTTCACCACCCAGGCCGCGGCGTTCAAGGAGGACCGGGCATGAGGGATTGGTCGCGGCTGCTGGCGGAGATCATCCGATTGACGGTACGGACGGATCGCCGCGCCGCCCTGACCCTCGCGGGCCTGCTCGTCGGGCAGACGGCCGTGATCGCCGCGATCAGTGTCAGTCAGCGGATGCTCGTCGACGGTGGGGCGGGTGGCCGTACGCGCATAGTGGTCCTCGCCGTGGTCCTCGGGGCGCTCGCCTACGGCGTGCAGTTCAGTGCCGGGCGGGTCAGCGGGAACCTGTACATCTACCTGGTCGGGCGGGTGCGCGGGCTGTTCAACGAGCGGCTGCAGCGCGACGTCTCCGGCATTCCCACGCTCACCCACCTCGAACACGCGCCCTACATCGACCGCTGGGACCGGCTGTTCCGCGACTCGCAGGCGATCGCGGCGATGCCCTGGTCCACGCTGGACGCGGTCGTGACCGGGGCCGGGCTGGCCGTGACCGTGGTGCTGCTGGCCGGCGTACATCCGCTGTTGTGCCTGCTCGCGCTGCTCGGGGTGCCGCTGTACCTGGCGGGCCGGCGCGCCGACACGCTGCTGCGCGACGTGCGGGACGAGGTGACCGAGCCACTGCGGCGCGAAGCCCGGCTGCACGAGCTGTGCCTGACCCCGGAGCCGGCCAAGGAGGTGCTGCTCGGCGACGGCGCGGCCACCCTCGGGCGGGACGCGTCCGCGCTGTGGGAGGCGGCCGCCCGGCGGGAGACGTCGGCGCGCCTGCGCGGCACCGGGTGGCAGGCGCTCGCGTGGCTGCTCTACGCCGCCGGGTTCGCCGGGGCGCTGCTCGTCGTGGCCCGGCTGATCCGTTCCGGACAAGCGACCGCCGGGCAGGCCGTGCTCGTGGTGTCGCTCGCCACCCAGCTCGAAGGGCAACTGCGGGACGTGCTGAGCAGCCTGACCCAGGCCGCGCAGGCCGGGCGGGCGGTGTCGCATCATTGGTGGCTGCGGCGCTACCGGGAAGTGAGCTCCGCCACGGGATCGCCGGCCCCTGCACAGCTCACCGAGGGGATCTCGCTGCGCGACGTGCGGTTCCGCTACCCGTCGGCCGATCATGACGTGCTGCACGGGGTGTCGTTCACGATCCGGGCCGGGCAGACCGTGGCGCTCGTCGGCGAAAACGGGGCCGGGAAGTCCACGCTGGTCAAACTGCTGATCGGGCTGTACTCGCCGACCGGTGGCTCGATCACCGTCGACGGGCAGGAGCTGTCGGCGATCGCCGCCCCGGCCTGGCGGGCTCGACTGTCCGGCGTGTTCCAAGACTTCGCGCAGCTCAGGATGCTCGTGCGGGAGACCGTGGGGATCGGGGCGGTTTCCCGCGTACGGGATAGGAAGGTTGTGGGGTCTGCCGTCGAACTCGCCGGAGCGCCGTTCGGATCACGGCTCGACCAGCGGTTGGGCGCGGCATTCGGCGGGGTCGAGCCGTCGCTCGGGCAGTGGCAGCGGCTCGCCCTGGCCCGCTCGTTGATGCGGACGGCAACCGGCGCGCGGCGGCCGTTGTGCGTCCTGCTGGACGAGCCGAGCGCCGCGCTTGACCCGCTCGCCGAGCACGAGTTGTTCCAGCGCTTCGCGTCCGAGGCCGCGGCGGCGCGTTCGGAGGGTGCGGTGACGGTGCTGGTGTCACACCGTTACACGACGGTCCGGATGGCCGACCTGATCGTGGTCCTGCACGACGGCCGGGTCACCGAGCAGGGCACCCACGCCGAACTGATGGCCGCGGACGGCTCCTACGCCCAAACCTATCGTCTGCAGGAACAGGCCTACCGCTAGATCCCGTCCGCGAATCGTGTCCGTCGAGGATGCGGGCGCTAGCCGAGCCGTGCCCTCCGGCCGGAAACTCAGCCGTCGAATTCCTCGTCGTCGTCCACGACCATCAGCCACTCGCCGGACACCCGCTCCCGCACTGCTTGCACCGCTTCCGGGGTCCGGCCATGGACCCACAGCCACGTCTCGCCGTCATTTCGCAGCAGCACATCAGGACCGGCAAACCAGCGCACTCCCGGGCCGTCCATCCCGGCCCAGAACGGGAAGACCGGCAGCGGCAGGGGTTCATAAGCGGCACACACCAGCGCGTTCGCGGTCTCGTCCAACTCCCGGTGATCGACGTCGCGTTGGTCGGCGGAGAACATCGCCTCCGACATCACCATCTCGACGAGCGCCAGCGAGAGCCGATCCGAGTAGGGCACCCAGCCGTCGCCGCTGTTCACGAGGACCGGTGGATCATCCTGGCCGGAGTCCTTGCCGGAGACGCCCCACCTCGCGCAGTTCTGCGCCTCCACCCGGAACACCAGGACACCGTCGGCGGCGACCTCCAGGCTTTGCGACGGCACCAGGGAGTCCTGACCGGCGGTCAGATCCCTTCGGCCCCCGAACAGCAGATAAGCCTCACGCAGTGCGGCCGGCAGCGCGAAACCGATCTGCTCCTCGCCTACCCGCACCAGGGCCGGGTCGACGCCATCGCCCTCGACGACTGGACGGCCGAACGCCGCGGTCAGCGCTCGAACGAACTCCCACCCCCGGTGGCGATCGCCTGCGGCCAGTTCGTCGAGACCTTCGAGCATGTCGATCACCATACAGTCGCCCAGCTCACTCATCCGGAAGAGTCGATTTCCTC
>KL571523.1:12091-14716 GCA_000715855.1 Actinoplanes liguriensis
CCGGAAGAGTCGATTTCCTCCTCCAGGATCACGCGGATGCAGTCGCCGACGCTGGGACGCCAGTCACCGCCGCCCCACAGGTTCTCGCGCTCCTCGGCGAGCAACTCCGTCGTGACCGTGGCCAGGAAGTCCGTCACCAGGCGCTGTCGTTCGGCGCGTACCGCGAGGATCTCCGCATAGTCCGGCGGGTCCACGCGGAATGTTGCGCCGGCTGCTCAGATAGGAAAACCCGCCCGGCGCTCGCCGGACGGGCCGGTGACGGGATCGGCTCGCGGCCCCGCGCCGGGGACCGGGACGCTGCGTTTGGGAAAGTTGCCGGCCCGTACCGACAAAGCAACGAGCCCGACCGAAAGCGGCCGGGCCCCTCACGCAAAGCTGAAGGTCAGATCGAAGCGTTCGTGTCAGACGGCCTGTTGACCATCGACTGCTGGGGTCCGGGTGCCGCCGGTTGCGCCGGGCGCGAGTCCGGTTCCGAGTGTGCCGCGCCCTTGTGATGATGCGGCCGGCTTGACCTTGCCCCTGGGGGCAGGGTTTAGCGTCGGGGGCGGAGGTCAGGATGCGAATCGGCGAGCTCGCGCGGCGTGCCGGAGTGTCGGTCAAGGCGGTGCGGTACTACGAGCGGCTCGGCTTGATTACGCCCCGGCGTCAGCAGAATGGTTACCGCGAATACGACAACGGTCAACTGCAGGCCGTCTCAGCAATTCGGGAACTGATGGAGAACGGCATCAGCCCCGGCAAAGCGGGCCCGTTCATCGAGTGTCTCGACGCCGGTCACCAGCACAGCGACGAATGCCCAGCGTCGCTGGCGACGCTCCGTAACAGCATCGCCGAGCTTGACCGCAGCATCGCCTCCCTGTCCGCTCGTCGCGACCTCCTTACCCGCAGGCTCGAGGCAGGCGCGGCACGGTCCATCACGGGAAAGAGCCTTCCGATGACCGATTTCACCATGCTGCCAGACGATTTGCCTGTGCCGGAGGACGACGGCAGTGCCGACCACCTGCCGGGGACCGCCCTGCCCGACCTGGCGCTGGCCACCAGCGACGGGCGGTGGCTCAACCTTGCGGAACTCGGCCGGGGTAAGACCGTGATCTATCTGTATCCGCTGACCGGCCGGCCCGGCATCGATCTTCCGAAGGGCTGGGACGCAATCCCGGGCGCCCGGGGGTGCTCGGCCGAAGCGTGCGACTTCCGTGACCATCACCAGGAGTTGCGGGAAGCCGGCGCGGACCGCGTCTTCGGCTTGTCAAGCCAGGACCCCGGATACCAAGCTGAACTCGTGGAACGCCTGCAGCTGCCGTTCGTGATGCTGTCGGACAAGGAGTTCGGCCTTGCCGGCGCGTTGCGGTTGCCGACCTTCGGCTCGCCGGGCCACGAGCGGCTGTATTCGCGTCTGACACTGATCATCGACGACGACACGATCGAGCACGCCTTCTATCCGGTCTTCCCGCCGAACAGGCACGCACAGCAGGTCCTCGACTGGTTGCGGGCAAGGGGCTAGGTGTCCGGATCGACGTCGGACGACGACCTGCGAGCACGCCGGCCGCCACTGCTGTGGGAGCAGCACTGCGCTCTGCCGTTGGCCGCGACGGCGAACCTTGGCGAGCTGGCCCGCTACCACCGGCCGGGTGGCTCCTATGTGTCGGTCAACGTCGGCTATGCCCCGCACACGGCCGCTGATGTGGTCGGCCTGATCGGGCATTGGAAGCCTCGGATCACGGCCGACGAGCGGTTCTTGCTCGTACGCGGGGTCGACGACATCGCGACGGCCCGCGCCACGGACCGGGTCGCGGTGGCGTTCGATCTGGAGGACTCCGGGCCGTTGGAGGGGCGGCTGGAGCGGGTGCGGCAGTTCTACGAGCTCGGGGTGCGCACCATGCTGCCCAGTTACAACCACCGTAATGCGGCCGGAGGCGGCTGTCTCGATGCGGTCGATGACGGGCTCAGCGCGTACGGCAAGCGGCTGATCCGAGAGATGAACGCCGTCGGCATGATCGCCGATGGCTCGCATTGCGGTGCCCGGACCGGGTTGGACATCTGCGAGGTCTCCGAAAGACCCGTGATCTACAGCCACTCCGGCATGCGCGGCCTCTGGGAGCATCCGCGCAACATCACCGACGAGCAGGCGAAGGCGTGTGCCGCCACGGGAGGAGTCGTCGGGGTCGCCGGGGTGGGGATTTTCCTCGGGCCCAACGACGCCTCGGTCGACGCGCTCGTGCGACACATCGACTACGCAGTGGACCTCGTCGGGCCGGATCACGTCGGGCTGGCCACCGACTACCCGTTCGACGTCGACGATTTCAACGCCGAGATGCGCGACAACCCCGACCTGTTCCCGGACTGCTACACCCGGTGGGGGCCGATCGAGTTCCTGCCGCCCGAGGAGCTGTTCACCGTCGAAGCCGCGCTGCGCCACCGCGGATATCCGGAAGACGCGATCACCGCCATCCTCGGGGGCAACTTCCGGCGCGCCGCCACACAAGTCTGGAAGTAGCTACTTTTCTGCTCGTGGCACGACCGCGGTCCGGCCATGAGCGGACGCTCATTCCTGGCCGGCTCCTTGTGGCTGACCCATGCGGGCGAGATCTCGCCGGATGTAGCGCAGGTGCGCCCATTCCTCCTCCAGGA
>KL571524.1:0-113 GCA_000715855.1 Actinoplanes liguriensis
TCCACCAGGCGGCGGAGTCGGCGAGCAGGCTCTGCCGGTCGCCGGCGCGCAGGGCCGCGGTCTCCACGGCGCGGGCCTGCTGGGCGGCGCCGCTGGCCAGCACCCGGGCTTTG
>KL571524.1:396-3943 GCA_000715855.1 Actinoplanes liguriensis
CTTTGGCGGCCGCGGCGGGCGCGTCGGCGAACTCGTCGAACTCGCCGAGCGACAGGTCCCGGGCGGCGACGATGTTGAGCAGCTTGGAGAACTCGCCGGTCTGGAAGCCGCCGGCGGTGATCACGCCGTCCAGGAACACCCATTCCTGGGCGGTGGCCTCCTTGACCTCGGTGAGCATCTCCAGCGACTCGGCGCTGCGGCGCAGGTCGAGGTCCTCGACGATCTCCAGGTGCCGGGTGTCGTCGCTGAGGCCCTCGATCAGCCCGGTGTAGAAGTCGAAGGTGTCGCCGCGGTCGGCCTCGCCGGCGTCCGCGCTGTTACGGACCCGGGAGAGCCCGTCGAGGTCGTCGAGCGGCGCGGAGTCCTCGCCGCCCAGCGCCGAGCGGACGGCGGCGCGCTGCCGGTCGACCCGTTCGCGGGCCGGGGCGATCCGGTCGCGGAAGCCGGTGTTGCCGCCGATCACGGCGACGGTCAGCCCGCGTTCGTCCTGGAGTTCCTGGACCAGGCTCTGCAGGGCCAGGATCACGGTGATCCGGTGGGCGGTGGCGGCCGCGTTGCGGTACCGGCCGATCTCGCCGGCGTAGACGACCGCCAGCAGCACCAGCATGGCCGCCAGGGGCAGGGCCAGCATCCGTACCACGCGGCCACGGATGGTCCGATCCGGACGGGTCCTGCGCCTCATGTCGCTGTGCCCCTTCGCCGCGGGTGTTCGTCTGTTGTCGTTCCGTGACCGCCGCCAAGGATTGGCGCGTGCCAGGGAAACGGTCAACACCCCTATGGGGGGACTCGGAGTCCGAAAACCGTCTGGGCTCGGGTTGCTCGGCATGCAAGTTGCGCGATGAGCCCCGATCGGGGGACACGGCGCCGCAGGTTCGCCCTGGTGTTGCAAACCATCGAAGTTTTACTATCTATGAACGATTTTCGCGTTCGAGCGTTCCCCGAAGGGACCCCGTCCATGCGCCGACGCTTTCCCCAGCTGATCGCCCTTCTTGCCGTCTCCCTGCTGACCTCCGCGGCCCTCGTCCAGGTGAATCAGAAGCCGGCCACCGCGGCTTTCGCCACCGGCGACTACTGCCTCGGCGAGTGCTCCGACATCCTGCCTCCGGGGCAGAACGGGGACGCCGACCTCGCCCAGATCCTCGCCCACCAGGTGTTCGGCACGATGCCGGCACACTCCGACGATCAACTCACTCCCTACGCGAACCTGGCGTACCGGTACACCGGCCTGACGTCGTCTCAGATCAACACCTTCTTCAACGATTCCTCGTACGGCGTGACCAGCGCGAACGTCGCCAGCACGAGCACTCCCCGCTCGGACGTGACGATCGTGCGCGACAAGGCGCTCGGCATCCCGCACGTCACCGGGACCACCCGCGCCGGGACGATGTTCGGCGCCGGTTACGCCGGGGCACAGGACCGCTTGTTCCTGATGGACCTGATGCGGCACGTGGCGCGCGGCTCACTGACGTCGTTCGCCGGTGGCGCCGAGGGCAACCGGGAACTGGAGCAGAGCGTCTGGCGCAACTCGCCGTACACCGAGGCGGACCTGCAGGCGCAGATCGACGGGCTGCGGGCGTCCGGCACCCGCGGCGCGCAGCTCTACGACGACGTACTGCAATATCTCGCCGGGATCAACAAGTACATCGACGACTGCATGGCCGCCCGGGACTGCCCCGGCGAGTACGTGCTGACCGGCCACCTGGACTCGATCACCAACGAGGGCGGCCCGGAGGACTTCGTCCCGACCGACCTGATCGCGGTCGCCGGCGTGATCGGCGGGCTGTTCGGCGGCGGTGGCGGCACGGAGATGCAGTCCGCGCTGGTGCGGGTCGCGGCGCGGGCGAAGTACGGCGCCACGATCGGTGACCAGGTGTGGCAGCAGTTCCGGTCGCAGAACGACCCCGAGGCGGTGCTCACCCTGCACAGTGGGCAGAGTTTCCCGTACGGGCAGGGGAATGCGAACGCCGCAGGCGTCGCGATGCCGGACGCGGGCGCAATTCCGCAGGAAATAGTCTTCGACAAGACCGGCTCGGCGGCCACCGGCGCGAGCGGGACCAGCGCGATCGCCGAGTCACTCAGCACGCTGACGATCGACAGCGCGAGCCGCGGCATGTCGAACGCGGCGGTGGTCTCCGCGGCCAACTCGGCCACCGGCCACCCGGTCGCCGTATTCGGGCCGCAGACCGGGTACTTCGCCCCGCAACTGCTGATGCTCCAGGAGCTGCAGGGGCCGGGGATCAGCAGCCGGGGGGTCGCCTTCAGCGGGCTCAACCTCTACACGCTGCTGGGCCGGGGTCCCGATTACGCGTGGAGCGCCACGTCGTCGATTCAGGACATCACCGACACGTACGCGATCAGGCTGTGCAATGCCGACGGCAGCACACCGACCACGGCGTCGACGTCCTACCTCTACCACGGCACGTGCACCCCGATGGAGAGCCTGACCCGGACCAACGCGTGGAATCCGACCACCGCCGACTCGACGGCGGCCGGGTCCTACCGGCTGACCGTGCAGCGCACGAGGTACGGCCTGGTCACCTGGCGGGGCACGGTCGGCGGCGCGCCCGTCGCGTTCACCGGGCTGCGCTCGACCTACCGTCACGAGGCGGACTCGGCGATCGGCTTCCAGATGTTCAACGAGCCGGCGCAGATGGGCACCGCGGCCGCGTTCACCAGCTCCGCGTCGAACATCCCGTTCGCGTTCAACTGGTTCTACGTGAACTCGACCGAAAATGCCATGTACACCTCCGGCGCCCAGCCCGCGCGGCCGTCCACGGTCGACCCGAACCTGCCGAACTGGGGTGACGCGGCCAACGAGTGGACCAGCTGGAACGGCAACACCGTCCATCCGCGGGCGGTGAACCAGGACTACCTGGTGAGCTGGAACAACAAGCAGGCGGCGGACTACTCGGCGGCGGACGGCAACTTCAGTTTCGGCGCGGTGCAGCGGGCCGATCTGCTGGACGCGCCGCTGAAGGCGGGCGTCGCGGCCGGCACGAAGTACGACCGGGCGTCGCTGCTCAAGGTCGTCGAGCAGGCCGGGCTGACCGATCTGCGCGGCAAGGAGGTGCTGCCGACGCTGCTGCGGGTGATCGACACCGCGACGGTCACCGACGCCACCCAGGCCGCCGCGCTGACGAAGCTGCGCACCTGGCTGACGAACGGCGCGCTGCGTAAGGAGACGGCCGCGAACAGCCAGGTGTACGCGGACGCCGACGCGATCCGGATCTTCGACGCCTGGTGGCCGAGGCTGGTGCAGGCGGAGTTCTCGTCCGGGCTGGGCAGCGGCCTGTTCGACGCGCTGGTCGACGCCCTGCAGATCAACGAGTCGCCGTCCGGTGGCCAGACCGGGCCGGTCTCGGATCTGCCGACCTCCGCCAATGAGGCTCAGGGGCACAAGGGCAGCTCTTTCCAGTACGGGTGGTGGGGCTGGGTGAGCAAGGACCTGCGCGCGACCCTCGGCGACGCGGTGCCGAACTGGTCCACGAAGTACTGCGGCGGCGGCACGGTCAGCACCTGCCGCGGCGCGTTGCTGACCAGCCTGACG
>KL571524.1:4156-5327 GCA_000715855.1 Actinoplanes liguriensis
TGCTGACCAGCCTGACGTCGGCGCTGTCCGAACCGGCGGCGACCACCTATCCGGGTGACGAGCACTGCTCGGCCGGGAACCAGTGGTGCGCCGACGCGATCCTGCAGAGCCCGCTGGGCGGCATCACGCACGACCTGATCGGGTGGCAGAACCGGCCGACGTACCAGCAGGTGGTGTCGTTCCCGGCCGGGCGCGGGGACACCGTGGCCAATCTGGCCGCGGGGAAGACCGCGACCGCGCTGAGCACCCAATCGGGGTATCCGGCGAGCAACGTCGTGGACGGGAAGCCGGCGACGCGCTGGGCGAGCTCGTACGCGGACAACCAATGGGTACAAGTGGATCTCGGCGCGAGCCTCCCGGTGGCCCGGGTGGTCGTCTCCTGGGAGTCGGCCTACGCGACGACGTACACCATCGAAACCTCTCCCAACGGGACGACCTGGACCACCGTGGGGTCGGTCGCCGCAGGCGACGGCGGGGTCGACAACGTGCAGCTCAGCGCGTCAAACGCCCGGTATGTCCGGCTGACCGGGCAGACCCGGGCGACGAGCTACGGCTTCTCACTCTATGAGATGGAGATCTATTCGCACTGAACCCGGCGGGCCGGTCTCCCCCATCCCGGGAGACCGGTCCGCCTACCCGTGGGTAACTCCTATTGCCAGCTCAGGGCGGGCGCTTGCGGCTGAATCGGCTTTACCACCTGTAGTCTCCTGGCGAATGTTTTTGCCGAGGTAAGGGCTCGATCGGGTGTTCAAACGAATCGCCATCGTCAACCGTGGTGAGGCCGCGATGCGGCTCATCCATGCCGTCCGGGAGCTCGCCGCGGAGACCGGCGCGCCGATCGAGACCGTCGCGTTGTACACCGACGTCGATCGGACCGCGACCTTCGTCCGCGAGGCCGACATCGCCTACGACCTGGGTCCGGCGGCCTCCCGGCCGTATCTGGACCTCAAGGGCCTGGAGCACGCGCTGGTCGCCACCGGCGCGGACGCCGCCTGGGTCGGCTGGGGCTTCGTCGCCGAGGACCCGGCCTTCGCCGAGCTGTGCGACCGGATCGGGATCACGTTCATCGGTCCCAGCCCGGACGCCATGCGCAAGCTCGGCGACAAGATCGGCTCCAAGCTGATCGCCGAGGAGGTCGGCGTCCCCGTCGCGGCGTGGAGCCGCGGGCCGG
>KL571524.1:5529-7838 GCA_000715855.1 Actinoplanes liguriensis
GCCCGCGCGTTCGGCAGCGGCGTCGTCTTCCTGGAGCGCCTGGTCACCGGCGCCCGCCACGTCGAGGTGCAGGTCATCTCGGACGGGCAGGGCACCGCGTGGGCGATCGGCGTGCGCGACTGCTCGGTGCAGCGCCGCAACCAGAAGGTGATCGAGGAGTCGGCGTCCCCGGTGATGCCGCCGGAGCGGGCCGCCGAGCTCAAGGCGTCCGCCGAGCGGCTCGCGGTCAAGGTCGGCTACCGCGGCGCGGCGACCGTCGAGTTCCTCTACCACCCGGGTGAGGACCTGCTCGCGTTCCTCGAGGTGAACACCCGCCTGCAGGTGGAACACCCGATCACCGAGTACGTGACCGGCACCGACCTGGTCAAGCTCCAGATCCACGTCGCCTCCGGCAACCGGCTGACCGGTGAGCGTCCGGTCGAGCGCGGGCACGCCATCGAGGCGCGGCTCAACGCCGAGGACCCGGACCGCGACTTCGCCCCCTCCCCCGGCAAGATCGTCCGGCTGGAGTTCCCGGCCGGCCCCGGCATCCGGGTCGACACCGGTGTCAGCGAGGGCGACAGCATCCCCGGCGACTTCGACTCGATGATCGCCAAGGTCATCGCGTACGGGAAGAACCGGGACGAGGCGCTCGGCCGGCTACGCCGCGCGATGGCCGAGACCACCGTCGTCATCCAGGGCGGCGCCACCAACAAGAGCTTCGTGCTCGACCTGCTCGACCAGCCCGAGGTGATCGACGGCAGCGCCGACACCGGGTGGATCGACCGGGTCCGCGGCGAGGGCCGCCTGGTCTCCGACCGGCACTCCGGCGTCGCCCTGGCGGCGGCCGCCATCGAGGCGTACGAGGACGAGGAAGAGACAGCGCCTGCTCTCCACGGCGTTCGGCGGGCGGCCGCAGGTGCGCCACGAGAGCGGGACGCCGCTGGACCTGAAGCTGCGCGGGACGACGTACCGGGTGCGGGTCGCCCGGGTCGGCGCCCACCGCTTCCGGGTCGGCATCGAGGCCGGCGAGGACGTCCGGCTGGCCGACGTCACGCTGGAGCGCTTCGACGAGCACAGCGGCCGGATCACCGTCAACGGTGTGCGGCACCGGCTGCTCACCGGCACGCACGGCGCGATCACCCTGGTCGAGGTCGACGGCGTCACCCACCGGGTCAGCCGGGACGAGGGCGGCGTGCTGCGCTCCCCGATGCCGGCCCTGGTCGTGGCCACCCCGCTGGAGCCCGGCGCCGAGGTCGAGTCCGGCGCGCCGGTGCTCGTCCTGGAGGCCATGAAGATGGAGGCGGTGCTCCGGGCGCCGTTCCGGGCCCGCGTCAAGGAGGTGCTCGTCGCCGTCGGCGCGAAGGTCGACGCCGGCGCCGCGCTGCTGCGCCTCGACCCGATCGGCGGCGACGACGCCGAGCAGGCCGTCGCCGAGACCGCGATCGACGTGGACCTGCCGGCCGTGCCGGACGGGCAGCCCGCCCGCCTGCGCGCCGCCCGCGGCGTGGAGGACCTGCGCAGCCTGCTGCTCGGCTTCGACGCCGACCCGCACGACGAGCGCCGCGTCCTCGACGACTACCTGGCCGCCCGCCGCGCCGCCACCGACGAGGGGCACCGGCCGCTGGACCGCGAGATCGCGCTGATGGAGGTCTTCGCCGACCTCACCGAGCTGAGCCGCAACCGGCCGGCCGGCGAGGAGGGCGGCGGCGACACCCACGTGCACAGCGCGCGCGAGTTCTTCCACAGCTACCTGCAGAGCCTGGACGTGGAGCGGGCCGGCCTGCCGCAGTCGTTCCAGACCAGGCTCGCCAAGGCGCTCGGCCACTACGGCGTCACCGAGCTGGAGCGCACGCCCGACCTCGAGGCCGCGGTGTTCCGGATCTTCCTGGCCCAGCAGCTGTCTCTTATACACAGCCGCCACCCAGGTGCGGTTCCCGGCCGTGGCCGACCTGGCCCGCGGCGTGGTGTTCACCTGGTTCGGCCAGCCGCTGCTGCGCCGGCACCGGGCCGAGGTCTACGCGCAGATCCGCAAGCACCTGCGCCACCTGGACCAGTTCCCGGCCTCCACCGATCGGGACGACCGGATCGCCGAGATGGTGCGCAGCACCGAGCCCCTCGTGCGCCTGCTCGGCCAGCGACTGGTCCGGCACAACCTGGACAACTCGGTGCTGCTCGAAGTGCTCACGCGGCGCTATTACGGGAACAAGGGCCTCACCGCCGTACAGGCGAAGGTCTTCGGGAATGTCGGTTTTGTCGTCGCCGAACGGGACGGCGCGCGCCTCGTGTCCGCCGCCGAACGCTTCGACAGGCTGGCCGGGGTGCTCGGC
>KL571525.1:0-3531 GCA_000715855.1 Actinoplanes liguriensis
CCCGCGAGCCGGAGGCGACGCCGGTAGGCACAGATCAGCGGCGGCGGGCCCGGGCCCTGGTCGATCGGAGGCGCCGCAGGCGGCCGATCAGGACCGGATCCCGCTCGAGCGCGGCCGGGCTGTCGAGCAGGGCGTTGAGGAGCTGGTAGTAACGCGTCGAGGAGAGGCCGAACGCGTCCTTGATCGCCTGCTCCTTGGCGCCGGCGTGTTTCCACCACTTGGCCTCGAACGCGAGGATCTGCTCCTCGCGCTCGGTGAGGGCGGATTTCTCCTCGACGGCCGGCGCCGGCAGCGCGTCCGGCTCGGCCGTCCGCGGGGCGGGGATGTGCTGCTGCTCCTCGACCGGCTGGTCACCGGTCGGTTCGGCGGCGGGTTGCATGGCACTCCCCTGACGGAAGACATCGGTCATTGCGGATATTCACGCGGAGATCACCAGCATAATGGCCGCCGACGATCCCCGCGTACGCTACCTCAGGTGATATCCCGGCTACGGATCGTCCACATTGAGGCACCCACAATGATGATTGACACGGCGGCGAACAACACTCCCGCCATCTGCCAGGTAACGGTGTAGGTCGGCGCCTCGCACCCGTTGACCGCCGAGTAATCACACGGCGCGCTGTAGTCGATGATCTCGTAGGACTTGTTCATCCATGCGCCGATCCAGGCCGGCAACAGGTAGAGCTCGTAGAACTTGACCCGGGCCAGGCTCAGCACGATCGCCAGGCCGAACTGGAAGACCACGATCACGCCGATCGCCGCGCCCAGAGCGGCCGCGGTGTGCCGGCCGATCGAGGCCACCCCGAAGCCGATCGCGCCGGCCACCAGCACCAGGCCCAGGCCGCGCAGACCGTTCAGGCCGAGCGACTGCCAGGCGCCCGGGGTCATCCGGGCCGTGGTCCCGCGCAGCGTCGCGATCAGCCAGAACAGTCCGGTCCAGGCCGCTCCGGTGAGCACGCTCAACCCGGTCAGCCAGGTCAGCAGCGCGGACAGCTTCGTCGACAGGACGCGTAGCCGTTGCGGCCGCCAGAGCAGCAGGTTCATCATGCCGCCGCTGTTCCACTCGGCGCCCACGAAGGACGCTCCGATGACGAACGCGACGAGCGCGAGCAGCGCCGCCCAGACCGTCAGCATGACCGGGAAGTCCGCGCGGAAGTCGAACTGCGGGGTGAGGAACTGGTCGGACGAGATCTGATCGCGGGTCGGCGGGACGAGACCCTCACAGTTCCCGCCGAACGAGGACGGATCCTTCTGACATTCCTGCTTCGCCTGATCGGCGTAGCGGAGCTGCTCCTGGTACTCCTGGTCGGCCTCGGCCTCGGCAGCCGCGCGAGTGCTGTCCGTGGTCCTCTCGTGCGTGTACGCGGTTCCGCCGGCGACCAGCCCGAGCACGAGCAGCGCCAGCAGCACGAAGAACTTGGTGAAACGCCGCTTGGACAGGCGCCGGGTCTCCGCCCGGAACAGGCTCACTGACCCCACCCACCCTGGCTCGCCGCGACCTGATCGACCTGCCGGTTCGCCCCGTCGACCGGGGCGGTGCCGGTGAGCTGGAGGAACACGTCCTCGAGATCGGCCGCGATCGGCGTCAGCTCGGAGACGTAGATCTGCCTTTCGGCCAGCAGCTTCGTGATCTGAGCCGGGTTGCCGGCATTTCCGACGGTGAAGTGGTCCTTCTCCACGGTGATCGCGGCCCCGGCCGCCCGCAGCAGGTCCGCGGCGCCGTTCAGGTCCACGCCCGGCTCCAGGCGCACCCGCACCGAGGACGACGTGTGGCTGGCCAGCACGTCGGAGACCGAGCCCGCGGCGACCCGCCGCCCGGCCGAGATGATCGTCACCGAGTCGCAGATCAGCTGGATCTCACCGAGGATGTGGCTGGACAGCAGCACGGTCATCCCGGACTCGGACAGGTCCCGCATCAGCGTGCGCATCTCCCGGATGCCGCCCGGGTCCAGCCCGTTCGCCGGCTCGTCCAGGATCAGCAGCTTGGGCTCCTTGAGCAGCGCCGACGCGACCGCCAGCCGCTGCTTCATGCCGAGCGAGTACGTCTTCACCCGCTCCTTCGACCGGTCCCGCAGACCGACCAGCTCGAGCACCGCCGGCACCCGGAGCTTGTTCACGCCACCCGCGTCGGCCAGCAGCGACAGCGTCGTCTCGGCGGAGAAGTTGCCGAAGAACTGCGGGCTCTCCACGATGGCCCCGACCTGACGGGCGACCTGCGGCAGATGACGCGGGACGGGCCGGCCGAGAATCGCCATGCGCCCGTCGTTCGGCTTGATCAGGCCGAGCAGCGTACGCAGGGTGGTGGTCTTGCCCGATCCGTTCGGGCCGAGGAAGCCGTGCACCTGGCCGGCCTCCACCACCATGTCGAAGCCGTCCAGCGCCTTCCGGACACCCTTGCGGCCGCGATAGGTCTTCCGCAGCCCTGATATCTCGAGTACGGCGGTCATCGCCGCACCTTAAGTGATCAGCGCCAATCTGGGGAGGCCTGCGACCAGGGCTTCCTCAGGCGACGATGACCTCGACGCCGGCCTCCCGGAACGCGGAGACGGTCGGCGGCGTCGCGCCGGAGTCGGTGACCAGCGTCTCGATCTGGCTGATCGAGCAGATCCGGGCGAACGCGTGACTGCCCAGCTTGGACGAGTCGGCGATCACCACGACCCGTTTGGCCCGCGCCACCATCAGGCTGTTCATCGCGGCCTCGCCCTCGTGGTGGGACGCCGCGCCGAGCTCCACGTCGAGGGCGTCGACGCCGAGCAGCGCGATGTCCAGCGTGACCTCCCTGAGCAGCGCCCCGCCGAGCGGCCCGACCACCTCGAAGGACTGCGGGCGGACCACCCCACCGGCCACGACGATCTTCATCCGGGAGCGGACGAGCAGCTCGTTCGCGATGTTGAGCGCGTTCGTGACGACGGTCAGCTGGGAGCCCTCGCCGCCGGCGTTCAGGTCGGGACGCACCGCTAGCGCGCGGGCCACCTCGGTGATCGTGGTGCCGCCGTTCAGCCCGACGACGGTGCCCGGGGTGACCAGGCGGGCCGCGGCCTCGCCGATGCGCTGCTTCTCGGCGGAGTGCTTGGCGCTCTTGTAACGCAGAGGCAGGTCGTACGACACGCCGTTGGCAACCGCGCCACCGCGCGTACGGGTGATCATCTGCTGCTGGGCGAGCTGGTCGAAGTCACGGCGGATGGTCGCCTGCGAGACGTCGAGGCGCTCAGCAGCCTCCTCGACGGTCACCCGCCCACTCTCCGTGAGCAGCTCCAGCAGGGCATTCCACCGCGCGTACCGGTCCACCCAGACTCCCCGATGCACGTTCCATGATAAGTGTGTGCACATTAGTGCGCGAAAGGCCGGGAAGCAAAGAGACCCGATGCGCGAAGCGCCCAGGGGTACTTGCTCCCACCGCAGCGCCATGAGCACAATAACGCGCGAAATACCCGGGTACCGAGCTTGAATGCGCAGCACAACCGGTGAGGATGAGCCATGACGCACGTTAAGGCGGAGATCGCCAGCCAACCGGACCTGTCTCTTATACAC
>KL571525.1:3742-6669 GCA_000715855.1 Actinoplanes liguriensis
ATGTGTATAAGAGACAGCCGTGGTCGGCTGCGGCACGTCCTGGTTCATGGCCAAGTCGTACGCCGTCTTGCGGGAACAGGCCGAACACGGCGAGACCGACGCCTTCCAGGCCTCCGACTTCCCGTACGGGCGGCGCTACGACCGGCTGGTGGCGATCACCCGCTCCGGCACCACCACCGAGACCCTCGACGTGATGCGCGAAGTCGGGGCGAACACCCCGGTCACCGTGCTCACCGCGGACCCCGCCCAGCCGGCCGTCGACATCGCCGGGGACGCCGTCGTGCTGGACTTCGCCGACGAGAAGTCGGTCGTCCAGACCCGCTTCGCCACCAGCGTGCTCGCCCTGCTCCGGGCGCACCTCGGCCACGACATCGACGCGGCCGCGATGGACGCCGAGGTCGCGGTCCGCCTGCCGCTGCCGGTGCACCCGGCGCTGACCGACCAGATCACCTTCCTGGGCCGGGGCTGGACCGTGGGCCTGGCCGAGGAGGCCGCCCTCAAGTGCCGGGAGACCGCCGGGTTCTGGACCGAGTCGTACCCCGCCATGGACTACCGGCACGGCCCGATCTCGATCGCCGGCCCGCGCCGGGTGGTGTGGGCGTTCGGCGACGTACCGGCCGGGCTCGCCGACGAGGTGGAAGCGCGCGGCGCGGCCTTCGTGCACAGCCGCCACCACGGTGGGTACGCGTCCCTGGGCCGCTGGGTCGGTGGCCGGGCGCCGCTCGACCCGATGGCCGACCTGGTCCTCGCGCAGCGCGTGGCCGTGCTGCTGGCCACCACCCAGGGCCTGGACCCCGACCACCCGCGCGGCCTGACCCGTTCGATCGTGCTGCCCGACTCGCAGCCGTGACCGAAACCGTCGTGATAGCCCTCGACGTCGGGGGCACCGGGATGAAATGCGCGCTCGTCCGGCCGGACGGCGTGGTCCACCACCAGGAACGCCACCCGACCCGCGCCGAGCGTGGCGGGGCCGCCCTCACCGAGAACATCCTCGAGATCGCCGAAGGGCTCGCCGCCAAGGCCCGCGCGGACGGGCTCACCCCGGTCGCGGCCGGCATCGCCGTGCCCGGCGTGGTCGACGAGGCCACCGGCGTCGCGGTCTGGGCGGCGAACGTGGGCTTCCGCGACGTGCCCCTGCGTGACCTGGCCGGCCGGCGTCTCGGGCTGCCGGCGGCGCTCGGTCACGACGTACGCGTGGGCGCCCTCGCCGAGGCCCGGCTCGGCGCCGGACGCGGCCGCCGCCACGTGCTCTTCGTCGCGATCGGCACGGGCATCGCCGGCGGGCTGGTCGTGGACGGCGCCGGATACTCCGGCGCGCACGGCGCCGCCGGCGAGATCGGGCACGTCATCGTCCGTCCCGGCGGCATCCCGTGCGGCTGCGGGTCGCGCGGCTGCCTGGAGACGGAAGCGTCGGCCCGCGCCATCGGCCGGCGTTACGCGGAACTCTCCGGGCAGGAGGACGCCACCGCGTACGACGTGGCCACCCGGGCCGCGGCCGGCGAGGAACTGGCCCGCCGGGTCTGGCAGGACGCGGTCGAGGCGCTCGCCGACGGGCTGCTCACCGCCCAGGCGCTCTTCGACGTCGGGGTGGTCGTGCTCGGCGGCGGCCTGGCCGAAGCCGGCGACGGGCTGCTCGTGCCGGTCCGCGAGGCGCTCGCCCGGCGCGTCACCTTCCACCGCACCCCCGACATCGTCCGGGCCGAGCTGGGCGACGTCGCCGGCTGCCTGGGCGCCGCCCTGCTCGCCCTCGACTCCCTGGGAAGCCCCGCATGACCCGCATCTCCGGCCGCATCGTCACCCCGTCCGGCGTGATTTCAGGACATTTAACGATTTCCGGTACGGCCATTGCGGCGCTCGAGCCCGACGACACCGTCGGCAACGACGTGATCGTGCCCGGCTTCATCGACCTGCACTGCCACGGCGGGGGCGGCCACACGTTCACCACCGGCGACCCGTCAGCCGCCCGGGGCGCGGCCGCGTTCCACCTGTCACACGGCACCACCACCGTGCTGGCCAGCCTGGTCAGCTCCCCGTTCGAGCTGATGCGCTCCGCGACACTGGCCTACAAGCCGCTGGTCGACGAAGGGGTGATCGCCGGAATCCACTTCGAGGGGCCGTACCTCTCCGCGGTCCGCTGCGGCGCCCAGAACCCCCTGTTCCTGCGGAACCCGATCCTGTCCGAGATCACCGAGGTCATCAAGATCGGCGAGGGCGCGGTACGGATGATGACCGTCGCCCCCGAGCTCGACGGCGCCCTGGAAGCCATCACCCACCTGCGCTACGCCGGGGTCCTCGCCGCGATCGGGCACACCGACGCCTCCTACGAGCAGACCCACGCCGGAGTCGACGCCGGCGCGTCCGTCGCCACCCACCTGTTCAACGGGATGCGCCCCGTCCACCACCGCGAACCCGGCCCGGTCGTCGGCCTGCTCTCCTCCACCGCCACGGTCGAACTCATCGCCGACAACATCCACCTGCACCCGGGAATGCTGGCGTTTGCCGCGAACACCGCCGGCCCGGCCCGCTCGATCCTGGTCACCGACGCGATGGACGCGGCCGGGATGCCCGACGGGTCGTACGAGCTCGGCGGCCAGGCCGTCATCGTCGCCGACCGGGTCGCCCGCCTGGCATCGGGCGGCTCGATCGCGGGAAGCACGCTGACCATGGACGTGGCATTCCGCAACGCGGTCGCCGCGGGCCTGCCCCTGACCGCCGCCGCCGCGATGTCGTCGACAACACCGGCCCGCCTCCTCGGCCTCACCGACCGCGGCACCCTGACCCCCGGCCTCCGCGCCGACATCGTCGTCCTGGACTCGAAGCTGGCCCTCAAGCAGGTCATCCGCGCCGGCGCCTGAAGCCACGGCGAGGCTCGCCCCACGAGCTGCGCCGCCATGCCCGCGCCGCGAGCTGCGCCGCCACGCCTGTGC
>KL571526.1:0-198 GCA_000715855.1 Actinoplanes liguriensis
TCGCGGCGCTGCGCAGCGCCGACTTGCCGCGCTCGACCTCGCCCGGCTCGCCGCTGGTGTAGCGCAGGAAGCCGACGGTCAGGCACAGCGAGGCCCAGGCGGCGAGAAACCCCATCGCCCACGCGCGGACGTTGCCCAGGACCGTGGCAATGGAGTCGGCGGCGAGCACCGTGTCAGCCCTGTCTCTTATACACATCT
>KL571526.1:500-1508 GCA_000715855.1 Actinoplanes liguriensis
CGAGCACCAGCACCGCGGCGGCGGAAACGAGGAGTCGGACTGCACGAACGCGCTGGCGGCGGCGGTCACCGGTCGGGCGGCGCGGCGGCGGGGTGGGCCTTTTCAACGGGTGGCGGTTCATGAGACGTGGGCACCTCCGGGTGGCCCGGCCCCGCGTCAGAGCGCGCGGGAGCCGGGCGGCACGGGTGAACGGATGTGGTGAACCCGGGTGCGACCGGCGCGGATGGCCGTCCTCCTCTTCAGGGAAGGGGCGAGCCGTCACGGGTTGTCAGCGCCGTCAGCGGGGCCGGTCGAGCGGGGTCACCAGGTGCGGAAAAGTCCCGCACTAAGAGATACAGATTCTGGCCAACTTTTCGACAAACCCCAGGTCAGAGTCGGTGCTAGCAGTCAGCGCGCAGGGTCATGGTCGCTTCGGCGATGACCTGCTCGTCCGGGTCCGACAGCAGCCCGGCGCGCACAGCTGCCACGAGCAGGCGCTCGGCCCGGCTCCGTGCCTGGTAGATCGCTTTGGCGCCCTTGCCGAGGCTCTCGGCGTAGTCGGCTACCGGCGTCCCGGCCAACCGGGTCGCGCCGATCAGCTCCGCGTCAGCGACGGTGATGACCCCTGCCGTGACCGCACGGGCCAGGATCACGTCCGGGTGCCCGGCTCCGGGCCACAGCGCCGTGGTGTCCACGTGGTCGGCCTCCCGGCGCGGCTCGCTGGCCCGCAGCTCGATCCGGGCGGCGGTGAACGCGGCGCTGATCAGGCGCTGCACCACTCGCGCACCGGCCGAGTTGACCGTGCGCAGCGCGGCGACGAAGGCGGTCAGCAGCTCGGCCTGCACGTCGCCGGAGTAGTGGCGCAGCCGGTAGGCCGCCTGCCGCAGGCCGGGCAGCGCTACTCCAACCGCGCCGACCACCCAGGCCGGGCCGTCGGTGCGGGCACGCTCGATCAGCAGCCGCCACACCTGGTCACTGGTGGTGTGGCCGCAGGACGGGTGCATCAGGATCGAGGCGAGCTCCGACAGC
>KL571526.1:1731-5254 GCA_000715855.1 Actinoplanes liguriensis
GGGCCGGTGGTCAGCAGCCGCAGCGCCGTCGCGGCCACGTCGAAGGGCTGCTCACCGAGCACCAGACGCGGAGCGTCGACGCCGGCGGGCACGGCAGAGCGAACAGACTTGGACATCAGGATTTCCCCCGAGATGTGGGTGACGAGTGCCCGGCGGCTCGCTGGCCGCCCGGCGGGAACGACACCCATCCCGCCACTCGGGTTGAACAGATCTTGAACAGGCTGATCTTGTTCAATCAGTCACTCTGCGTGTGGGATGAGGGTTGGCGCATCGAGCAAAAAAGGCGATCCGGCCCAGCGATCTCGCCGTGTTCCTTGGCTCATGCCTCGCTGTTCAACGTCTTCGCGGCGGGCAGAAACACGTGCGACCCAGACGGCGACGACGCGCGTGAACATCGATGCGCCTCGGAGCGGTGAAGCGTCAAGAATCCTTCTGAAGAGACGACGCGGCATAACGTGTTCAAGCCCCTTAAGGGCAAATACCCACCGAATTGATCTTGTTCAACATCCAGTCTGATCTTGTTCATGGGTCTTTGGATCTTGTTCAAGGAGCCTGATGATCTTGTTCAAGCTGGGCTGGGACGTGTGGCCCACCTCGGTACCTGAAAAGTCCGAGTGGACCAGCGCCGCGGCAAGGAGGCGAGCCGGACCATCAGGGCCGTGAGCTCGGTGTTCAATCTCTAAGGGATCTTGTTCAGGGAGCCATGCTTCCGCTCGCGGCTCAGGGGTTCTGGGAGCTAGCGCGACGGCCTGATGTCGAAAACTGGGCCGAAATCTGTATCTCTATATGTCAGCGTTCGTCGGCGGACATGGCCCACTACCCATGCCGCAGACCCAGCCCATCGTTAACCGCCCGCCTCGCGCCCCCATCGGCTTGCTGCTCGTCCCGCCGCACGCTCACCGACCGCGCCAGCACTCCGGCGCGGTGCTGCCCGACTGGTATGGCATCCACCCCGAACACGTCGCTCACCTGATCGCCCGCTACACCCGCGACGGCGACACCGTGCTCGATCTCGACGCCCACCCCACCATCGCCGCAGCCGCCTGCCACCTCCACCGCCGCGCGGCCGTTCCGCACACGCACAGTGAGGCTTCGTACGAGCTTGATGCGCCGAACATCCCGTCAGACGTGACCTCGGCCGGGTTGGTCGTCGCGACCCTCCCGCGCCTGGACGTCGACAGCCGCGACATCCCGACTCTCAGCCGCGCCATCGATGTGTGGCGGGCGTATCTGCGCCCCGGCGGGTTCCTGCTCACGCTGCTCACCGCCGGGCCGAGCACCGGCGCGATCGGGCATCGATCGAGCGTCATCGCCGCCGCCCGCGCGGTCGGACTGATCTACCACCAGCACATCCCAGCGCTACTCGCGCCGCTGCCGCCGACCGAGCCCCGCACCGGCCTCGGCGCCGCCAGCCGGCCGCTGCTGCTCGACGGAAGGCACGTCCGCGCCCACCGCGACCTGCTCGCGTTCGCCTCGACCACCCCGGAGGCCACCGATGCCTGAAACGCCGTTCAACTCCAGTCGCAGCGCCGAGAAGGGCAACCCCGCCGTGGCCGGGCTCCTCGCCCAGGGTTACCCCGGCTCCGTCTGGCTCACCGGCCAGCAGCCCTCCCGGGAACTTCGCAAAGGCCGCTACGTCGCCGAGTCGATCACTCACCCCGGCAAGATGCTGCCCACCATTGCCCGCTACGCCATCAACACCTACACCGAACCCGGCGACCTCGTCGCCGACCCGATGGCCGGAATCGGCACCACCGTGGTCGAAGCCATGCACCTCGACCGACGCGGCATCGGCATCGAGTACGAGGAGCGGTGGGCGGCCCTGGCCGCTGTGAACATCGCCCTCGCCACGAAGAACGGCGCGACCGGCATCGGGGAGATCTACACCGGTGACTCGCGACGGCTGCCCTCACTGCTGCCTGCACAGATCCGCGGCCAGGTCGCACTCGTGGTTACCTCACCGCCGTACGGGTCCTCCACGCATGGTCACGTCCGCACCCCGGGCCCTCGGCGCGGCAAGGTCCGCAAGATCCATCATCGGTACGGCGGCAGCGACAATCTCGCCTACCGCGACCACGACACCCTTGCCGAAGGCTTCACCGACATCCTCATCGGGTGCCGAAGCATTCTGCGCCCGGGCGGCCATGTCGTCGTGACCGCTCGCCCGTATCGCCGCCACGGTGAACTCATCGACATCCCCGGCATGGTCGTCGCCGCCGGAGAAGCCGCAGGGCTGGAACTGGTCGAGGAATGCGTCGCTCTGATGGCCGGCGTCCGCAACGGCCTCCTCGTCCCGAGGGTTTCCTTCTTCCAGCAGAAGAACGTCCGCGACGCCATCGCCAGCGGCGACCCGCAGTGGCTCCCACAGCACGAAGACGTCCTGATCCTCCGACGAGGCGGGGCGGTGCCGAGGTGACCGGCGACGTCAGGCTTGACCGCCTCGACGAGGCGGAGCGTCCATTAACCGCGCGTATGTCGATCATGCCGTCCCAACCTGACGACGGTGGGATGACGCCCGCCCAACTGCGGTCACTGCCGGTGGCGTTCCCGTTCGATCCGGCCGTACGGCAGGCGTTCGGAATCAGCCGCAGCGCGGCCTACCGGGCGCTCGCGGCCGGGCAGCTTCCCATCACTCCGATACGGCTCGGACGGAAGTTGATCGTCAGACGCGCCGACCTACTCGCTGCGCTTGGCATATCCGACGACGGCGAGTAGGAGACGTGCGGGCGCTGAGGTCAGGAGGACCTCAGCGTCCGGTCGCCTGGCTCGTGAGAGCCGCCGATCTGGAGGAAAGCGTGAATCGACCGTACGTCCGCCGGGGCAACCGGGTACCCGGCGTGTTCCAACGCTGTCAGAAGGACTGCCCGGAGACCGCCTGCAAGCGAGGCCACAAGTGGAGCTTCACCGTGGAGCTGGCCGAGCCGGATGGGGGCCGCCGGCAGGAGACCAAGGGAGGCTTTGACAGCGGCAAGGACGCTGCCGACGCGCGAGCTGAAGTGCTACGCAAACACCGAGAGGGAACCCTGCCGCAGAACGGCAAGCTGACTGTCACGCAGTGGCTGCGGGATTGGCTCGTGACACAGGAGGAGCTTGTCGGGCTTCGCGACGGCACGATCGTGGACTACCGGCGCCACATCGAGAGCTACTGGATTCCGAGCGTCGGCAACCGCAAGTTGGCTGACCTCCGCCCTCGCCACGTCACCGACACTTTGCGAACCCTCATGCGGGAACGACAGAAGCAGATCGATGCGGCCGTCGAACTGAATGCCCGCTACGCGCGCGAGGCGGCGAAGGCCGATAAGAAGCGGGTTAGTGCTGGCCGCAAGCGGCCGGTCAAGCCGAAGCGAGTTCCGGTGCCGCGTCCCTTCGGCGCCGCTACCGCTCAACGCGTACGCGCTACCCTCCGGGCGGCGCTGAACGCCGCTGTGCGCGCCGAGGAAGTTCCGCGCAACGTCGCCGCGCTCGCCACGGTGCCGAAGGTTCGGCGTCGGCGCGTCAAGCCGTGGAGCCCGCAGCGGCTGGG
>KL571526.1:5489-6114 GCA_000715855.1 Actinoplanes liguriensis
TGGAGCCCGCAGCGGCTGGGAGAGTGGCTCGACGCCATCGAGGCCGAACGGCTGTACCCGCTATTTCACCTGGGGGTGTTCGCCGGGTTGCGGCGAGGCGAGCTGTGCGGACTGAGCTGGGACGACGTAGACCTCGACGCGGCGCGGATCGTCGTTGGCTGGCAGATCACCGGCATCAGTTACCGGAAGGCACGGAAGGCGGAGAAGGAAGGACTGAAGATGAAGTATCGGGTCCGCCTCAAGACGAGCGAAGGAGAGGATCTCCCGGTTGATCTCGATTCGGAAACGGTCGCGGTTCTTCGCGCGTGGCGAAGGGCACAGGCGAAGGAGCGGCTTGCGCTCGGACGGGCATACCGCAACGCCGAGAACCTCGTTTTCACCAGGGCCGACGGATCACCCCTCGACCCGACTCAGGTCTACCGAGTTTTCAAACGCCTGATCAAACTGCATGACATGCCGGACGTCCCCCTGCACAACCTGCGACACGAGGCGGCATCTCTCCAGATCGAGGCCGGCGTCGACATCGCCGTTGTCTCCAAGAGGCTCCGCCACTCCAAGATCGGCCTGACGAGCGACACCTACGGTCATCTGGTCGGGTCGGTCGGCAAAACCGCCGCTGAAGCGG
>KL571527.1:0-1399 GCA_000715855.1 Actinoplanes liguriensis
CCGGCCGCAGCACCCGATGCCACTCGGCGTTCTTCTCCCGGTGACGCGCCGCCAGATCCGGGGCGTCCTGGATGAGGCGCGCCAGACGCCGGGCCTGTGCGCCTCCGGCAGCGATCTCCTCGAGACGCGGATCGAGCGCCCGGCGCAGGGCGGTCCACAGTGTCTCGCCGGGGGGCCGGGCAGCCAGCGCGGCCAGCAGCCGCTCGCCGGTGTCGGTGGACAACCCGAACAGGGCGTCCTCCTTGACCGCGAAGTACCGGAAGAACGTGCTGCGCGAGATCTCGGCGGCGACACAGATGTCATCCACCGTCGTCTCGTCGTAACCCTGCTGCAGGAACAGGCCCACCGCAATGGCGCTCACCTGCGCGCGCATCGCCCGCCGGGCCCGTGCACGCGCCCCGGTCGGCACCCCGCTGACAGTCACCGGCAGATGGTACTACACGTCATATGTGACACTCGGTTTCACAAGTGAGATAGAGTCTCGCGAAATCGACGGAGGGAAGATCCGCGTGAGCATCAAGAAGGTCATCGTCATCACCGGGGCGAGCAGCGGCATCGGGGCCGCCGCCGCACGCCGGCTGCACACCGGCGGGCACACCGTGGTCGTCGCCGGGCGCTCGCCGGAGAGGACCCGCGCCGTCGCCACCGAGCTCGGCGCCGACAGCTACGTCGCCGACTTCACCCGGCTCGACGACGTCGCCCGGCTCGCGGCCGACCTCACCGGCGCCTATCCCCACATCGACGTCCTGGCGAACAACGCCGGCGGCATGTTCGGCCCGCAGACCAGGACCGTCGACGGCTTCGAGAAGACGTTTCAGGTGAACCACCTCGCGCCGTTCCTGCTCACGCAGCTTCTCCTGGACACCCTCATCGCCTCGCGCGCTTCGGTGATCCAGACCTCGAGCACGGTGCGGTTCACCAAGACGATCGATCTGAACGACCTCGACCACGACCGTCACTTCGACGCGGTCCACGCCTACGGCGCGGCCAAACTCGAGAACATCCTGTTCACTCAGGAACTGCACCGGCGCTACCACGCCGAGGGCATCTCGGCGGCGTCCTTCTACCCCGGCAACGTCATCACGAACTTCGGCGTGGAGGCCACCAAACCGATCATCCGGCTGGTCCGCCGGGTCGCGGCCAACCCGATCGGACGCCGCCTGTTCTCCACTCCTGAACAGGGCGCCGACCAGCTGGCGTGGCTCGCGGAGGGCACACCCGGCGACGACTGGGAGTCCGGCGCGTACTACTACCGGCGCGCCGTCACCAGGCCGAGCAACGCGCAAGCATTCGACGAAGCGCTCGCCCGCGGCCTGTGGGAGCGCTCGCAGGAACTCGTCTCGAGCTACCGACCGGCGTCCTGACGGGTGGCCGCTGCCGCACGGGCCGGCGCCGCCGC
>KL571527.1:1642-5158 GCA_000715855.1 Actinoplanes liguriensis
CCCGGAGGGAAGCCGGCGCTTGCGGACAGAAGGCGGTCAGGCGCGGACGACGAGCGTTTTCGCGGCCATGTCGCCCAGGCGCCGGCGGCGCGAGGAGTTGACCACGATGACGAACGCCACGAAGTAGGCGAGGATCCCGTCGATGAGCCGCAGCAGCGTGCGGACCAGCGCCGACAAGAAGCCCGGACGGTTGCCGCTCTCGTCGACCACGCGGATTCCGGTGATGCGCTTGCCGGCCGTCTGCCCGAACCAGCCCTCGAGCGTGACGTAGTACGCGAGTACAACGACGGCGCTGAGCAGGCTCCCGCCGAACGACAGCGCGGTCAGATCGAGGCTGCCGGTGGGCACCTCGACGTCGAAGATTCGACCCAGGATGTTGAGCACCATGCTCAGGATGAGGCCGTCGATCAGCGTCGCGAAGATGCGGCGCCGGGTGACGTGGACATCCAGTGAGGTCTGCTGCGCATAGATCACGATCTGAATCCTAATCTGTCAATGCACCGCGGCACGGCCGCGGGAACGATGCTCGGGACGGTTGATGAGCCGGGTCGATGGATGCAGCAAGCTTCGTGCCGCTCGCTATCGGCCTTCGGCGACTGACAGAGCTCGAGACGGGCAGAGCAGGACGGCAGTCCTGGCCCGGTCGGCGGCCGCGCCCTCCACCCGGTCGGCGAGCAGCGTGACGATGCCGTCGTCGCCCTGGTCGAAGACGGCCGGGTCGGTCAGCGCGCACTGTCCCGATCCCGTGCAAGCGGCGACGTCCACCTTGATCGACAGCACGGCGCTCACCACGCGACCGGGAGCTCGTACACGCCGTAGATCGCCGCGTCGGACTTGAACCTCAGGTCCTCGACCGGGGTCGCGAGCCGGAGTGCGGGAATGCGCCGGAACAGGGTGTCGAGCACGATCTGCAGTTCGAGCCGGGCCAGGTTCTGGCCGAGGCACTGGTGCGGCCCGTACCCGAAAGCGATGTGGTGCCGGGCGCCACGCCCGATGTCCAGGTCGGCGGGGTTCGCGAAGACGGCGGGATCCCAGTTGACGGCGAGACCGGAGACGATGACCCCGTCGTCCGCGGCGATGGTGACCCCGCCCACCTCGACGTCCTCGACAGCCACCCGTGCGGTCGTCGTCTCGACGATACTGAAGTAGCGCAGCAGCTCCTCGACGGCTGCCGGGGTGCGGCTTGGGTCGGCCTTCATCGCGGCGAGCCGGCCGGGATGTTCGAGAAGGCCCACGACCCCGAGAGAGATCATGTTCGCCGTCGTCTCGTGACCGGCCGCGAGCAGCAGGAAGGCCATGCTGACCAGGCTCTCGACATCGAGGTCACCCTCCTCACGGGCGCGGGCGATCTGCCGGCTGAAGAGGTCGTCGCCCGGCTCGACCGCCCGGCGGCCGATCAGGTCCCTGAGGTAGCCACGAATCTCTGCCACCGCCCGGCCGCGGTCCTCGTCGGAGGTGCTGCGGCTGGGGATCTTCGCGGTGCGGGTCTGGAAGAAGTCGTGATCCTCGTACGGCACACCGAGCAGTTCACAGATCACCAGCGACGGCACCGGCAGGGCCAGCGCCTGGACGAGGTCGGCCCGGCGTGCCCCGGTGGCGAGCATGTCATCGATGAATCCGTCGACGATCTGCTGGATGCGCGGTCGCATCGCGGTCAGGCGTTTGACGGTGAACTCGCCGATCAGGGCACGCCGCGCCGCCGTGTGCTCGGCGCCGTCCATCCCGATCATGCTGGGCGGCTCGCTCTGCAGGCGCCGGCGGATGGTCTTGTCGGTGGTCGGGATGGGGTAGTTCCCCCGGCGCCGGTCCGAGGAGAACCGGGGATCGGCGAGGATCGCGCGGCCCTCGGCATGCCGGGACACCCACCAGGCCTCGTCGCCGCCCTGGAGGGTGACCTTCACGACGGGCGCCTGCTCCCGGGCTCGTGCGTGCTCGGCCGGCTCGGCGAACGGGCAACGCCGCGCGATCGGGAAGACGGCCTCGTCGAACTTCATCTCTGTCACAGGACCTGCCTCGGCGATTAGTGGAAGGATTTCCTCCACTTGACCCACCGTACCCAAGTGGAGGAATTTCGTCCACTAAGGTGGGTCAGGCCTTACGAGCAGCACGGACACACAGCGTGGGATACTCCGGGCTGCGTCCGAGAGGGGAGAGGTCAGGGTGCAGCAGGAACGACAGGACCCGATCCCGCTCCGGGCTGACGCACAGCGCAACCGGGAACAGATCATTCAGGCGGCTCGCGCCGAGTTCCTGCGGGTGGGCATGGACGTGCCGATGGAGGAGGTCGCTCGCGCGGCGGGCGTGGGCATCGCCACGCTGTACCGGCGCTTCCCGGACCGCAGCGAGTTGATCAAGGCGGTCAGCCTGGACAACATGCGCCGGGTGGTCGCGCTGGCCCGGCGCCTGGAACAGGACGAGCCCGATCCGGCCACGGCCCTGCGCGCCCTGCTGCGGTCGGTGAACGACGTCTACCTGAGCATCGTCATGACGGCCGTGTCGGCTCATGCGCGAGAGGCGCTCAAGGACACACCGGAGATCGATGAGCAACGTCTCGAGGTGCTGACGGTGCTCAGCCGCCTGTTGCGCCGGGCGCAGGACCAGGGCGCCATCCGTCCGGACATCGGCGCCGGCGACCTGATCCTTGTCCTGGCGGCGACGTCGCGACTGATGCCGATCACCGATGACGATCTGGGTGGCACGGTCTTCGAACGGCTCTTCGCTCTGACGATGGACGCCTTCCGCCCCGCTCCGGCGTCACCGTTGCCCGGCCGGCCGGTGGAGTACTCGGACGTCGAGCACCTGCGCCAGGCCGGCGGGCTTGCCATCTTCGGCAGGTGACGGCTACTCAGCTGCGGGGTCGGCGCCCAGCTGGCGCAGCAGGCCGCGGTTGTCGGTGCGTACCCACTCCTCGGCGAGGCGCCCCTGCTCGTCGAAGCGGAAGATGTTGATCAGGTCGAAGACGATCCGGCGTCCGTTCGGCGGCAGCGGACCGACCGGGGACTGGGTGAACTCGCGGACGAAGGTGCCCTCGATCCAGGTCTGGCAGGCGAGGTGGTCGCCCTCGGCCACCACGATGCCGCGCCGGATCGACCGGTCGTCGAACGCCGCGCGAACCGAGGCGAAGTAGCCGGCGAGACCCGCGTAGTCCGACTCGAAGCCGTCCGGGCCGTGAAAGCGGAACCCGCTCGTGTCGAAGTAGGACTCGGCCTCGCCGGGGTTCTCGCCGGAGATTTCCAGCTCGCCGGCACGGACCATGCGGGCCACGAGCTCATCACGGGTGTACTGCTGTGTCATTGCCGTCTCCTCATAGGTGGACCTCTGCCATGCTGACGCGTTCTGGCATGCGCACCAACGACCTCTAGTCATGACTTCCATGCGAAAAACGCATGCTAGATTCGCGGCCATGGCTGAGTTCACCCTGGTCGGCCTGGGCGTGGTCCGGCAGGTGGCGGCGACCGGCTCGTTCACCCAGGCCGCTGAGCTGCTGGGTTACACGCAATCGGCGGTGTCCCGGCA
>KL571527.1:5380-6291 GCA_000715855.1 Actinoplanes liguriensis
CCGCGGCGTGGCGCTCACCGCGACCGGCGAGGTGCTGGTCCGGCGCGCCACCGCGATCCTCGCCGACGTCGCGGCCACCGAGCAGGAGCTGGCCGGCCTGCGTGACAAGCTGGCGGGCCGCCTGGTGGTGGGCGCTTTCCCCGCCGCGGCGATGGCACTGGCGCCGTTTGCCATCGCGCGGATGCGGGCCGCTCACCCCGGCCTGGCCGTGCTGCTCCACGAGGCGTCCACCCCGGCGTTGTTACGACAGCTTCGCGCCAAGCGGCTCGATCTGGCGGTCATCGGTGTCGGCCACGGCCTGCCGGACTACGATCTGGACGGTTTGCGGCAGACCACCGTACGGCAGGGAAGTCTGCTGGTGGCGGTGGGCGTGGGACACCCGTTCGCCGGCCGCCGGAGCGTCACCGTGGCGGAGCTGGCACACGAGCAGTGGATCGTCGGCGCCGGCGCTGCCGACGACCCGCAGTTCGGCGCCTGGCCGACCCTGGCCGAGCCGAGGGTCGCGCACTCCGCACGCAACTGGTCCACCCGGCTCGGCCTGGTCGCCGCCGGGCTGGGCATCACCGTCATCCCGGATCTGGCCCGCGCGGCCCTGCCGGCGAGCGTCCGGACCGTGTCCGTGGCGGACAGTCATTGGCCCGGTCGGGCCGCCGTGGCCGTCACTCGCGCCCATCCGTCGCTCCGGGCTCAGGCACTGATATCAGCGTTGAAGGAGCAGGCCGCGACCGATGACGCGGACGACGGGCGTTCCCCGCCGGCGCGGGACGTCGCGGCAGGCTGACCACCAGCGAGGGGCCGGCCGGGGCGCACGCCGTTCATGCCAGCGGCGTGCCGGTGTGCTCGGCGAGCGCCGCGAGCAACCGCTCCTGGAACTGCTCGTCCTGCGCCGAGGCGTGCGGCTGCTGCCGCCG
>KL571527.1:6503-8089 GCA_000715855.1 Actinoplanes liguriensis
GGTGGAACCAGTAGCCACCGGTGGCGTCGGCCTGCGGGTCGTCGCCCGCGCTGAGCCATTCCTGCGTGAGGTGGCCCAGCCGCAGGTCGTCGGGCGCGCCCGCACCGCCCATCCTGGTCGGCACCCATCCCGGGTCGACCGCGTTGCTTGCCACGTCCGGCCACAGTCGCGCGACCGCGAGGGCCAGCGCGGTGACGAACAGCTTGCTGTCGGAGTACGAGCCGCCGTGCTCCAGGCGGGCCACGTCCGCGTGGCCTCCCCGGTGCATGCCACTGCTCAGGTAGACGAGCCGCCGCGGTTTCTCGATCAAAGCGGTGAGCAGGTACGGCGCCACGACGTTCACCCGCATGACCTGCGGCCCGCCGATGATGCCCGCGTTGTGGATCACCGCGTCGACGGGTCCGAGGCGGTTCACCTGCTCGGCCACCTCGCGCGTCTGCCCGGCATCGGCCAGGTCGCCGACGATCCCGGCCGCGCCGCGGTCGAGCAGGTCCCGCAGGGCGGTCAGCCGCTGGGCGCTGCGCGCGTGGACGATCACGTCGTGCCCGTCGCCGAGCAGCGTCGCGGCGGTCGCCCGGCCCAGCCCGTCAGCGGATCCGGTGATGACGATGCGTGCCATCGGCTCCCTCACTGGTGTCGCGTCGCTGGGTGGCGGCCCCAGCCACAGGTTGTGCCCGCCCCGGCAGTGTAAGCGGCCGGCACAGACCCGCTCGGCGCCGAGCCGCAGGATCTCCAGCCGGGCCGGGCTCGCGGGAGATCGCACCACTGCCTGAATCCGGCCGTGGGATCCGGTCAGAACAGCTCGACCGGACCGGCGTTCACCGCCCTGGCGGGCGCCTGCTCGATGCTGACGGCGGGTGCCGCGGCTCGTTGCCGGGCCGGGCTGGTCTGCGGCGGTGACGCGTAGGAGGATGCGGCGATGCGGGTGACCTCCACCGCCTCGTACGCGCTGGTCATCTCGGTGAGTTGAGCGGCAATGCCGGCGAGCGCGGTGACCGCGTCGGAGACCTGGCGGGTGCCCTCGGTGGACCGGCTGGCGGCGGTGGCCAGCTCGTCGATGATCAACGTGAGGTTCAGCGTCGTCTGCCCGGTGCTGTGCACGCGCTGGGTCATGTCCTCGGTGGCGGCGCGCTGGGCCCCGACGGCCGCGGTGATGTCACGCTGATTGGTGCTGATCTGTTCGACGACCTCGGCGATCGTTTCCAGGGCGGTGACGGTACGGGCCGCGTCGTCGCGGATCGCGGCCACCTGTGCGTCGATGTTGCCGGTGGCCTCCCCGGTCTGTTCGGCCAGGCTCTTGACCTCACCGGCGACGACGGCGAAGCCCTTGCCCACGGAGCCGGCGCGGGCGGCTTCGATGGTCGCGTTGAGAGCGAGCAGGTTCGTCTGGGCGGCGACGTTGTTGATGAACGCGACCACGCCGCTGATCTCCGCGCTGGAGGTGCCCAGGTGGGTCACGCCGGCCCGCGCGTCGGCGGCGGTCGTCACGGCCTGCTGGGCGACCTGGCCGGCGGCGATCGCCTGCCCGGCGATCGCCTCGATGCTGTTCTTGACCTCGTCGGCGCCCGCCAGCATCTGCTTCATGC
>KL571527.1:8291-8806 GCA_000715855.1 Actinoplanes liguriensis
CGCTGCCGGTGAGCTGGTCGGCGGCGTCCCGCAGCTGATGCGCCTGGCGGGCGATGCCGGTCATCAGCTCACGCATGCCCTCGGTCGCCATGTTGATCGTGCCGGCGAGCCAGCCCATCTGGTCCTGCTTGGCGATCGGCAGTTCCAGGTCCAGCCGGCCGGTCGCCAGGGCGTCCAGGGCCGCCATCGCGCGGGCCAGGCGCCGCTGCAACCGCCGGGCGCTGATCACGGTCTCCGCCAGCAGGAGCACGATCACGATCATCGGGTTCACCGACGGGAAGAACTCCGATATCGCGTACGGGATCAGGCCGATCGCGAACGCACGGGCGACGAACTGCACGACGATCTGCCGCCACCAGCGTGGTTGGGGACGCCTGTCCGCGGCTCGGGCGGGGGTCGATACAACAGACATATCCTCCCCTTCGACGGCGTGGCGAAAATCCTGAACCGATCACGGGTACCGTCACACGGCAGGTCTCAAGCCTTGTCCACGTTCAGTCTGTCTCTTATACACA
>KL571528.1:0-731 GCA_000715855.1 Actinoplanes liguriensis
TCCCAGGCGAGCTTGCGGTCGAACTCGACGGAGAGGACGTCCCGCATCGTGCCGTCCGGCAGCACCCGCCGCATCGCGGTGTAGACCGCATCCGGGCCACCCTCGTCCAGCCGATCGAGGGCGGTCTCGAGGTGATGCGGGTGCCAGGTGTTGTCGTCGTCGAGGAACGCCACGAACTCCGAGTCGGTCAGGCCCATGCCGACGTTGCGGCTGACGCCGAGCACGTTGATGTTGTGCCGCAGGCTCACCACGTGCAGGCGCGGGTCGGCCGGGAACTCCGGCAACTGGCCGCCGCCGTCGTCGACGACCACCACGACCTGGTCGCGGATTGTCTGCGCGAGCACCGACTCGACGGCCCGCAGCACACCCTCGGGCCGCTTGTAGGTCAGCACCACGGTCGCGACCCGGGCGCGCGGCCGGATCCCGCCGGGCATGGCAGGCGTCAGCCGGCGGATCTCGGACCGCTCGAACCGGCCGAGGCCGACCGCGGTGTGCCCGAGCACCACCTTGTTGCGCAGCTCCTCAAGGGGCAGCCAGCCGTAACGGGCTCGCAGGCGCCGCTTCAACGAACGCATCTGTCTCGATCTCCTAGAGAAGGGCCTACGCGAGCGCGGGCTCGGCGGCCGGCTCCTCGGCGCCGGCATCGCCGGACCGGAGGCGCTTGATGATCGGGAGCACGAACGGGACGTACGTCGCGGCGGCGGCGAGACCGGCCACGGCCAGGCCGAGGA
>KL571528.1:954-1438 GCA_000715855.1 Actinoplanes liguriensis
AGCCCCCGCCGAGCCAGCGGTGCACGAGCCAGGCGACCACGCCCATGGCCAGGCCGCCGAGCGCCGGGCGGACGCAGGCGACCAGGATCTGGGCGGCCGGGATCCCCAGCCGGCCGAGCACCACCACGAACACCGGGGAGACCAGGATGGCGGCCACCACCACGTGACCGGCGGCGACGCCGGGGACGCCCCACAGGTGGGCGCCGAGCAGCAGGATCGGGATGAGCGTGAACAGCCACCAGGCCTGCATGAACATCAGCGTCTTGCGGACCCGGGTGGCGAGGCAGTCGTACGCCAGCTCCACCGCGGTGCGCAGCAGGCCGAGCGCGACCAGGAACTGCAGCGGCAGGCCGGCGCCCGCCCACTGGTCGCCGTAGACGAACACGATGATCGGGGTGGCGAGCACGCCGAGGATTACGCAGATCGGCACGGCGGCCGCGATGACCAGGGTGAACGCCCGGATGAAGCCTGTCTCTTATACACA
>KL571528.1:1647-4128 GCA_000715855.1 Actinoplanes liguriensis
CGCGAACTCGGCCGGCGAGGAGTCCGCCAGACGCGAGAAGCCGGCGAACGAGACGCGCCGGGCGGTCTCCGAGACCATCCGCACCGGCCAGCTCGACATGTTGAACGCCATGGCGTAGATCCCGAGCGCCGCCGGGCCGAGCACCGAGCCGACCACGACCGAGTCCACGTTGACGATGCCCAGGGTCAGCAGGCTCGCCGAGGCCAGCGGAAGGCCGTACCGGAGCAATTGTCTTGCCTGTTCGGGGTTCCAGCCGAAGCGGAGCATGCCGGGCGCGCAGAGCCCGAAACCGACCAGGGCGACCAGGTTACCGATCAGCGACCCCCAGGCGAACGACATCGCCCCGACGCCGGCGGCCGCGAACGCGATGGTCGCCACCGTGTTGATCGCGAAGTTCAGGATGTCCACGGCGGTGCGCTTGAACTGCTGGAACTCGCGGTTGAGCTGGCCGAGCGGGACACACGCGATGCCGTCGATGATCACGCTGACGCAGAGCACCCGCAGCATCAGGGTGGCGTCCGGTGAGCCGAGTGCCCGGGCCAGCGCCGGCGCGGTGCACCAGAGCAACACATAGAACGCTGAACTGGACAATGTGGACAGTGTAAGCACAGTGGGAGCGAAGCGGCGGATGTCGCCCTCCCACCGGACGAGCGCGAGACTCACGCCCATCTCGTTGAGCGAGAGCAGCATCGCCAGCACGAGCAGGCCGACCGCGTAAAGGCCCCACTCGTACGGCCCGAAGAAGAGACGGGCCAGCACCACACCGGAGGCGAACGTGCCCACCCGGCGGACGATGGTGTTGACCAGGCTCCAGCGGGCGGCCGTGGCCACCCGTCGGTTCAAATCCGTCACTGGGGAAGATCTCCTGTATTCGCCTGTTCGCGTCTGGCCACGCTCAGGTATGCACCCGACAGGCCCAACATCAGGAAAGTGGATCCGGCCACGATCGGGAAGCTCAGAGTGTCGAATGTGGCCGTTACGACGAGCATCACGAACCCGACGGCCACAAAGCCCTGACCGGTCTCCCGGCGTTCCGGGTCGGTGAAACGACGGCGGCCCGCACCGCCACAGTGGATGGTGGTCACGTAGAGGCACACGATGGCTACCAGCCCGACCACGCCGATCTCCAGCATGGCCAGCAGATACTGGTTGTCGGTGTACCGGTAGAGCAGCGGCAGGAACGTTCCCGGGCCACGGCCGAACCAGGTGTGGCCCTGCAGGAACTCGTCGACGTCGGCGCTGGTCGCGGTGCGGGAGTTGGTGCTGTTGTCGCCGCCGTTGAACATCGCGGAGAAGAGGCCGACCAGCGTGCCCACCAGGCCCGGCACGAGGACGCGGGTGGCGCCCAGAGCGGGGATCATCACCAGCAGCGCCTTGCCGACCCGCTCGATCGGCCAGGTCGGCAGCAGCACGAACAGGACGATGACCAGGCCGATCACCGAGGTGCGCGACACCGTCATGATGGTCGCCAGCGCGATCAGGAAGACCGGCGCCCAGCGTCGCCAGAGCTTGCGGTCGGTGTCGTAGAACGCCTGCTGGATCGCGAACGGCAGCGCCATCGACAGGGTCGCGGCCAGCTCCAGCGTGTTCGACGCGGTGGCCGTCGGCCGGACGAAGTCACCGCGGGCGACCAGCTCCGACGCCGAACTGCCGGACAGGCCGGGGATGACGATCCAGGCGGTCAGGCTCTGCTTGAGCACGAACTCGGCCATCGCCACCACCGCCACGCCCGTGCACAACTTCACGAACAGCTTGAGCAGGCGGTCGATCTGCCGGTACTCGGTCAGCGACGTGGTGAGCAGGATCAGCGGCAGCCAGATGAGCAGCTGCAGCAGGCCACGGTCGGCGGCGCTGTACTCCGAGGCGTCGGCGTCCCGCCGGCCGACCGCGACGTACGCCGCCAGCACCGCCACCACGTAGAACAGCAGCGCGATCCGCGGCGCCCGCGTGTACGGCGCGGTCTGCACCCGCCGCATCAGCCAGCTCACCGCGTACCAGAGGAGCGCGACCAGCAGGAACAGGTTGGCGACCGTGCCCGTCGCGCCGATGCTCGCGACCACGAGCCGGGCCGGGACGACGAGCAGCAGGATCAGGTAGACCGCGAGGAGGGAATCCGGCCCGAGCGTGCGCAGGCGCTGCTGGGAGCGGTAGAGCCGGCCGTTGCGCGAGACGACCCCGGTCGGGCGGCGCGCCTCAACTGCCGTTGACCCGGTTGGCATTCTGGCCCCCACGATCGCCGTTCGACTGGTACGTCGTGGAGAGCCCGGGCCGGCGGGGCTGGCTCTCCTTCTGACTGGTGGCGGTGGCGGACTGGCGTGGGGGCACCTGGATCCGCTGGGTCTTCTCCGCGTCCGACGCCTTCTTCTCGGCGGGCGGCGCCGGGCGCGCGGCGGGCGCGGTCGACGGCAACTGGATGACCACGGTGCCCTCGATGTCCGGGGTCGCGGTCGCGGCGGCCTTGACCCTGTCTCTTATACACAT
>KL571528.1:4280-6011 GCA_000715855.1 Actinoplanes liguriensis
GGCTGATGCTCTCGACGATGAACGCCAGCACGAAGCCGAGCGCGGCGGTGCCGCCACCGGCCACGATGACCAGCTTGAGCTTCTCCTTGGTCTCCACCTTCGGCGTCTGCGGCGGGATGACCTGGGTGAGCTTGATCCGGTCCTTCTCGGCGACGTTGTTCTGCTTCTGGATGTCGTTGAGCGTGGTGCCGGCGAACGTGGTGAGCTGCGCGGCCGAGGAGAGCAGGTGCTCCTTGTCGGTGCCCTTGAGGGTCAGGGTCAGGAACGGGCCCTGCGCGTTCTCGGCGAGGGCGACCTCGTACTTCTCGGTGAGGCCGTTGGCCTTGAGCTGCAGGACCGTGTCGGTCGACTGGAGGCGGCGGCCGAGGAAGTCGGCGGTCGCGATGAGCGAGCCGTTGAGGTAGAGGAACGGGTTGTCCTGGCCCTGCCCGGTCTGCTGGGCGGAGGCCTGGGTCGCCGAGGGTGAGGTCAGCAGGCTGACCATCGTGTAGGTCGAGTAGGTCGTGGGCACGAGCATGAACGTGCCGATGCCCAGGCCCACTGCAAGGACCAGCATCGGCACGACGATGAGCCAGCGGTTGCGCAAAATGCGCAGAATCTCGCCGAGGTCCACGGACGCCTCTCCAACTTCCCGCCAGGACGTCTTTCGTCGCCACGGAGTTCCACATCAGAGAGCCGCACGGCGGCCCCCCGACACACCAGCGTCAAGTTATACGACGATCCTGACGGTGGCTATTGGACTTCCGATCGAAATCGAAGTTGACGAGATCTGGTGTAACGCGCTAATGAGTCACGCAGCAGCTCAGACCCAGGGAACGGAATAACGATGTTTCTGTCCGATATGGCCGGAGTGCTCGAGCGGCGCTGGTATCTGATCGTGGTCGGGGCGCTCGCCACCGCGGCCTCGGCCAGTCCCGCCGTGCACACGCAGGACCGTTTTCTGGCCTCCGAGGTGCTGATGATCCAGCCCCCGGTCTCGGACTACGCGCCGAACCCGGTGGCCGGGATCTACCCGTCGATCGCGGTGACCGCCGCCGCCATCGCGAACCGGCTGAACACCGCCGACGCGCAGGCGGCGTTCCGGGCGAAGGGGGTCTCCGGGACGTACAAGTTCGAGCCCCGCAACACCGGGACCAGGCAGGAGCCGCGGTACCTGATCGGCTCGATGTCGATCACCACGATCAGCACCGACGAGCAGGCCGGCCTGACCTCGCTGGAGATCCTGAGCGGCACCTACGAGCAGGAGCTCAAGGACATGCAGGACGAGTGGAACGTGAAGAAGGATCTCCGGATCACGGTGGCCACCCTCGTCCCGCCGTCGTCGCAGCTGCTCCTGCACTCGCCGATCCGCTCGCTGATCGGCGTCGCCCTGCTCGGCGCGGTGGGCACCTCGGCTGTCACATTGTGGACAGACGCGGCGCTGCTGCGGCGCCGCCGGCGGCTCGAAACCGCACTGTCCACGGCGGATTCACCGAATTGGACCGATCAACTGGTCCGTTCAGCCCCTTAGCTGTGGACGCCCCGGCATCGCTACGTGAGGACTTCTCTGGAATGTTGTTCGCGTCAGCAGGTGCCGAACGGGGTGATCTTTGTGAAGCGACCGAGCGTCGCGATTCTGGTGGCGAATCTGCCCGCCGAGAAGGACCGCCGCGTCATCCGTGAATGTCTCAGTCTCGAGGCGGCCGGATTCGACGTGACAGTCATCGCCCCGCGCGGTGACAAGAGTCTCCG
>KL571528.1:6241-8042 GCA_000715855.1 Actinoplanes liguriensis
TGTATAAGAGACAGGTGCTCTCGTTCGCGCTGGAGTTCTTCTGGTCCTTCATGTGGATCACCATCCGGTTGCTCGGCGAGATCCTCCGCGGGCGGGCCCAGGCGGTCCAGGTGTGCAACCCGCCGGACATCTACTTCCCACTCGCGCTGCTGGTCAGGGCACTGGGGCGGCCGTGGGTCTTCGACCATCACGACCTGTCCCCCGAGGTCTACGTCTCGCGCGGCGGCGACCCGAACCCGATGGTCTCCCGGCTCCTCGTCCTCTTCGAAAAGCTCACCCTGCGTACGGCCACCGCGGTCTTCGCCACGAACGAGTCGTTCAAGGAGAACGCCGTCAAGCGGGGCGTCGACCCGGCCAAGGTGACCGTGGTCCGCAACGGCCCGGCGTTCGCCGAGATCGCACCGGCCCCCGACGAGCGCCCCGAGGGCCCGCTCCGCGTCGTCTACCTGGGCGTCTTCGGCCCGCAGGACAACGTCGAGGGGGCCGTCCTGGCGGCTGAGGAGCTGATCGCGCTGCGCGGGCGCACCGGCTGGCGGATGATCCTGGCCGGGGACGGCGAGACCGCCGCCGGGCTGCGCAAGCTCGGCGAGGAACGCGGCCTGAGCGACGTCGTCGAGTTCACCGGCTGGCTCAACGGCCCCGAGGTGGACGCGCTGTTGCGGGAGGCCGACGTCGCCCTGCAGCCCGACCTGCCGACCCGGATGAACCAGCTCTCCACGATGGCCAAGACGGTGGAATACCTGGGGCGCGGCGTCCCGGTGGTGGCCGCCGACCTGATCGAGACGCACGCGACCGTCGGCGAGGCCGGCCTCTACGTGCCCACCGGCACGCCGGCCGAGTTCGCGGACGCGATCAACACGCTGCTCGACGACCCGGCGCTGCGCGAGCGGATGCGCAAGATCGGCCGCGAGCGTTTCCGGGACTTCCTGTCCTGGGAGCACCAGGCCACCGAGTACGTCGCGGTGTGGCGCACGCTGCTGAAGGTCCCGGCCGACCCGCCGCGGATCCCCGGCCAGCGCCGGCCGGCCGACTCGGCGACCCGGGTGGACGTGCCGTGACCAGCGTCGTCATCGCCGCGCACAACGAGGCCGCGGTGATCGGGCGCTGCCTGGACACGCTGCTCGCGGACGCCACACCCGGCGAGTTCGACGTGACGGTGGTCGCGAACGGCTGCATCGACGAGACCGTGCGGGTGGCGCGCGATCGCGGCGTACGCGTGCTCGATCTTCCCGACCCGGGCAAGCCCGGCGCGCTGAACGCCGGCGACGACGTCGCGACCGGGTTCCCGCGGGTCTACCTCGACGCCGACATCAACCTGACCACTTCCGGTCTGCGCGACCTCGCGGCAGCGTGCGCCACGTCGCCCGCCGCCACCGCTCGCCGGGAGCTGGACCTGGCCGGGCGTCCGATACCGGTCAGGGCGTACTACAGCGTGCACCGGCACCTGCCGGCGCTGCGAACCGGGCTGTTCGGTCGCGGCGTGATCGCCCTGTCAGCCGCGGGCCGGTCCCGTTTCGCGCGGTTCCCGGACATGGTCGCCGACGACCTGTTCGTCGACTCGCTCTTCACCGCCGACGAGAAACAGCAGGTCAGCACGGTCGTCTCGGTGGTCGCCACGCCGTTCCGGACACGCGACCTGATCCGCCGCCTGATCCGGGTGCGCGCCGGCAACACGGCGATGCGCGAGGCCGCGGCGAAAGGCGAGATCACCGCGGACGTACGGGCATCCGGGCGCTCCTCCTGGCTCAAGGACGTCGTCCTGCGGCGGCCGTGGCTCGCGCCCGCCGCCGTCCTCTACGCT
>KL571528.1:8279-10508 GCA_000715855.1 Actinoplanes liguriensis
GTCCTCTACGCCGGCATCACCGTCTACGCGGCGTACCGGGCCCGGCGGCGCACCGACGCCGACTGGGGACGCGACGCCTCGTCCAGGGAAGAAGCGCATGCCTGAGCAGATCAACATCCTCTTCCACGGCATCGGCGAGCCCGCGCGTGCGCTGGAGCCGGGCGAGGACGCGTACTGGATAAGCGTGTCTGCCTTCGAGGCGATCCTCGACGAGATCTCTTCGTGGTCGTTTCCGGTCAACCTCAGCTTCGACGACAGCAACACCTCGGACGTCGAGATCGCGCTCCCCGCCCTGCTGGACCGTGGCCTGACCGCGGAGTTCTTCGTCCTCGCCGGACGCCTCGACTCCCCCGGCAGCCTCGGCGAGGCCGACCTGCGAGAGCTGATCGAGAACGGGATGGCGGTCGGCACCCACGGCATGCACCACCACCCGTGGCGCGGCCTCTCCCCCGCCTCCGTCCAGGAGGAACTGGCCGACGCGCGCGACCGGATCGCGACAGTCATCGGCCGTCCGGTGACCCGTGCGGCGTGCCCGCTCGGCCGCTACGACCGCACGACGCTCGGGGCGCTGCGCCGCCTCGGCTACACGACAGTCTTCACCAGCGACCGTCGCCCGGCCTCACCCGGCGCCTGGTTGCAGCCGCGCTTCAGCGTCTACAAGGACGACACCCCAGATTCGGTACGGACATCGGTCGCCCGTTCGCGACAGCTCCCGCTCCGCGCCCGCAACGCCGCGGCAACGCTCGTGAAGAGCTGGCGCTGAGTTTGCCGTTTCACCGCCCGCTCCGTCGCGACGTCGTTGCGGACCGGATCGCTGTCGATCGTGATGGCGATCCGGCTCACGCCACGACGGCGAGGAAGTCGCGGTAAGCCTGCTCGATCTCGCCGGCTCGCGTACGCACCACCTTCGTCGCGGGGCGGGTCGCCACCAACGCCATGAGACGGTCGTACATCGCCTCCAACTCCACCAGGCCGCCCTGCCGATCCAGCAACTCTCCGGCGTCCCGGTGGCCGCGCTCCGCGCTGGTCCTGCTCCGATCGAGGAAGCGGTGAACGGCATTCTCCTTGCTGTCGACCAGCACTACTTCATGGAACGCGCTGCCGAGCTCGGCGGCCAGCGCAGCGGCCTGCTCGATGAACGTCGGACGGGCCAGCAGCTGCGGTACGACAACGTCGTGGCCGGCGCAAAGATGCACGCGCGCGCCGGCCAGCGCCATGGATCGGGCGAGAAGTCCCGCTGTCTCGAGGTGCTCACGCCAACAACCGATCAGATCCCGGACCCGGTCGATGTCCAGGTTCAGCGTGAGCGGATGCTCCTCCGCGAACATGCGGGCCAGGGTCGACTTGCCGCACCCTGGCGGCCCGTTCAACAGGATCAGCCGTGGCATCGTCCCATCGTAGGAGCCGGGCCTTTCGAGCACCGGTGGGCGGGCTCCTCGCCGGATCCCGTCTACGTTGGCGCCCCGGGCATGCTCAGGCGCGCGGAGCCGGGTCCATACCTAAACGGCAGGCTGACCCAGCTGGCGGTGGGTCTGGCCCATGATGTGCAGCACGGCGACGAACTTGAACACGCGGATGTCGTCGACCGCGAAACTGCCGGTGATCATCGGGGGCGGGGCCCACGCGTACACGTCGTCGGGCCCCAGCTCCAGGCCGCGGCGGTGGAACGCGCCCATCGCCAGCGCGCCCAGCAGGTAACGGTCCTGGCCCTCCTCGGTGTTCAGCTCCGCGGTCAGCGCGGCGGCGTCCGGCCACCGCTGACCGAGCCGCCCCTCGAACGTGTCGAGGTGCCACCAGCCACCCTGCTCGTCCTCCAGGAACAGATCACCGAAGAGCGACGCGAACCGCGGCGCCTTGCCGCTGAGATCCAGCCAGTCCCAGGAGCTCAGCCCACGCGCGTACTGCTCGTCGCTGAACCGCTTGGTCAATTCCATCCGGCTATTCGATCACGCGGGTGCCGGCGCGCTGCCTCCCGGTGACCGCGGCGGCGATCAGGGCGGGGAGGGAGGCGGCGAGGGTCAGGATGACGACCGGGTTGAGGAGGTCGAAGCCGAGGTCGGGCCAGGGGGTGAGTTTGGCGTAGAGGCCGACGAAGACGCCCTCCGACCAGGGGCGGCCCACCTGCTGGTTGAGCGGGAGCGCGAGCGCCGTCAGCGGGAGCGCGCACAGCCAGGCGGGCAGCGCCGCGATGAAGGTCGCCGCGCCGTCGCCTCTGTCTCTTATACACAT
>KL571528.1:10716-14201 GCA_000715855.1 Actinoplanes liguriensis
GGCTGATCCAGCCGGTGACCAGCCAGCCGGCCGCCACGCCGAGCAGCGCCCCGAAGCCGGTCATGGCCCAGAGCCACCACGGCGCGACGCGGGCGACCGTGAACCGGGCCGTCGCGTCCGGGATGTCGCTCCCGGCGGCGTCGAAGAACTCCAGGACAACGCCGTCCCGGGTGGCCCAGAACGTCGCCTCCCGCACGTTCGTCTCGACGTCGTTCCCCGGGTACGGCGCACTCGTCCCGTCGAGCACGCTGGTGTCGAGGTCGTCGATGCCCCGGTGCGTGCGGATCTCCGTGCCGATGTGCCAGCCTGCGGCGGCCAGCCGGTCCCGGACCGTGGTCGTGAACGTCAGGTAGTCGCGGGTGGCGGGTGACGGCGTGATCCGGTACTCCGCGAAACCGTAACGGGTGCCCTCGCCGTCCGGGTTCGGGACGAACGCCGGGACGTCACCGCAGCTCAGCCCGTAGACCTCCGGCTGGAAGACGTCGTCGGATCCGCTCTCGCACCCCTCCACGGTCTGCCCGGGGAACACCTCGTGGTCGATCCCCTGGGCCCGGACGACGCCGCTCAGCGCCGGCGCGAACTGCCAGCCGAGCAGCGACATCGCGGACGCGCCGAAGCAGCCGGCGACGATCGCGGCCAGGGTCGCGAGCACCACGACGCTGCGGGACCGGGGGCGGCCGAGGCGGGCGCGCAGGCCATGCCGTACGAGGTTGGCGACCTCCCGGAAGGCCGGCCGCCGCCGGCCCTCGGGGGCGCAGTCCATCAGCGTGACGAGCAGCTCCTCGCGGCGCGGCCCCTTCGGGTACGCCCGGAGCAGACGACGGTAGTGCGCCTCGATCGTCATGCCGTCGCCGCCCCGAAGCCCTTGCGGGCGGCGAGCTGGGTGCGGGCGGCGTCGGCGCTCGCCCGCAACCGTGCCGCCTCGGCGTCCAGGGCGGTGGCGCCGCGGTCGGTCAGCCGGTAGTAGCGCCGCGCCCGCCCGTCGACGATCTCCTCCCGGTCGAGCTCGACGAGCCCTTCGGCGCCGAGCCGGTCGAGGGTGGCGTAGAGCGTCCCCGGCTGCAGCCGCACCCGCCCGCCGGAGAGCCGGTCGGCCTCCCGGATCAGGCCGTAGCCGTGGTGCGGCCCGGAGGCCAGCACGGTCAGCGCCCAGAACGTCGGTTCCCGCATGGATGAGGTCACCATCGGGAATATAAAGATGATCTGACTATCCCGCAACACCCGGCCGGCGCAGCAGGGCCAGCCGGCCCAGGTCGATCTCCAGGGTCCGGATGAGCGTGAACCCGGCCGCCTCGGCCTCGCCGACCAGGTCGGCGAGCGGGCGCGCGAACGGCAGCCGGGCGGACCGCGCGACCAGCCGGGCCAGCGTGAACGCGGCGCGCTCCGGGCCCCCGGCCGGCTCGGCGTCCAACTGCTGGAGCACGAGGACGCCGCCGGGCCGCAGGCTGCGCAGGATCATGGCGAGCACCTCCGTGCGGGTCTCCTCGGGAAAGAACGGCTGAGCCCAGAACGCGGCGTCGAACTCGTCCCAGGCGTGGAACCGGCGGGCGTCCATGACCCGGATGTCGGCCCGGTCGGCGACACCGAGGTCGTGCGCGCGCTGCCGGGCGACCGCGGCCACCTCCGGAACCAGCTCCAGGGTGGTGGCGCGCATCCCGGGGAGCAGGCTGAGCGCGGTCAGCACGTACCCGCCGACGCCGGAGCCGACGTCGAGCATCCGCCCGTTGGCGATGGCGTCGCGCACCTCGGGGACCGCGCCGTGCAGCTTGTCGACGACCGCGCGGGCCGGGTCGCCCGGTTGCAGCGCCACGGACTGAGCGACGATCAGGCTCTCGTCACCGGTCAGCGGCGCCGTCCCGGTCCGCACCACCTCGGCGACCTGCCGGGCGAGCAGATCGGCCCGCACGATCCGCGCGGCCAGGCCGATCGGCGCGTCGGCGGCCAGGCCCGCGGCGACCTCCTGATCCAGCCGGTACGCCTCGCCGTCGCGCACCACGATGCCGTGACCCTCGAACGCGGCCAGCAGATCACCGGCCGGGTGCCCGGCGAACTCGCTCACCTCGGCCGGCGTCCGGGGTGAGGCCAGGAAGTCGAGGTAGCCGCGGTCGAGCGCGGCTTTCAGCAGCGCCAGGGCCTGAGCGCCGTGCTCCCATGAGGACAGAGACGAGATCGTCATGCATGCATGCTCTCCCACGCCGGGCCCGCCCATCCAGGCCCGGGCCCGGCAGTCGTGGTCAGCTCCAGCGGGTGACGCTGGCCGGGCCGGGGGTTTCGCGCAGGTGGGCCGGGGTGATCAGGTCGCGCGTGGCGGCGCGGCTCGGCTTCTTGCCCAGGGCGGCCCGGCTGGACTCGCGCAGCAGCGTCGCGGCCCAGAACGCCGACGCGCGCAGGGCGCCCTTGCGGCGGCGGTGCAGCCGGACCTTGTTCAGGGTCAGCAGCGCCCACAGGCCCGGCGACACCCGTGAGTCGCCCTCCAGGTGGACCGCCTTCGCCTCCGGGACGTAGCGGGTGCGCAGGCCCGCATCCCTCGCGCGCAGGGCGAAATCGGTCTCCTCCGAGTAGAGGAAGTACCGCTCGTCCCACGGTCCGATGCGGGCGTAGCACTCCGCGCTGATCAACTGGGTGGAGCCTTCCGCCCAGTCGGTGAACGTCTCCGCCTCGTACGCCGAAGGGGTCGTGACGATCTCCCCCAGCGGGCGGAAGCGGCCGGCGCGCCTCGCGCCGAGGAACGCGTCGCCCAGCATCCGCAGGGTGCTCGGCTCGCGGCGCTGGGTGTGGATGAGGGTGCCGTCGCCGTCGACGAGGTTCGGGACGGCGATGCCGGTGCCCGGGACCCGGAGCGCGTCGAGCAGGCGCGGCACGCAGCCGGGGGTGAGGCGCACGTCCGGGTTCAGGACCAGGATCGCGTCGTAGGCCGGGGACGCGGCGACCGCGGCGTTGATGCCGGCCGCGTAGCCCGCGTTGCGGCCCATCTCGACGATCGTCGCCTCCGGCGCCAGCGAGCGGATCAGCTCGACGCTGTTGTCCCGGGAATCGTTGTCGGCGACCGTGAGGTGCCATTTCATGCCGTCCAGGCCGGTGCGCAGACCGGCGATCAGGTCGGGAATCAGCCGCTCGCTGTTGTAGGAGACGACCGCCACCAGAATCGTCATCGCGACGCGATCCTCGCCTTCAGCCCGCGGAGCACCTTTCCGGTACGGCCGCTCTTCAGCTTCTCCCCCAGCGCGCCCTGTTTGAGCGAGCGGGACACCGCGGTCTGCGTGCGACGGGCCGTGGCAACCGTCCAGGAACGCTCGACCCGGCCCGCGGCGACCGGCGTCTCGTCGTTCTTCAGCCGGGTCTTGTAGAGCGCCTCGGATTTGCCGAGGTCGATCTGACGGATGCCGTCCGCGGCGCCGGCCTCGGCCATGCGCAGGCAGAGCAGAATGCCGGCGGAGTATTTGGACAGGTCCATGTCGTAGGACGGGAACCAGTAGGCCAGCACC
>KL571529.1:0-1469 GCA_000715855.1 Actinoplanes liguriensis
CCCCAGCCGCTGGACTGATACGCGGTCAGCCAGGCGTCGAGGTCGGCGGCCGGCATCGGCCGGGCGAAGTGGTAGCCCTGCGCGATGTCACAGCCCAGCTCGCGCAGGGCGAGCGCGGTCTGCTCGTCCTCGACGCCCTCGGCCACCACGGACAGTCCCAGGTTGTGGCCGAGGCCGACCGCCGTACGGACCAGCACCGAGTCGCCGTGGCTACCGGTCATCTCCTGGACGAACGAGCGGTCGATCTTGAGCTCGTCGACCGGCAGCTGCCGCAGGTACGCCATCGAGGAGTGCCCGGTGCCGAAGTCGTCGACGGAGATCCGGATCCCGCCGGCCCGCAGCGCCCACAGCACGGTCAGCGCCCGCTCCGGGTCGGTCATCACCATGCTCTCGGTGATCTCCAGCTCCAGCAGTTCGGCCGGCAGCCCGGTGCGGCGCAGCAGGTCCAGCACCCGATCGGCGAGCCCGGGATCGAGCAGGCACCGGGTGGAGAGGTTGACCGCGACCGGCATCGGCGTGCCCCGCTCCTGCCACCGCTTCGCCTGGCGTACCGCGATCTCCAGGACGTGGTCGGTGAGCGGGCGGATGAGACTGGTGGTCTCGGCCATCGGGATGAACGTGTCCGGCGCCATCCGGCCGTGCACCGGGTGGTCCCAGCGGATCAGCGCCTCGACACCGGCGACGTCTCCGGTACGCAGGTCGATCTTCGGCTGATAGTGCAGCGTCAGCTGGTCGTCGGCGCCGATCGCGCGGCGCAGGTCGCCGAGCAGCTCCAGCCGGCAGGTTGCGCCGGTCTCGTGGACCGGGTCGTACTCCTGCACGCCGCTGGCGTTCTCCCCGGCCAGATGCATCGCGGCGTCGGCGCAGCGCAGCAGGGTCTCCGCGTCCGTGCCGTGCCCGGGTCCGGCGGCCAGCCCGACGTTCGCCTCGACGTCCAGGTTGATGCCGTCCAGTGAGAACGTCCGGTGCAGCGCGTCCAGCAGGGTGCCGGCCGCCGTACGGGCCTCGGCGAGGCCGAGTCCGGGCAGCAGCACGGCAAAGTCGTCGGCGCCGATCCGGGCGACCGTGGCACCGGCGGGCGCCACCTCGGACAACCGCGCCGCGACCTGGCGCAGCAGCAGGTCACCGTGGTTCTGCCCGAGCACGTCGTTGACGTTCTTGAAGTCCCGCAGGTCGATGACCAGCATCGCCGTCGCGCGGTCGCCGCGCAGCGCGGCCCGGGCGCGCTCGGTGAGCAGTGCCCGGTTCGGCAGGCCGGTGAGACCGTCGAAGGAGGCGGACCGGCGGGCCGCGCGCAGCCCGGACCACCCGCTGACGCCGGAGACGACCAGCGTCAGCAGCGCGCCGAGCAGCAGGCCGAGCGAGCCGACGCTGAGGCCGTGGGCCCAGTCCTGGCCGTAGGCGGGGGCGGACACCGCGACGTACCAGTCGTTGGCGTTGCCCGGGGTCGGCTTGATCCGCTGGAACGC
>KL571529.1:1717-4455 GCA_000715855.1 Actinoplanes liguriensis
TGGTCACCACACCGTGGTCGCGGCCGCCGCCGGCGACCCGCGCCAGGGTGGCGCCGTCGCCGGCCGTGGCGCGGCTGTCGACGATGACCCGGCCGGAGTCCACGTCGATGATCGAGGCGGCCAGGGAACCGGTGCCGGTGGTCATCCGGAAGCTGTCGAGCGCGATCTCGTAGTGCACGATGGCGGTGTGCCCGGCGGCCTCGACGACCGTCGAGTTGGAGATGACCGCGTCGTGGGTGTCCGGTGACTCGTACTCCTTGGCCTGGTAGACCTCGCCCGGGGAGAGTGCCAGGGTCGGGGCGAAGAACGCGTTGGCCGCCTCGTCCTGTGACAGGCCGGCCACGGCGGCCGGCACGCCGTCGACGACCCGGGCGATCTCGGCGCCGTCGCTGTCGATGAAACAGGCCTCGCCGACCCGGCCGGGGAACAGCTGCTCCAGATTTCCGAGGGCGTCGTTGACCCGTCGCAGCAGCGGCCCGCCCGCGGCGATCTTCTGCCGGTTGGTGCCCGGCGCCTCGTAGAAGTCCGTGAACGCGTGGTCGTCGGCCAGCACCGCGTTGATCGCCCGGGCCCGCTCGAAGTAGTGGTTCAGCGCCTCGACCTGCTTGTCCAGCGTGATCCGCAGCTCGTTGTCCTGATCGGCGAACCGCCGATCCCGGACGGTCAGCACGCTTGTCACGACGCTGAGCAGCAGCACGAGCAGGCCGGTGACGAAGGCCGCCGCGCGGGCGTAGCGGGTGACAACGGGCACGTCAGGATGTCGGCGGGCGGCGGGCCGGTCCTGAGGATCCGGGCCCGGTCGCACCCGCCCCGCAACTCTGCCGGGTCCGGGCGGTCAGCCGGCCGCCAGCCAGCGGTAGCGGTGCTCGGGGCGGCCGGTGGCGCCGTAGCGCAGGCGCATCTCGGCGGAGCCGTCACGGGCGAGGGCGGCCAGGTAGCGCTGCGCGGTCGCCCGGGAGATGCCCAGCTCGTCGGCGATCTCGGCGGCGGTGCGGGGCACGGTCGCGTGGCGCAGCGCCTGGCTGACCAGGTGCACGGTGACCGCCGACTGCCCCTTCGGCACGGCCGGGCGGTCGCCCTCGTGCAGCAGCCGCCACACCCGGTCGATCTCCTCCTGGGCCAGGCTCCGCTGCCCGCTCACGGCCGTCCGATATCGGCGGTACGCCGTGAGCCGATCGCCGAGCTGCTCCGCGGTGAACGGCTTGACCAGGTAGTTCAACGCTCCCCGGGCGAGCGCGAGCCGCACCGAGCCGGCGTCCGAGGCGGCGGTCAGCATGATCGTGTCAACGGTCAGCTCGGCGAGCAGGTCGAGGCCCGGCTCGTCGGGCAGGTAGCTGTCCAGCAGGACCAGGTCGACCGGGCGGGCGGCCAGCACCGACCGGGCCTCGGCGGCCGTGCGGGCGGTGCCGGTCACGACGAAGCCGTCCACCCGGGCGGTGAAGTCGACGTGCACCTGCGCGACCCGGAAGTCGTCCTCGACCACGAGCACCCGGATCACGCGGCGACCGCGACCAGCGCGTGGGGCAGTCGCGCCTCGAAGACCGCGCCGTGCCCGTCACCGGACGCGGCGCTCAGGCTCACCTCGCCGCCGAGTTGCCGGGCCGCCTGCCGGGCCAGGGCGAGACCCAGCCCGCGGCCCTCCTCGCCGCACGTGGTGACGCCGGCCGTGAAGATCTCGGCGGCGAGGGCGGGGTCCACGCCGTCGCCGGAGTCGACGACCGAGATGTGCAGCGCGTCGTCGTCGGAGAGCAGCGCCAGGTCGATCCACGCGGGCCGGCGGGCGCCGCGGCGGGCCGCGTCCAGGGCGTTGTCGACCAGGATGCCGAGCACCGTGGTGACCTCGACCGGCGCGGTCACCCGGGTGCCGACCCAGCTGGTGTCGGACAACGTCAGGCGGACATCCTTCTCTGCCGCCTCCGCGGTTTTCGCGGCGACGAACGCCTGGAGGTACGGGTCGTCGACCGCCCCGGCCGGCCCGGCGGTCGCGAGCGCGTTGCCGGAGACCGCGTGCAGGTATTCCAGCGCCTCCTCGCGGTGACCGTTCTGGAGCAGGCCGGAGAGCACGTGCAGGCGGTTCGCGAACTCGTGCCGGGACGCCCGTAACGCGCTGCTGAGCGTGCGCACCGAGTCCAGCTCGCGGGTGACGTTCTCCAGGTCGGTACGGTCCCGCAGGGTCAGCACGCCGCCGAGGTCCCGGCCGTCGCGGCGGACCGCCCGGTAGTTGACGACCAGCACCCGGTCGCCGGCGACGGTGATCTCGTTGTCCGCCTCCCGCCGTTCGAAGACGGCGACCAGCCCGGGCGGCAGGCCGGCGTCGGTGACCGGGGTGCCGGGCAGGAGTCCGGCGCCGAGCAGCCGGGCTGCCTCCCGGTTGCAGACCGTGACCCGGCCGGTCGCGTCGACGGCGAGCACGCCCTCGCTGATCCCGCGCAGCACCGCCTCGCGCTCGCGCATCAGCTCGGCGAGCTCGGCCGGCTCCAGACCCAGGGTCAGCCGTTTGAGACGACGGCTGAGCAGTACCGATCCGGTCACGCCGAGCAGCAGCGCGCAGCCGGCGACCAGGCCGGCCAGGCCGAGCTGGCGCCAGACGTACCCGCGGATCTTCGCGGCCTGGAAGCCGACGCTGACCTCGCCGACGATGGTGCCGTCCGCGGCGCGCAGCGGGGTCTTGCCCCGGGCCGACAGGCCGAGTGTGCCGCGCTCCACGTTGATCGTGTCGCGGCCGGCGAGGACCGCCG
>KL571529.1:4694-4848 GCA_000715855.1 Actinoplanes liguriensis
GGGTCGGTGCTGACCGGCTCGTGCAGGCGCTCCGGGTTCGGGTGGGCGAGGCGGATGCCGTTGCGGTCGGTGATCACCACGAACAGCGCGCCGCTGGCCAGCCGGGCGGCTTCCGCGCGGGACTGCAACAGGCCGGTCGGGTCGCCGGTGGCGG
>KL571529.1:5147-8595 GCA_000715855.1 Actinoplanes liguriensis
GACGGCGAGCGCGCGGCTGCCGTACTGCTCGGTGAGCTCCTGGGTGAACAGCCAGCCGATCAGCGTGCAGCCCATCCCGAACACCACCACGAGCAGGCCGACCTGCAGGCCGAAGACCTGCCAGGCGACGGGAACGGGACGGCGTGACATGTCGGCACTGTAACGCCGGTTACATCGACCGGACCGGTGAGCAAAACGCGCAATACGCGGTCAACGCGGGTTAGGGCCGCAAGTCCCACAAGGATTCCGGCGCGCGTCCGGTCTTCCTACCGTCACGGCAACGACATAGCCACGTAACAGTCAGGAGGCGCTGACCTTGACGGTAATCGCATTGCGGAACGCGACCAAGCGTTTCCCCGGCACCGGTGGCCAACCGCACACCGCCGTCCGGGACCTCACCTTCGAGGTCGCGGCCGGCGAGTTCGTGGCGGTGGTCGGCCCGACCGGCTGCGGCAAATCGACGACGCTGTCACTGGTCTCCGGTCTGGAGCCGGCGTCCAGCGGCGAGGTCGAGGTCGACGGGACGCTCGTGCGCGGCATTCCGGACGGCGTCGGCTACATGTTCCAGACCGACGCGATCATGCCGTGGCGGTCGGTGGTCGACAACGTGGCCGCCGGACCGCGCTACCGCGGGCTGAGCAGGGCGGACGCACGCAGGAAGGCGATGGTCTGGGTCGACCGGGTCGGCCTGGCCGCCTTCTCCGGCTACTACCCGTACCAGCTCTCCGGGGGCATGCGCAAACGGGTGGCGCTCGCGCAGACGCTGGTCAACGAGCCGCGGATCCTGCTGATGGACGAGCCGTTCAGCGCGCTCGACGTGCAGACCCGCCAGCTCATGCAGGACGAGCTGCTGCGGTTGTGGCAGGGCACCGGGGCGGCGGTCATCTTCGTGACGCACGACCTGGAGGAGGCGATCGCGCTCGCCGACCGGGTGGTGGTGATGACGTCCAGCCCGGCGACCATCAAGGCGATCTTCGATGTGCCGCTCGCACGGCCGCGGGAGGTCGAGGAGATCCGGATGACGCCCGAGTTCATCGCGACCTACCGCGAGATCTGGGAGAGCCTGCGCGACGAGGTGGCGCGCGCCCGGGAGGTGGCTTCACGTGTCGGCTGAGCTGACGGCAGCGGTCGCCTTGGAGAGACGAGGAAAGCCGCTTGATCGCCGTACCAAATTGTGGTCTGTTCGGTTGATCTTTGTTGTTTTCTGGCTGGGTAGCTGGGAGCTGGCCGCGACGCACTGGATCGACCCGTTCTTCTATTCGAAGCCGTCGGCGATCTGGGAGCGGCTGGTCGACTGGTTCGGCACCGGGACGGCGTTCGGCTCGGTCTGGACGCAGCTGTTCATCACCCTCGAGGAGGCGGTGCTCGGCTTCGTGATCGGCGCGGTGGCCGGCGTCGTGCTCGGCATCCTGCTGGGCCGGGCGCGGTTCGTCGCCGAGGTGGCCGCGCCGTTCATCAAGGCCGCGAACGCCGTGCCCCGGATCGTGCTGGCCTCGCTGTTCATCATCTGGTTCGGGCTCGGGCTGACGTCCAAGGTGGCCACCGCGGTGGTGCTGGTCTTCTTCGCGGTGTTCTTCAACGCCTTCCAGGGCGCCCGCGAGGTGGACCGGAATCTGGTCAACAACGCCCGCATCCTGGGCGCCTCGCGCACCCAGGTGCTCACCTCGATCGTCGTGCCGAGCGCGACCAGCTGGATCTTCGCCTCGCTGCACGCCGCGTTCGGGTTCGCGCTGATCGGCGCGGTGGTCGGCGAGTACGCCGGCGCCGACAAGGGCCTCGGCCTGCTGATCGCCAACGCCCAGGGCACGTTCGACGCGGCAGGCATCTACGCCGGAATGATCATCATCACCGTCGTCGCGCTGCTCGCCGAATGGCTGCTCACCCTGCTGGAGAACCGGCTTCTCCGCTGGCGTCCCCCGGTTCAGACCTCTGGAGAACAACGTGCGTAAATTCCTGGCACTGACCGCCGTTGCCGCGCTGGCCCGCAACCAGCCCCGACGACGCGGCCTCCGGCGGCGGCGCGGCAACCATCAAGATCATGGTCGGCGGCATCGACAAGGTCATCTATCTGCCGGCGAAGCTGACCGAGCAGCTCGGCGGCTTCAAGGACGAGGGGCTGGACGTGCAGCTGCTCACCGAGCCGTCCGGCGCGACCGCGGAGAACGTGCTGATCTCCGGCGACGTGCAGGGCGTGGTCGGCTTCTACGACCACACGATCGACCTGCAGACCAAGGGCAAGTGCATCACCGGCGTCGTGCAGTTCGCCGACGTGCCCGGCGAGGTGGAGATCGTCGCCGCCGATTCGACGATCACGTCCCCCGCGGACTTCAAGGGCCGCAAGCTCGGGGTCACCAGCTCCGGCTCGTCGACCGACTTCCTCACCCAGTACCTGGCCACCAAGGCCGGGCTGACCAGCGCGGACTACACCACGGTCAAGGCCGGCGCCGGGCAGACGTTCATCGCCGCGATCGACAACGGCGGCATCGACGCCGGGATGACCACCGACCCGACCGCCGCGAAGCTGATCAGCACCGGCAAGGGCAAGATCCTGCTGGACATGCGCACCGAGGCCGGCGCCCGGGCGGCCCTCGGCGGGCTGTATCCGGCCAGCTCGCTCTACATGGACTGCGCCTGGGTCGAAAGCCACCCGGAACAGGTCCAGAAGCTGGCGAACGCGCTGGTCAAGACGCTGCGCTGGATCAAGGGGCACACCCCGGAGGAGATCGCCGCGAAGATGCCGCCCGAGTACGCGGCGGGCGACCCCACCCTCTACGCCAAGGCGGTGCACGACAGCATCGGGATGTTCAACGGCGACGGGCTGATGAAGGAGGACGGCGCGAAGAACGTGCTCGAAGTGCTCAGCCAGTTCTCCCCGAACGTGAAGGGCAAGAAGGACCAGGTCGACCTGAGCAAGACGTACACCACGGCGTTCACCTCGAAGGTGGCCGGCTGACGCTCGGCGGTCACGCCGGGCGGGCCCGCTCGCCCGGCGTGAGAGAATCCTCGGATGGGAATTACGGCGTGACCCGCGACATCGATGCGCGGGTAGCCCTCGCACAGGACCAGCAGACCACCCCGGCGACGCTTTTCGAGCTCGCCTCCGACCCGTCAGCGCAGGTCCGGGCCGCCGTCGCGGCCCGTGCGGACGCACCGGCGGAGGCGCTGCGGCCGCTCGCCCGCGACCGTGACCGCACCGTCCGGGAGACGGTCGCGAAGAATCCGGCCACCTCCCAGGGGAACCTGCTGCGCCTGCTCGGCGACGCGGACCGGTGGGTGCGCTGGGCGGTCGCGACCAACCCGTCGTGCGACGCCCGGGTGCGGCACGTGATGTCGAAGGCCCAGGACAAGGAGCTGCGCGGCCTGCTGGCGGAGTCGCCGGAGCTGGAGCCCGAGCTGGCCGAGGTCCTGATCCTGTCTCTTATACACATCTCTGAGCGGGCTGGCAAGG
>KL571530.1:0-1115 GCA_000715855.1 Actinoplanes liguriensis
GCCCGAACCTGACCGCTCGACCCGGCCGCCCGAACCTGACCGCTCGACCCGGCCGCCCGATCCCGACGGCTGGACCCGGGCCGCCGATCGCACCCGGGTTACGGAAGAATCCCTGCTCGGATCTTGTAGTGCTACCCGGCGAAGTTAACGTCGATTCGTTTTTCGAACGCCGGCGACAGAGAGGAGGACCGACGTGACGGTGACCCAGAACGCACCCGCGGTCCACACACAGCCCGGGCCCACCGACAACCAGGCCGTCCTGATCGTGCACGGCAAGGACCGCACCGGGATCGTCGCCGCGATCAGCGCGGTGCTCGGCAAGCACGACGCGAACATCGTGTCGCTCGACCAGTACTCGGACAACCCGCACGGCGGCGCGTTCTTCCAGCGCACGGTCTTCGCGCTCGACCACCTCAAGGCCCGGCTGCCGCAGGTCGAGCTGGACCTGCAGGCCAAGCTCGCCGAAGGGTTCGAGCTGGAGTACACGCTGCGTGACCTGTCCGTCCCGAAACGCGTGGCGATCTTCGCCTCCAAGGACGACCACTGCCTGCTCGACCTGCTCTGGCGTCACCGCCGCGGCGAGCTGCCGATCAACGTCTCGATGGTCATCTCGAACCACGCCGACACCGCGAACGAGGTCCGGTTCTTCGGCGTCCCGTTCTTCCACGTCCCGTCCGCCGGCCCGGACAAGTCCGCCGCCGAGGCGCAACACCTCCAGCTGCTGCAGGGCAACGTCGACTTCATCGTGCTCGCCCGCTACATGCAGATCCTGAGCGGCACGTTCATCGAGCGCGTCGGCGTGCCGATCATCAACATCCACCACAGCTTCCTGCCGTCGTTCATCGGCGCCGGCCCCTACGCCAAGGCCAAGGCCCGCGGTGTGAAGCTGGTCGGCGCCACCGCCCACTACGTCACCGAAGACCTGGACGAGGGCCCGATCATCGAGCAGGACGTGGTTCGCGTCTCGCACGCCGACGCCGTCACCGACCTGCAGCGCCGCGGCGCGGACGTGGAGCGGGCGGTGCTGTCACGCGCGGTCCGGTGGCACAGCGAGGACCGGGTCATCCGCCACGAGAACCACACCATCGTCTTCGCCTGACCCGTCCCGGCGGCCC
>KL571530.1:1312-4754 GCA_000715855.1 Actinoplanes liguriensis
GCCGGCAACCAGGGCTCCCGCGGGGTTGAACACAACCGTGAGTGCCAGCCGAAGACGGTGAGCCGGCAACCAGGGCTCCCGCGGGGTTGAACACAGCCCGTGGGTGCCGGCTGGGAGTGGGTCAGGCGGGCTGGGTGGCGGGGACGGAGATCCACGTCGTGTACTTGCCGGTGCGGTTGTCGCCCGACGACTGGCCCCGCAGGCGACGCTGGACCCACGGCAGGACGTGCTCGCGGTAGTAACGAGCCTCGGCCAGCAACCCGCCCCGGGCCGACTGACTGGGATCGATCACATGGGCCGGGGTCGGGTGACCGAGCGCGGTCAGCACCTTGCTCGCGACCCGGCGGTGGCCGGCCTCGTTCAGGTGGAGCCGGTCGGACGACCAGTACCCGGCCCGGCGGATCTCCTCGTCGCGGAACATGTCGACGAACGTGAGGCCGTACTTGTCCGCGAACGGGGCGCACGCCGCGGTCAGCGCCTCCCCCTTGCGCCGGAACGAGCCGCCCATCGGCAGGCGGTCGGACGGGTCGGCGCCGGAGAGCATCAGCACCTGCACGCCGGCGTCGACGCAGCGCCGGATCGCCCGCTCGGTCATGTCGACCAGGGTCTTCAGGTCGCCGCCGGGGCGCATCATGTCGTTGCCGCCACCGTTCAAGGACAGCAGCGTCGGCTTCGGGTCGAGCGCGAGCGCGGCATCGAGCTGGTCGGTGACGATCGGGTGCAGCAGGCGGCCGCGAATGGCCAGGTTGGCATACTGAATCGGCTCGCCGAGACCGGCGGCCAGCCCGGCGGCGACCAGGTCGGCCCAGCCGCGCTCGCTGCCGTCCGGCTGGGTGTCGCCCATCCCCTCGGTGAAACTGTCCCCGATCGCGACATAACGCATTCCCGAACTCCCACGGTCGCACCCAGTTCTGATCAGCCTCAGACTAGTCAGCGGGCGCGGCGACCCGGTGCGCTTGCGGCGACCCGGTGATCCACGACTCGCCGGCCAGCACCGCCAGCGCGGCGACGACCAGGACGCCGCCGGCCAGCGGGGTGGCGCGAGCGCCGTACGTCTCGAGCATCCCGGCGCCGAGCAGCGAACCGCCCGCGATCCCGACGTTGAACGCGACGGAGTTGCCCGCGGACGCCATGTCGGTGCTGCCCGGCGCGACCTCCAGAACCCGGTTCTGCAGCGCGGGCGTGAGGGCGCCGAGACCGAATCCGGTCACTGCGAGCAGCACGGCGGTGACCGGTTTCGACGAGGCTGCCGAATACGACGCGAACAGCGCGACGGCCAGCAGCGCGACCGGGGCGATGATCGCGGCCCGTTGCCGGCGGTCGGTCGCGGCGCCACCGGCGGCGATCCCGGCGAAGTCGGCGACACCGCGGGCGAGCAGCAGGGGGCCGAGCGCGGCGGCCGCGAAACCGGTCACCGCGGTCAGGAACAGCTCGGTGTAAGTGAACGCGGTGTACAGCCCGGCAACCGACAGCGCGGTCACGACGACCACCACCGCGTAGCGCCGCGCGTCCGGGGTGGTGCCGGTCGCCGCATGCGAATTCGCCACCTCGATCTTCGGCATCAAGAAGATCAGCATCAGGTACGCCGTGAGCGCCAGCCCCGCGAGCGCGAGAAAGGCGGCCCGCCATCCGTGTTGCTGGCCGATCCACGTGCCCGCCGGAACGCCGAGCATCGGGCCGAGCGACGCCCCGGCGAAGACCACCGCGTTCACCCGGCCGCGGACCCGTACTTCGAACATCGCCGACACGATCGGGCCGACGACCGCCCAGAACAGCGCCTGTGACAGCGCGACGACGAGCCGGACGCCGAGGAGCACCACATAGGTCGGCGCGAGCGCGGTGGCGATCGTCGACACCACCAGCACGGCGAGCAGGGTGGCGATCAGCCGCCGCCGCGGGACCCTGCGGGTGGCCCAGGTCAGCGGGAAGGTGACGACGCTGACGGTGATGGCGTAGCCGGTGACGAGCAGGCCGGCCGAGGACGGGGAGACGCCGAGGTCATCGGAGATGAGCGAGAGCAGGCCGATCGGGAGGGTCTCGGTCGCCACGTAGCAGAAGGCGGAGACGGCCAGCGCCGCCAGTGCTCCGATCGCCGACATCGCAGCTCCTCCCCGAAGTGAACCCGCGTCGCGTTTGCGAACGGCACTTCACTTCCGCCCCCGCCGATCGCGTCGCTCCCGGCCCGGCCGCCGGTTCCGGCCCACGAGCCGGGCCTAACTTTAACGGCCGTCGATCTCCTCGCCAGCCGACCGGTCCAGCCGCGCTCCGCCTCGGGGGTGACGAGCGGGAGAGGAGAGGAAGGGCACGAGGACGCAGGAGTGGGCGAGGGAGAGACGAGGGCACGAAAAGGAGAGGCCAAGACAGAGACGGCCCGCCGGAAGATTCGGCGGGCCGTCGGGGAGTATGCGGATCAGCTCATCGGGAGGACGCGGGCGATCTTGATGGCCGACGTGGAGCTGCCGGCCGCCGGGTATGCGACGCTGCCGTCCGGGTAGGACTTGAACGCCGTGTAGTTGTGGTCCTTCGCGTTGATGGTGAACTTCGCGCCGGCCGTCTTGCCGGTGCCGGAGTCGTAGGCCTGCGCCGCGATCGCCGAGCCCGACTGCCAGGCCAGCAGCATCCGGCCGGCGCCGTAGGTGACCAGGTGCGGGTGGCTCGTCGACGCCGCGGTGCTGACCGTCTTGGTCGACTTGGCGCTGGTGAAGTGCTCCAGCCGCGCCTTGCCGCCCTGGCTCCACGCCGTCCAGTACCCGCTCGCCTTGGCCAGCACCAGGTCACCGCCGAAGAGCGTCCCGTCGCAGGTCCCGGCCGCGACGGTCCGGTACGGGTCGGGTCGCGCGATCCGGCAGCTGTTGTCGGTCGCGCAGACCGTGACGTAGTGGCCGGTCTTGGGATCCCACACGATCCGTGACGTCCAGGCGTGGCTGCACCCCACCTCGAACGCGTCCTTGTGCCCACTGACCAGGGACCCGCCGGAGCTCACCACCTGCATCCGGTCGCCCTCGTGGATGTCGACGCAGCTGCCGTTCTTGACGGTGATCGCGACCCCGAAGTACGCCGCGAACGTCTTGCCGTCCGACGCCAGCCGCCCGTGGTGCTGGTACCACCAGATGAACCGGGCGCCGTCGTCGTACCCGGTGCGGCTGCTGGTCAGGTTGGTGACCTGGCGTTCCCAGACGAGCTTGCCGGACGTGTCGAAGCGGATCATGTGCATCGTGTTGCACGGGCTGGACGTGCCGCCGCACAGCGGGGTGTCGCCGCAGTTGCCCTTGCGGGTGAGCAGCAGGACGCCGCCGGTCTTGTCGGCCTGGACGTCCTGCAGGTCGATGCCGGTGAAGCTGGTCGGCGTGCCGATCAGCTTGTCGTCGCAGCCGAGGTGGCCGAGGTGGACCTTGCCGTCGGTGCCGAGCCAGGCCAGCCAGGAGCTGTCTCTTATACACAT
>KL571530.1:4933-5760 GCA_000715855.1 Actinoplanes liguriensis
GCCATCGGCAGTTTGTCGGTGTCGCCCTCGGCGCCGTAGCCGACGACCTTCGACGGCAGCTTCACCTCGGTGACCTTGGTGACCGGCTTCGCCGATCCGGTGCGGCCGCAGGCGCCGGTGGCCGCGGTGGTGGCCGCCGTCGGCTTGACCGGCGCGGATGCGCTGGGAGCGACGGATCCGCTGGGCCCGGCGGACGCGGACAGGCCGGCGGCTCCCGGGGCGGAGGCTTCGGCCGCGACCGGATCGGCCTCGGCGGACCGGGGCGAGGGGTCCTTGGAACACGCGCCGACGGTCAGGGCGAGGGCCACGGCCGTCGCCGCCGTCACCCACCTCATACTGGTTTTCCGCATCGTCTTAAGCATTTCCTAAGGGGGATTTAAATTGTCTTTCAACCGCGACGGGGATTATCGCGGGGGCCAGACTTTACCGGTTCACCCATTGACCGGAAACACGCGGGCCGCCGTGGCGATCACGCCACAGCGGCCCATTTATCCAAAAAGCTACGAGTCAGGAGAGCCGGGCCGGACGATTCGGGCGACTCGTGCGCGTACGGTACCCGTACCGGTACAGCAGCGGCAGTGCCAGAGCCGTCGCCGTCAGCCGTGGCCCCGCGGTCTGCTCGTCGCGCCAGCGGTCGTCGGCGCGCAGCGCGACCTCGCCGGTGCGGAAGCGTCCCGGGTTCCCGGCGATCGTGTGGTTCGCCTCCAGCTGCACCGTGGTGTCGTCGACGAACGGCCCGCCCGCGGTGTCCATCCCGGCGAACGCGAGCAGGCTCTCGATCGTCTCCCGCGGCGCGGCCACGAAGTCCTCGTAGCGCAGCAGCCGGT
>KL571530.1:5886-8131 GCA_000715855.1 Actinoplanes liguriensis
CAGAGATGTGTATAAGAGACAGAGCCAGTGCATGGTGCTGGCGGCCGGCGCCTCCTGGTGCATCATCGCCGCCTTCTTGCGGTCCACCTGCGGCGTCGCGCGCATCCAGGAGTGCGTGACCGCGCGCGGATCACGAATCATGTGCAGCAGGTACGGCTCGACCCCGGGCATGCCGGGCAGCAGCGCGGCCGCGGACGGCACCTTCGACGAGTCGACGATCAGCCGCGCGCCGGTGACCTCGGCGATCGCGCGGTAGAGCCGGTTGGTGACCTGGCGGTACTCCTCGGCCTCGGGGCCGGCGCCGGGCCCGGTCAGCCCGGGGGTGTGGCGGACCCGGATCGCCTCGCGCTGCAGTCGTGAGATGTGTTTCGGGCACGGGCGGTCGGCGCCGAACGCCGCTTCGAGAATGCTCGACCACAGCTCGCAACGCGTGAAGACCAGCCCGCATCCACATTTGCGGCCTTCGATGAGACCACGGCTCCACAGGTAGAAGAGCTCACCCGTGGAGAAGACACCGTCGTACGAATTCAGGATGTTGTCGACGATGGTGGTGCCACTGCGGCCCCACCCGGCGATATACATGACCTTTAACGACATGTTGCAGAATCGTTCACAGTCCGGGTTAACAACGGATTTACGAAGCCTGACCGGAGGGTGGTCAGGACCTCGGAGGTGCCTATGCCTTCCTGTGGTTCCTGGGAGCGACTCTGACGACGCGACACCGGCTTCCTCCAGATCTGGACCAACTCACGCCCAGTATCACGTATTACAGAAGCTTAAACGGACATTTCCGTTTTATCGCTTCCGCCCTGAGCTGTAGGGGGTAACGCGCGGCACGGCTCGAAGACGCGGCCTGTGCGCCGTCTCGCACCCATCGCATGCGAACCGCGATTAACCAGCACTCAGGCGCGCAGGTAATTCATGAATGCGGACAAATGACCTACCACATCCACGCTCTCGTCATAGAGCCACTGCGCCTGCAACCCCTCGATCAACGCCACCAGCTGCCGGGCCACCACATCCGGATCCAGCCCGGCCCGCAACCGTCCCCGATCCCGCTCCAGCTCCAACTGCTCCCGCACATCCACATGGAACCGCTGCTCCCGGCGCCGGACGAACTCGTGCACCGGATGATCCGGCGCGATCCCCTCGGCCAGCAGCGTCGCGTCCAGATGCACCACCCCACGCCGGGTCGCGTTCCGCCGGATCACCTCCGGCACCCCGTCGAACAGGCCCTTCTCCCGCAGCACCTGCTCCCGCCACGGCCGGTCCCGCTCCTCGCGCTCCTCCAGAACCGCTTCCAGCAGCGCATCCTTGGTTCCGAAGTGGTAACGCAACGACACGTGCGTCGTCCCCAGCTCCTCGGCGATCTGCCGCATCGAGAATCGCCGGATACCCTTCTGGGCGAAGACGGCCAGCGCCGCGTCGACGATCTCGGCGCGTTTGCGCTCGCCGTTCGCATAGGCGCGTTTCGACACGGTCTCGGACATCTGCCCCGCCAGGCTCATCGTTCCGGTGGGCGACACGCTACCAAAGACAAAGCCACCCCAAGACCTTCAATCTTTCCGGTACGGCGTGAGCCTTCCCGCCTTGGCGGCAAGGTCATTTCTGGTACGAGGTGAGATCGTGACCGCTGAATTCTCTCCGCCCCCGCCCGGCTCCGCCGACCGGCAGCGCTACTCGCCACCGACACCCGTCATCGAGGGTGATCGCGTGGCCTGGCGCGACGCCGTCGTCGCCGAGGTCCCGGGGTTCCGGCCGCTGACCCTCGACCTGTTCCGCCCCGCCGCCGCGACGCGGCCGAGCCCGCTGATCGTCTGGATCCACGGCGGCGCGTGGATGTTCGGCAGCAACAAGACCGAGTCCCCGCAGCTGGTCGCCGGCCGGATCACCGACCGCATCCTGGACGCCGGTTTCGCACTGGCCCGGGTGACCTACCGGTTCAGCGGCGAGGCCCGCTTCCCGGCCCAGTTGCACGACGTGAAGGCCGCCGTCCGCTGGCTCCGCGGGCACGCCGCCGGGCTGGGCCTGGACCCGGCGCGGTTCGGCGTCTGGGGCGAGTCGGCCGGCGGCCACCTGGCCTCGCTGATCGCCCTGACCGGCGACGACCCGGACCCGGCGCTGGCCGGGCGGGACGGCATCCGGGGCGTCTCGGACGCCGTGCAGTCCGCCGTGGTCTGGTACGGCCCGAGCAACTTCGCAACCATGGGCGGCAGCCACGACGACCCGGGCTCACCCGAGTCCC
>KL571530.1:8387-11023 GCA_000715855.1 Actinoplanes liguriensis
ACCTACGTCTCCGCGGAGGCCCCGCCGATCCTGCTGGTCCACGGCGTCGAGGACCGCGTCGTCCCGGCCTCGCAGAGCGAGGAGCTGCACGACCGGCTGGCCGCCCTGAGCGGCCCGGTCACACTGCGGCTGGTGCCCGGCGCCGACCACTGCTTCGTCGGCGCCGACCTGGATCCGCTGGTCACCGAGGCTCTGCACCACCTCGGGACGACCCTGTCCTGAAGTCCCGCTCCGGTCGCTCCCGTCCGCTTGGTAGCGGATCGGGAGCGGCTCCGGGGCAGCTCGGGTCCGAACCGTCCACGCGGTCACTCATCGCTCTACCTTGGTGACACACCGTTCCGGACGACCGAGAGGCCCCCCACCGTGAACTACCGCCGTTCCGTTTCCGTCGCCGTCGCCGCGGCCGCCGCCACCGTGACGATGCTCTCGATGTCCGGCGCCGCCCAGGCCGCGAGCTCGCAGAACGCGCAGAAGGCGAAGCCGTCCACCTCGGCCACGAAGGACACCGACCGGGACGGCATGCCCGACAAGTGGGAGAGCGCGAACGGTCTCAACCCGAAGAAGAACGACGCCCGCGCGGACCGGGACCGGGACGGCCTGAACAACAAGGCCGAGTACAAGGCCGGCACCAGCGCCCGCATCGCGGACACCGATCGGGACGGCATGACCGACGGCTGGGAGGTCGGCAACCGCCTCAACCCGCGCAAGGACGACGCGGACGCGGACCCGGACGACGACGGGCTGACCAACGGCCAGGAGTTCGGCCTCGGTTACAACCCGCGTAACGAGGACAGCGACGGCAACGACGTGCTGGACGGCGACGAGGACGCCGACGAGGACGGGCTGAGCAACGTGCAGGACTACCAGCTCGGCTACGACCCGGAGGAGGCCGACTCCGACGACAACGGGGTGAACGACGGCGACGAGGACCTGGACGAGGACGGGCTGACGAACGCGCAGGAGCTCACGCTCGGCGACGACCCGGAGAGCACGGACAGCGACGAGGACGGGACCCCGGACGCCGACGAGGACCACGACGGGGACGGGGTCAGCGACGCCGACGAGTTCGCGAACGGGACCGACCCGCTGGAGGGCGACGACTCCACCGACCCGTCCGACCCGTCCGACGACACCCCCGGCGACGACAGCACCCCTGGCAGCGACGACACCCCGGCGGATGACAACAGTGGCGACAATTCGGGTGACGACGATTCCGGCACCAGCGGCATGTCGGTAACGGTCACCACGGTCGCGGGCGGATCGGGCCAGGCAAAGGTCAGCGATTGGCGGTGAAACGCACAGCTCCCGCATTACTTCTCGTAACATTGCCGTCTCCCAATGCCTCGGGGTGAGGGGCTAATCTGGCCCGGTGACCGCGAGCGACTACACCGCGACGCTCCCGCGTAAGCACATGGGCGCCGGCGCTCTCCTCTCCGACCAGTTCGGGCGTGTTCTGCTGGTCGAGCCGGCCGACAAGCCGTACTGGGAAATTCCGGGTGGCTCGGTAGGTACCGGCGAGTCGCCGCACGCGGCGACGATCCGTGAGCTCCGGGAGGAGCTCGGCGTGCTGGTCCGGGTGGGCCGGCTCCTGGTCACCGACTGGGTGCCGCCCCACCAGGACGCCGCCGAGGGCCTGATGATGATCTACGACGGCGGGGTGGTCACGCCCGACCAGACGGCTCGGATCCGGCTGCCCTTCGCCGAGCTGCGGCAGTGGGCGTGGTGCACGCAGCAGGACACCATTTCCCTGATGCCGGAAATGCTGGCCCGCCGGGTGATCGCCGCGGTCCGCGCCCGGGCGGACGGCGCCGCCTATTACCTGGAGAACGGCTATTTCGTGGCCTGACCGATCCTGCCCAACTGGAAAGCGGCCCGACCGATCCCGCCCACCGCGGAAAGCGGCCTGACCGATCCCGCCCACCCCGGAAAGCGGCCGGAACGGGTCAGTGAGTTCCTGATCCGGGCGCTTTACCCGCCTCGATCAGCTCCGGCACGGTGACCAGCCGGAAGCCCCGCTTGCGCAGGCCGTCGACCATTGCGGCCAGCCCCCGGATCGTCACCAGTCGCCGGTCGTCGCCCTCGTCGTGCGCGAGGATGATCGAGCCGGGGCGGACCGAGTCGACGATGTCCTTCGCCTGCCCCATCGGGTCGTCGTGGAACATCCTCTCGCGCATCGCCTTCGACCAGAGGACGACGTCGTAGCCCATCCGGTCGGCGGCCAGCATGGTGGAGCCGCCGATGTGCCCGAACGGCGGCCGCAGCAGGGTGACCGGGCGACCGAACTGCCGTTTGATCTCGTCCTCGGTGCGGCCCAGCGACTCCAGCACGCCGTTCAGGTCGAGCGTGGCGAGGTCGTCGTGGTTCCACGAGTGGTTGCCGATGGCGTGCCGGTCCATCCGGCCGCGGACCAGGTCGGCGTTGCGCTCCAGCCGGTTGCCGACCATGAAGAACGTGGCCGGGACGTCCGCGGCCTCCAGCGCGTCGAGGACCATCGGCGTCCAGTGCGGGGCCGGGCCGTCGTCGAAGGTGAACGCGACGAGCGGCTCGGTCGTCTCCACGTAGTAGCGGACCGCGACGTCCGCGTGGTGCACCGCGTCGAGCACGTCGGCCGCGGCCGCGTAACCACCGGCCACCGG
>KL571530.1:11359-12735 GCA_000715855.1 Actinoplanes liguriensis
TGTATAAGAGACAGGGCCAGGGCGGTGCGCAGGACCGTCCGGCGGCTCACCATCGTGGTGGCCCCGGCCTGCGGACACGCTCCGTATCTGACGCCATGGTCAAACCCCCGTAAGCCCGGCATGAATCCACCGGATTCTTTCTGACCGTGTCAAGTCCGAGGGGTTAACGGGTGGCTACATATGCCCTGGGCTGGTACGAAGTGGACGTGCCTGAGTCACCGAGATCACTTGATGCCACGTCCCTCACCACCCCGCGCCTGCTGCTCCGCCAGTGGCGGGACGACGACGCGGACGCGTTCGCCGCGTTCACCGCCGACCCCGAGGTGATGCGCTACATCCACGACGGCAGCACGCTGGACCGGGCGGCGACCGGCGCGCGGATCGCGCTGTGGCAGCGGCACTGGGAGGAGCACGGCTTCGGGCTGTACGCGGTGGAGCTCCGGGAGACCGGTGAGCTGATCGGCTTCACCGGGCTTGCGGTGCCGCTGTTCCTGCCCGAGATCCTGCCCGCGGTGGAGATCGGATGGCGGCTGGGACGCCCGTACTGGGGAAAGGGTCTGGCCACCGAGGCGGCCCGGGCCGTGGTCGACCGCGCGCGCACCGATTTCGGGCTGAAACGGCTGGTCAGCATCCACATCGTGGGCAACGAGGCGTCCGCCCGGGTGATGGTGAAACTGGGCATGCGGCTGGAGCGGGAAACCGTTCAGCCGGACACCGGCCGGCCGCTCCGGATCTACGCCATGGACCTGTGACGGCGGCGCGGATACGCCCGGCCGGAGGACGCGCCGGGCGTCGGGCCCCGGTAGCCTTCCGGACATGTATCCCTCGCCGCACGTCCGCGTCTCGGATGCCGACCGCGAGGCGATCGTCGCGCGGCTGAGCACGGCGACCGCCGAGGGCCGGTTGACGATCGAGGAGTTCAGCGATCGCTCGCGGTACGCCTATGCGTCGCGCACCTGGGGTGAGCTGTCCACCGTGCTGCACGACCTCCCGGTCCCGGCGCCCGGGCCGGCCGTGTTCGTGGCGCCACCGCGTCCCGCGTCGGAGAGCAAACTGCCGATGCTCTCGTTGATGGCCGGTTTCCTGCCCCTGCCGCTGGTGATGTGCGGCCCCGGGCTGCTGGCTCCGATCAGCGGGATCGCCGCCATCGTGCTCGGCGTCAAGGCGCTCCGGGGTCCGGCGCGCGAGGTGCGCCACGGCCGGGCGATGGCGATCGGCGGGGTGATCCTCGGAACGCTGAGCATTCTCGGGATGGCCACGTCCATGGCACTGATGTTCATCCACGGCGGCTTCTACTACTTCTAGCGCGCCCGTTCTCGCTGCCGGCGCGCCCTTCTTACTCCCAGCGCGCCCGTTCTCGCTGCCGGCGCGCCCTT
>KL571530.1:12987-13250 GCA_000715855.1 Actinoplanes liguriensis
GCGCCCTTCTTACTCCCAGCGCGCCCGTCCTTGCTTCTAGCGCGCCCGTCCTTGCTCAGCGCGCCCGTCCGAAGATCCGGTCCATCAGGCCGACGTCCGAGCCGACCAGCACCCGGTACGAGTCGCGGGCCATCCCGTCCAGCAGGTCCCGGGCCGCCTGATACGGCGTCGTGGCCGCCTCGCCGGCCGGGAAGACCATCGCCACGTGCACGTTCCCGCCGCCCCGCACCCGCTCGGCGAACCTGTCTCTTATACACATCTCT
>KL571530.1:13406-15564 GCA_000715855.1 Actinoplanes liguriensis
CGCCCCCGCTCGGCGAACCGCTTCGCGGCGGCTCTCGCGTCGCCGGGCGCGACCGTCGCGTCGCCGACGCTGACCAGGTGCGCCTCCTGCCGGGCGCGCAGCAGCGGCAGGAACGTCCGCACCACCGGCTCGCTCGCCCCGGCGCACTGGATCACCCCGTCGACGGCGCTCCAGCGCTCGATCACCGCGGGTGGCAGCGCCTCGACCGCGGCCGGATCGGTCACGTCGGCCACGTGGGTGGAGAGCAGCAGCGGCGCGACGACCTGGCGGGCGGTCTCGGTGAGGGCGTCCGGATCGGCGTCGACGGCCGCGACGCGGGCGCCGCGCCGGATCGCCTCCAGAGTCACCGCACGACCGAGCTCACTGCCCGCTCCGGTCACCACCAGGGTTTTGCCCGCAACCCGCATGCCACGCCCCCTCGGATAGTGACGGTGATCACGCTACTGCGGTCCGGTCAGGAAAGGCAACGGTGGGGTGGCCACCCCCGGTTTCGCACTTTCTGCCGTACCGACGACAGAAAACGGGAGAATACCGACAGATGGTGGGTACGCGACGAGGGAGGCCGACCTGAGCCCGAAACTGCCTCCCGTCCTGTTGCGCCCGGTTCTGTCGATCACCGACCGGCTGCGTACCGGCATGCGGCTGGGCCTGGTCGTTCTCGCGCTGCTGGTGCCGGGCGCGCTGGCCACCGGCATGTACGCGACGGAGAAGGCCAAGGACCTCAGCTTCAGCTCCCTGGAGCGGGAGGGCGTCGCGGCGCTGGGCCCGATGCTGACCGCGCTCGCCGACACCGCCGCCGGGCGGAAACCCGACCTGGATGCGGTCCGGTCCGCCGCCTCGAACCCGGGTCTCGGACTGGGCGACGCGGCGGCCGCGGTGCCGGAGGTCGGCGACGGGTCCGGCGGGGCCCGGATCGCCACCGCGAGCGCGCTGGTCACGCTGATCACCACGGTCGGAGACAGCTCGAACCTGATCCTCGACCCGGATCTGGACTCCTTCTACGTGATGGACGCGCAGGTCGTCCAGGTGCCGCAGGCGCTGCTCGCGGCCCTGCAGGCGGCCCACCCGGACACCAGGCTGACCACCCGGCAGGCGATCGCGGCCAAGGCGGTGCTGGCCGGGCGGCTGGAGGCGGCCGCGGACGCGCTGCGGCGCGACGTCACCACCGCGGCCAAGAACACCGACAACTCCGGGCTGGCCAACCGGCTCACCCCGGTGCAGACCCTGGCCGACGCGATCACCACGCTGGACAAGCAGATCACCGAGACGCTCAGCTCGCCGGCCGCGGCCGCCGAGCCGGTCGAGGTGGCGGACGCGGCGACGGCCACCGTGCGGCCGCTGACCAGCACGCTCACCGATCTGCTCACCGGGCGGATCGACGAGAACTCGGTGGAGCGCGGTCTGGTCGTCGGCATCTCGCTCGGCGGGTTCCTGCTCGCCCTGTGGTGCGCGGCCGGTGTGGTCTGGCGAACCAGCCACGACGTGCGCCAGACGGTGGAGGCGGTGACCGCGATCGCCGGTTCGGACCTGACGCCCCGGCCGCTGCCCGAGGGCCGGGACGAGATGGGCGACATCGGCCGGGCGCTGATCGTGGCCCGGACGCGACTGGCCGATCAGGACGAGGCGCTGGTCCAGGCCGAGGTGGCCCGGGAACAGCAGCTCCGGGCCGGGTTCCTGCACCAGCGGCAGGCCGAGACCCAGTTCCGGCGGCGCACCCAGGACATCATCGACGAGTCCACCTCGGTGATCGCCGCCGAGCTGCGCCAGGTCACCGACAAGGTCGGCGAGGTGCGCAGCGCGGCCGACGTGATCGACGAACGGATCACCGTGGCGGACGCCGCGACCAACGCGATCGTCGGCCAGGCGCACGACGCCGAGCAGGTGATCGCGTCGCTCGAGCACAGCCTGCGCCGGGTGGCCTCGACCGCCGAGCTGGTCACCGGCATCGCCCGGCAGACCCGGCTGCTGGCGCTGAACGCGACCATCGAGGCGGCCCGGGCCGGTGAGCTGGGCTACGGCTTCACCGTGGTCGCCGACGAGGTGAAGCAGCTCGCCATGCACACCGCCGAGTCGACCGACCAGATCCTGCGGACCATCGACGACCTGCGCAGGGACACGAACGCGATGTCCGAAACGATCAGCACGATGATCGAGGGCA
>KL571531.1:0-467 GCA_000715855.1 Actinoplanes liguriensis
CAGCCCGCCGCCGGAGGATCGGGTGCTGGGGAGTCCGCCGACGGCGAGACCGCCGGCGGCGCCGGTGGAGTGGGCGGCGAAGATCTCGGCGGACTCCGGGTCGGAGGGGACCACGGTGTGCGCGCCGGGGACGAGCGGGCCGGAGGGCGCGGTCTGCGGGTAGTAGCCGCCCAGCCCGGCGGTCGGCGGGAGCACGGCCGCTCCGGGCTGGAGGTGGTCGGTCCACTGCTGCCCGTCCCACCAGCGGGTCGCGGGAAGGCCGCTCGGGTCTGCGTACCAGCCGGCAGGTTGCGCGGGGATCGTCATCGGTGCGGGTCTCCGTTTCCCGTTGCGGTCCAGGACTGCCGCACCATCGGGCTCCCGTCGCCCGCCTTTAGCCAACTGCGCAGTGATCAGCGCCGCTTCTGCGGGTGACGGGGTTGATCGTCGGTTTGACCGTGCCCACCCACGGAGATCGCCCTTGCGGG
>KL571531.1:678-1599 GCA_000715855.1 Actinoplanes liguriensis
GCGGAGATAGGCAATGAAGCTCTTGATCTAAGGCTTTTAAACCGATTTCTGGTACGCGCGGAACGTGCGCGTCGAGAGCACCAGCATCACCACCGCCAGGATCAGCAGCCATCCGCTGCGGCTCGCGACGACGCCCCAGTCCGGTTCTGATCGCATTGCGGCGCGGGCGGCGTCGAGGGACCAGTTGACCGGGTTGAAGTCGGCGATCCGGCGCATCCACGACGGCATCAGCGTCGACGCCATGAACGCGGACGACAGGAACGTCAGCGGAAGCAGCAGCAACGTGTTGATCCCGATGATCGTCTCGCGCTGGCGGGCCAGCATGCCGACCGTATTCGATAATGCGCTGAAGATCGTCCCGAGCAGGAGAGCGGTGAGGAGCATGACGATCAGGCCGATCGCGCCGCCCGGGTACGACGCGCCGGCGACCAGGCCGAGCAGGATGATCGCCGCGACCTGGACGGCCGTGGACAGCGCCTGCTCCAGGACCAGCGAGTTCATGATCGCGCCGCGCGCCACCGGGGTGGTGAGCAGGCGATTCATCGTGCCGCGCTCGATTTCTTCGAGAACGCCCATGCCGGACCACATGTTCGACGAGACCGCGGTCATCGCGACGACGCCGGGGATGATGTAGTCGAGGTACGAGCCGCCGCCGAAGCCGGGCAGCTCCACGATCCGGCGGAACAGGTTGCCGAACAGGAACAGCCAGATCGCCGGCTGGATCAGCAGGATGACGACGAACGCGGGCTGTTTGATGAGCACTTTCAGTCGCCGGTTCGTCATCCACCAGGTGTGCGTCACCAGTGTCGTCATGCCGCGAACCTCCGTCCCGCGTGGCGGAGATAAACGTCGTCGAGCGACGGGCGGGCGACAGTCACCGTCGCCACGCCGATGCCGGCCGACTCCAGCGCCGCGAGTGCC
>KL571531.1:1825-5234 GCA_000715855.1 Actinoplanes liguriensis
ATGTGTATAAGAGACAGGGCTGATGCAGCTCGAGGTGTACGGCGTCACCCCGCAACTCCCCTTTGAGCTGCGCGGGCGTGCCCTCGGCGACGATCCGCCCGCCGTCCACGATGGCCAGCCGGGCGGCGAGCTTGTCGGCCTCGTCGAGGTAGTGGGTGGTCAACAGGATGGCGATCGACTCGTCCGCGGCGAGCCGGCCGATCTCGGTCCACATCTGTGCGCGCCCCTCCGGGTCGAGGCCGGTCGTCGGCTCGTCGAGGAAGAGCACGCCCGGCTTGTGAACCAGGGCCAGCGCCACGTCGAGGCGCCGCTGCATGCCGCCCGACCAGCCACGGACCGTGCGGTTCGCGGCCTCGGCCAGGTCGAAGCGCTCCAGCAGCTCGTCCACCCGCCGGCTTCCGCGGATGCCGAAGATCCGCGCCTGCAGTCTCAGGTTGTCGCGGCCGCTGGCCATCGGGTCCAGCGCCGACCGCTGGGGGACGACGCCGATCTCGCGGCGCACCCGCTCCGGATGGCGCAGCACGTCGTGGCCGGCGACGGTCGCCCGGCCGGAATCCGGACGCGCGAGCGTGGTCAGGATCTTGACGGTGCTGGACTTGCCGGCGCCGTTCGGCCCGAGCAGGCCGAACACCTCGCCGGCGCGGACGGTGAGGGTGAGCCCGTCGAGGGCCCGCACCCCGCCGGGATAGGTCTTTCGCAGGTCTTCTGCCGTTACGGCATCACTCATGGTGATCCTTCTCCAGATCGCCACGGGCCGTGTCCCGGTTATCCTTGATGCTGCTACACGCCTCGGATGACCGGGCCGTTCCCGCGGCCGGTTGTCGGGGTCTGGCCTCGGCCGGTGTTCCCGCACCGGCCGGGGCTGTTTTTCTTGCTCACCTCTCCGCCATCACGTCTCCGTCATCACGTCTCCGTCATGAAATCGGAGAGGTCGTCCGGGATCTGCCCGGTCTCGTGGATGCGCCGCCAGGCGGCCATCCCCGGCATCCTGCCGGCGCGCAGGTCGCTGAGCAGCCCGTTGATCCAGGCGACCTCGGCCTCCCGCATGGCCAGGCGATATTCCGCCTCGACCAGGAAGAGCCGGGGCACCTCGTGGACCAGGGTGCGCAGCTCCTGCCGCATCTTGTCGTTCTCCACGGCGAGGATGCCGAGCCGCTGCTCGAACAACTCGATCACCTCGTCGGGCGGGAGCACGCCGACGACCGAGAGGGCCGCCTGGAGTTTCGGGAACTCCGCCGCGGGGACGCCGACCAGCTCGCGCATCCAGTCGGTCAGCTCGTTGCGGCCGGCGTCGGTCATCCTGTACACCGTGCGCTCGGGTCGACGGCCTTCCCGGACCGTCTCCGCCGCCTCGATGAAACCGTGCTTCTCCAGGTTCTGCACGACCGTGTAGAGCGAACCCCACTGGATCTTGATGTCGGCATCCTTGCCGAACGCCTTGAGCTGGGCGGCGATCTCATACGGATGCAGGGGACGGATGCTCAGCTGCGCCAGGATGTGCAGCCCGAGCAGGTTGCCCACCTTCCGCCGCTTCGCCATCTCGCTCCCGTCCTCGCTCCCGAATGCTCGTAGCCGAGTATTACGCATCCGAGCAACGAAGCGAAAGACCCCACGATGCTTTCGGGAAGCCATCGATTGATCCGCCCGGAAAATCAGCCGTAACGGATGTGCCACATCTGCATGTCTTGATGACTAGTCTGCGAAGATCGCCCCGGCCCACCCTGGCTGACGGGGCGTTTCGTCAACGGAAGGCAAGGGATGCGCAAAATCCTGGCGGCCACCTTCGCCGCCTCGGTCGGCCTCCTTCTCGGCGCCGGCACGATCCCGGTCGCGGCGGCGGCCCACACCACACACGACGGTGGTGGCTACACCCCACCAGCCATCGACTGGGGCACCTGCACCCGGGCGAGCCTCAAAGCCCGTAACGCCCAGTGCGGTTTCCTGGTCGTCCCGCTGGACTACGCGAAGCCGAACGGCACCAAGATCAAGGTCGCGGTGTCCCGGATCAACCACAAGAGCACCGCCGACAAGTACCAGGGCGTCATGCTCACCAACCCGGGCGGCCCCGGCGGCTCCGGCCTCGGCCTGCCGGTCATCGGCGAGACCGTGCCGAACGGCGCCGGCGACTACTACGACTGGATCGGCTTCGACCCGCGCGGCGTCGGCTCCAGCGTGCCGGCCCTGTCGTGCGACGTGAACTACGCCGGCTACAACCGGCCGTACTACGTGCCCGTCACCAAATCCCTGGAGAAGACGTGGCTGAAGAAGGCCACCGACTACTCCAAGGCGTGTGACGAGGCCGGCGGCGCGCTCCTCGACCACGTCAAGACCACCGACTCGGTCGCCGACATGGAGAGCCTGCGCAAGGCGCTGGGCGCCAAGCAGATCAACTACTACGGATTCTCGTACGGGACGTACCTGGGCCAGGTCTACGCCACGTTGCACCCGGACAAGGTTCGTCGCGCGATCTTCGACGGCGTGGTCGACCCGCGTCGCGTCTGGTACGACGCGAACCTCGACCAGGACATCCAGTTCGACAAGAACATGGACGTCTACTTCGCCTGGATCGCCAAGTACGACGCGGTCTACCACCTCGGCAAGACCGGCAAGTCGGTGAAGGCGAAGTACTACTCGGTCCTGAACCAGCTGCGCAAGTCCCCGGCCGCCGGCAAGATCGGCCCGGACGAGTGGAACGACATCTTCGTCTCGGCCGGCTACTACGTGTACGGCTGGCAGGACGTCGCCGACGCGTTCGCCGCCTGGGTGAACGAGAAGGACGCGACGCTGCTGCTCGCCAACTACGCCGAGCCGGGTGCGGTCGGCGCCGACAACAACTACGCGATGTACCTGGCCACCCAGTGCAGCGACGTGCAGTGGCCGACCAACTGGTCCAAGTGGCAGCGGGACAACTGGAAGATCTACTCCAAGTACCCGTTCATCACGTGGAACAACGCCTGGTACAACGCGCCCTGCCTCAACTGGGGCGCCAAGCCGGGCAAGCCGGTCACGATCAGCGGCAAGAAGGCGCCGTCGATCCTGCTGATCAGCGAGACGAACGACGCGGCCACGCCCTACACCGGTGCACTGCAGGTCCGGAAGCTCTTCCCGAAGTCGGTCCTGATCGAGGGCGTCGGCGGCACCACGCACGCCGGCTCGCTCAGCGGCGTCGCCTGCACGGACGACACGATCGCGAACTACTTGACGACGGGAGCCCTCCCCAAGCGGGTCAACGGCAACCGCTCCGACAAGAAGTGCGCCCCCGTCCCGCAGCCGGACCCGACCGCGATCAGCGCACTCAGCAAGAAGGCGGCGGCCGGCGACAGCGGCCGTGACGTCATCCGCGCCGCCACCGGCCGCGGCTGACCCGCCCCACCCCGACGGGCCGCGCCGACCCCGGCGCGGCCCGTCT
>KL571531.1:5444-5919 GCA_000715855.1 Actinoplanes liguriensis
GGCCGGCGCGATCACCGGCGACGTGGGCTCCGGCTACGGTGCCTGGGCGATGCTGGCGCGCCGCATCCGCCGTACCGGCTGAGCTGGTCCAGGTTTCGGGTTTGCCCAGGTGGGAACCGTAGGGACCATGTTTCCGGCGGAGAACTTGCGTGACTGGCGTGGGCTGAAGGTCATCGACCCGGAGAGCGACAAGATCGGCGAGCTGGAGGCGGTCTATGTCGACACGGCCACCGACGAACCGGCTTTCGCCACCGTGCGTGTCGGGTTCATCGGCCGCCACCGGCTGGTTTTCGTCCCCCTCGACGGCGCAACCGTCAAACCCGACGCGGTACGGGTGCGGCACAGCAAGAAGCTCGCCGGCGACGCCCCCTCGATCGACATGGACGGCGAGCTGGCGGCGACCGAGGAACCCTTGGTCTTCGCCCACTACGGCGTCCCGTACACCCCGGGTGCCGGCGGGGAGCGCCGCCTGGCC
>KL571532.1:0-437 GCA_000715855.1 Actinoplanes liguriensis
CCGAACCCGACAACACCGCGCCCCTGATCAGGCCGAAGCCGACAACACCGCGGCCTCTGATCAGGCCCGCCCAACCCAGCGGTCCGCAACTGCGCAACGAGAAGCCCCGCCCGTCCAAACGAAAGTGCGAGCCGGCCCCATGGTCGGCTCGCACTGTTTCTGCGCCGGCCCCGCCAGACACGGCCCGCACACCTTGCCCACCCTCCAGGGGCTGACCGCCTCGAGACCCATTCTCCCGAGAATCCACAAGATCACGCGGGCGGCCTGTGGACGACCGAACATTGTGGAAAACCCGCGGCCTACTTGACCGCGGGTTCTCAGTGGCCAAGCCCTCAACCGCACGCGCAGGCAAACAAGCCCTCGACCGCGAGCGCGGGCAAACAAGCCCTCAACCGCACGCGCAGGCAAACAAGCCCTCGACCGCGAGCGCGGGCAAA
>KL571532.1:577-3960 GCA_000715855.1 Actinoplanes liguriensis
CAAGCCCTCAACCGCACGCGCAGGCAAACAAGCCCTCGACCGCGAGCGCGGGCAAACAAGCCCTCAACCGCACGCGCAGGCAAACAAACCCTCAACCGCGGGCTCCGGCAAACAAGCCACCATCCCGGCCGCAGGCCCCGAAACACACCGCCGGTCGACAAAACCATCGGGGGACCCGTCCTATGGACGAGCCCCCCGACAACCATCCAGAATCAGTGCGCCATGGCCGGCGGCGCATCCGGGTCACTGTCCAGCGGCCCGGTCCGGAACAGAACCGCCGCCACGACAGCCGCCAGGACGAAGAAGCCGGTCGACCACCAGAACACCGTGTGGTAACTCTCCAGCGCCGCCTGGGCCTGCACCAGCGGAGTCACCTGCTTGCCCTTGAGGTAGTCGGTCGCCGCGCTGGCCGCGAACGAGCTGAGCAGCGCGGTGCCGATGGAGCCACCGATCTGCTGCACCGTGTTGATCATCGCGGAGGCGACGCCCGCGTCCCGGTGCTCGACGCCCGAGGTGGCGGCGTTCTGCGTGGGCGCGAAGACCAGGCCGAGGCCCAGACCGATGATGATCAGACCGGGGAGAACCCCACTCGCGTACGTCGAGTCGAGCTGGAGCCGGGTCAGGAAGAGCATGCCGCCGGCGGCGACCAGCGCGCCCAGGGGAACCAGCGGGCGCGGCCCGACGCGGGGGGTCAGGATCGAGCCGGCCGTGGTGGCGGTCAGCATGACCGAGCCGAGCATCGGCAGGAACGCGAGACCGGTCTTGACGGGCGTGAAGCCGAGGATCGCGGTCAGGAAGTAGGTGAGGAACAGGAAGATGCCGAACATGCCGGCGCCGGCGATGGCGATCGACGCGTACGACCCGCCGCGGTTGCGGTCGAGGACGACGCGCAGCGGCAGCAGCGGGTGCTGGACCCGGAGCTCGATCAGCACGAAGACGATCAGGGCGACGACGCCGACCCCGATCGGGCCGAGCGTCCAGCCGGCGGTCCAGCCGTCGGTCTCCGCCTTGCCGAGGCCGTAGACCAGGCCGACGAGGCCGATCACGGCGGCGACGGTGCCCGGGATGTCGATCTTGCCGTGCGCCTCGACCTTCTCGTCCTTCAGCTTGATCAGCGCACCGGCCACGGCGAGCGCGGCGATCACCAGGTTGACGTAGAGGCACCAGCGCCAGGACACGTACTCGGTGAGCACGCCGCCGAGCAGCAGGCCGATGCCGCCGCCGGCGCCGGAGATGGCGCCGAAGATGCCGAACGCCTTGCCGCGCTCGGCGGGCTCGGTGAACGTGGTGGAGAGCAGGGAGAGCGCGGCCGGGGCCAGCGCCGCGCCGAACGCGCCCTGCAGCGCGCGGGCGATGATGAGCATCTCGAGGCCGTTGGCCGCGCCGCCGAGCGCCGAGGCGAGGGCGAAGCCGACCAGGCCGATGACTGTCTCTGTGTATAAGAGACAGAGGTCGGCCTGGGCGGTGGGCAGCGCGATGTTCACGATGGTGGCGTCGAGCACCACCATCAGCTGGGCGAGAGCCAGAACGACGAGCGCCCACCAGCGCCCACTATCGGACGCCGCGCCGACCGGCGCCTCACGTCCGGCTCCTTGGGGTCGATCAGTAAGGGTGCTCATCATTGCCTTTCCAGAAGTTGAGGTACGCCCTCCACTTCGGCAGGCTAGCAGCCGAAGTTGAGGAATAACCTCCGCTTAGTTGTAGGCTTCGACACATGACCGAGACGGCCCGCCCGCTGCGACGCGACGCCCAGCGCAACCGGGAGCGGATCCTCCTCGCTGCGCACGACGTGTTCGCCTCGCGAGGGTTCGCCGCGACGCTGGATGATGTCGCGCATCACGCCGGTGTCGGCGTCGGCACCGTCTACCGGCGCTTTCCCACCAAGGAGGCGCTGATCGAGGCGCTCTTCGTGGACCGGCTGGAGGATCTGGTCTCCCTCGCGGAGGACGCGCTGGCGCTGCCCTCCGGCTGGGACGGGCTGACCATGATGCTGCGGCGCTCGATCGGGATGCACGCGGTCGACCGCGGCCTGCGCGACGCGGCGCTCTGCATCGGCATCGACAAGAACCACTTCGCCAAGGTCGGCGAGCACCTGTTGCCGCTGATCCAGGAGCTGTTCGACCGCGCCCACGCGGAGGGCTCGCTACGGGCCGACGTCGGGATCCACGATCTGCCGATCATCATGGCGACCGTCACCGACCTGGCCCGGCACACCCCGCCCGGGCGGCCGGAGATCTTCCGCCGGTTCCTCGAGCTGATCATCGACGGGCTCCGGGCCGGCCCGGAGAACGGGGACCTCGGCCCGGCGATCACCCAGGAGGACGTCGAGGCGATCGTCCACGACTGCGTGCCCCCGATCGAGGCTCGCCGCCGAGGCTGACCACCAAAACCCCAAAAAACGCTTATTCGGTACGTCGTGAAGAGCCGACTCCGGAACCGGGCCCGCCCCTAAGGCTGGGCCTTTTCGGACAGGCTCACCATCGTCTGCCAGCGCGCCAGGTTGTGCCGGGCATCCACCAGCGCGTCGTGCCGGCCGGACATCTCGGGCAGCACCGGACGCCCCAGATCGTCCCACCGCTGACGCAGGTCCTTGGTGAACCGCGGGATCTCCCGTGGCAGCGCCGGCATCGCCCCCCAGAGCTGGGCGAGCGCGACGTGGTCGTACGCCGCGTACCACGCCCAGAGCTCCATCTGCTCGCCACGCCCGCGCAGCGGCTCCGTCAGGGATCCCCCGCGCAGCGGCTCCATTAAGAATTCGTAGAGGTCGTCCCGGATCCGCTCCCGGCTGCGCCAGGCCTTGTCGGCCGGGGACGGAAGCTTGTCCAGGACGTTGCGGCGCACCCAGGGCACGGCGCGGCTGTCGTCGAACTCCGTACTGACCGCGTAGAACTCACGGCCGAACTCGTCGACGACACCGATCGAGACGAGGTCGACCAACCGGCCGTCCTCGATGAACTCGCAGTCATAAAAATACCGATACGCCATCGGGGTACATCCTTGCCCATCGTCAACCGGGCATGGACGCCAGGGCCTCCCTCGCCAGGTCCAGCCCGGTCTGGCAGCCCCAGCGCGCCGATCGGTCGGCCAGCACCGCCCAGCGCAGCCGCAGCAGCACCGGCAGCGCCACCTCGAGTTCGTCGGCCGCGACCGGGCCGGCCGCGCGGTACCCGTCCAGGAACTCGGCCGCCTGCTCCGGCCCACCGGCGTAGAGCACCGCCGCCGCCACGTCGTAGACGAGCGGACCGGTCCCCGAGGCGCCGCAGTGCATCAGGCCGGAGCGCCCGGTCGCCGCGTCCAGCACGAACGCGTCCGGCGCCGGGTCGCCGTGCAGCACGCCGTACGTCAATCGGTCCGTGACCGTGAGACCTGTCTCTTATACACAT
>KL571532.1:4194-5420 GCA_000715855.1 Actinoplanes liguriensis
CCGGAAGCTCTCCAGAGCGCGGTGAACGGCCCCGAGGCGCTCGCCCCACCACTGCTGGTCGACCGGGTCCGCGCCGTCCAGGTGCCGCCCGGGAGGCCGGCGCAGCACCGCGAGCGCGCCGTGCGGCGTCTCCGCGGTGAGCGCGCCGGCCAGGGTCCGCACCGGCTCGCCGGCCTCGATCCGTGCCCCGCGCAAGTGTTCCGCGGCGGCCAGTCCCGCCTCGACCGGGATCCGGGCGGCACTCTCCACCATCCGGGCCACGTAGCGATCGCTCCCGGCGGTGATCTCCCACCCGCGGGACATGATCGCCGCCGGCAGCGCGGTGATCTCCGACGGAGCGAGGTGCCACTGGTCGCGAAGGACGGTCCGCACAATCTCATCTTCCGGCACCGCGGGATTATCGCGGCACACCACTCAAATCCGACGGACAGCCAGGGCGACAATCACAGAAGGCGATGGGGTGTTTACAGAAAGCGACCGAAGGGACATGATCGTGGGTGGCAACCTTCGATGTCCGGAGTAGAAATGGCGTTCGGAGCACGTCATGTGCTAAGAGTGATCGTTCGCGTCGTGGGGCCGACGCCGGCCGGGTCGACGCGGTCCCCAATCGGGGGAGGGATAACGTCGTGGACCATCGCCTGCCGGATTCCGGCGACGCACTGACCGGCGTGGAAATGTTCGCCGGGCTGGAGCCGGATGTGCGACAGCGGGTCATCGCCGCGGCGGTTCCTCGCCACTATCGGAAAGGGCAGATCCTCTTCGTCGAGCACGACCCCGGGGATTCGCTGATCATCATGAAACGGGGCGCGGTCGCGGTCTTCCGCACCGCGCCGACCGGTGAGCGCGCGGTGCTCACCGTCGTGCGACCACCCGACGTCCTGGGCGAGGTGTCGCTGCTGGACGCATCCACCCGCAGCGCCTCCGCCGAGGCGATCGAGGACTCGCAGGCGCTCTCGCTGTCTCGGGCCGCCTTCATGGACCTGGTGCACTCGAACCCGCGCATCCTGGACGCGGTGATGCGCTCGGTCGGCGGCCTGATCCGACGCCTCACCGAGCAGAACGCCGACCACGTCTTCCTCGACCTGCCCGGGCGGGTCGCCAAGACACTGGTCCGGCTCTCGGGGGAGAGCCAAGCGCCGATGATCACCATCGAGCTGAACCAGAGCCAGCTCGCCGAGATGGCCGGCGGCTCCCGTCAGAGCGTCAACCCTGTCTCTTATACACAT
>KL571533.1:0-696 GCA_000715855.1 Actinoplanes liguriensis
ATGTGTATAAGAGACAGTCGCGGTGGTCGGCGCCGGTGGGCGTACGGTCTCGCTCGGCAACCTGCTCGGGCCGATGTTCGAGGCGGACCCGGCACGGATGTTCGGGTCGGACCGGTTCCACCCGTCGGCCGAGGGGTATGCACGGGCCGCGGCCGTGATGATGCCGACCGTGATGGCCTCCCTGGGCGAGGACAACCGTCCCGCCCTGCCGGTCGCCGAGGGGGTCCGCACCCTGCCGGAGGCCGCGGACGAGGCCGTTCGCGCACCCGGGACGGAGGTCAGCCCGGTGAAGGCGGGCGGCAGGTGGGCGCAGCTACGCCGGCATCCGTGGTTCGAGGAGTCCCGGCACTGGTTCGGCCACCACGGGCACCACGGGCCGCAGCCCGGCGCTCCGGACGCGGTCCCGGCCACATCATGAGCCGGTCGGCCGGGTCCGGGCAGCGCGCCGCATACGCTCCGGGCCGTAGGGTAGAAGACAGAAGGATCATCGAAGTCGGCGGGACGCAGGGAGGCGAGACATGGCTGGGCTGCCGGAACGACTGACCAAGGCCGCGGCCACCAGCCTGCTCGCGGGTGCGCTGGGCGGTGCCGCCCTGCTCGCCGGCGAGGTGCTGGCCGCCAAGGCCCGCCGCTATGCGAAGCCCACCATGGGCCTGGCCCTGCGCACCTCGATGGGCCCGCTGAGCGCCCCGCCGC
>KL571533.1:1039-4378 GCA_000715855.1 Actinoplanes liguriensis
CGCGGACGGCACCCCGGAGACCGGCCAGCGGCACGTGCTGCTCTCCAGCGTCGGTGTCGCCGGGTCCCGCTCGTCCGACCTGTCCACGCAGGTGGCCCGGGCGCTGCTCGGCTCGAAGCCGGATGTGGCGGTGGTGCTGATCGGCTCGCAGGACGCCACGACGGCGCGCGCACCGGAGGAGGCGGCCGGTCATCTCGGCCAGGCCGTCCGGCGGCTGCGGTCGGCCGGTGTCCAGGTGGTCGTCGGCACCTGCCCCGACCTGGGGGCGATGCGCTCGATGGCTCCGCCGCTGCGGCAGATCGCCGGGCTCCTCGGCCGCCGGATCGCACGGGCGCAGACCCGGGCGGTGACCGAGGCCGGTGGCGTGGTGGTGGACCTGGCGGCGGAGACGGGCGCGGTGTTCCGGGCCGACGCGGGGACGCTCTGCTACGACGGCTTCCACCCGTCCGCGGACGGCAATCGTGTCTGGGCGCACGCCCTCTACCCGGCGGTAGCCAAGGCGGCCATGACCGGAGTCTGACCGGTGTGACCAATCAACACTTCCGACCATGTTACCGATGAGTAAACTGGGTGGATGCCGGAAGCTGTCATCGTCGCCACTGCCCGCTCCCCGATCGGCCGCGCCCACAAGGGCTCGCTGAAGGAACTGCGCCCCGACGACCTCACCGCCACCATCGTCGACGCCGCGCTGAACAAGGTGCCCCAGCTCGACCGCGCCCTCATCGAGGACCTCTACCTCGGATGTGGCCTGCCCGGCGGCGAGCAGGGCTTCAACATGGCCCGCGTGGTCGCCACCAAGCTCGGCCTCGACGGCCTGCCCGGGGCCACCATCACGCGATACTGCTCGTCCTCGCTGCAGACCACCCGGATGGCATTCCACGCGATCAAGGCCGGCGAGGGCGACATCTTCGTCTCGGCCGGTGTGGAGACGGTGTCCCGGTTCGCCCGGGGCAGCTCCGACGGCCTGCCCTCGGCCGCGCAGGAACTCGTCGGCGGCGGCTGGCAGAACCCCGTCTTCGACGAGGCGCAGGCCCGCACGGTGTCCGCCGCGGCGAACGGCGGCGTCTGGCACGACCCCCGCGAAGACGGCCTCCTCCCCGACATCTACATCGGGATGGGCTACACCGCGGAGAACCTCGCCCAGATCAAAAACGTAACCCGAGAAGAAATGGACGAATTCGGCGTACGGTCGCAGAACCTCGCCGAGAAGGCCATCGCCAACGGGTTCTGGGAGCGCGAGATCACGCCAGTCACGCTGCCCGACGGCACCGTGGTGTCCAAGGACGACGGCCCCCGCCCGGGTGTCAGCCTCGACGCGGTGTCGCAGCTCAAGCCGGTGTTCCGCCCCGACGGCCGGGTCACCGCCGGCAACTGCTGCCCGCTCAACGACGGCGCGGCCGCGGTCGTCATCATGAGCGACACCAAGGCCCGGGAGCTGGGCGTCACCCCGCTCGCCCGGATCATCTCCACCGGTGTCACCGCCCTCTCCCCGGAGATCATGGGGCTCGGCCCGGTCGAGGCGTCCAAGCAGGCCCTCAAGCGCGCCGGCATGACCATCGACGACGTCGACCTGGTCGAGATCAACGAGGCGTTCGCGGCGCAGGTCATCCCGTCGTACCAGGACCTCGGCATCCCGCTGGACAAGCTGAACGTCAACGGCGGCGCGATCGCGGTCGGCCACCCGTTCGGCATGACCGGCGCCCGGATCACCGGCACCCTGATCAACTCGCTGAACTGGCACGACAAGTCGATCGGCCTGGAAACCATGTGCGTCGGCGGCGGCCAGGGCATGGCCCTGATCATCGAGCGCCTCAGCTGATCTCCTCGGTCACCCGGGCCCGGCGCTTCCTCAGCGCCGGGCCCGTCTCGTCCCCGGCAGCCGCCGGGCCCGTCTCGTCCCTGGTGGGCGCCGGGTAGGCTCGCCGGATGTCCGACTTCGCGGCGTCGCTCGACCGGCTGCTCACTCAGGTCCGGCACTGGGAAGAGGTCCGCTGGGCCGCGCCGGCCGGCTCCGGGACAAAAGCCGATCTTGCGTACGGGCTGGTCCAGCGCCTGGCCGACCTGAGCGCCGAGGCTGAGGGCCGGGCAGCGCGGGCGGTCCCCCGGATGCACGATCTGGTCCTGCCCGACCAGCTGCGAGTGGTCGCCGACGACCTTCTGGCCGCCGCCCCGACCGAGGACGTGCTCGCCCACGCCACCGAAGCCGTCAACGAAGTCCGCTCCGCCGTCTAGCCCCGGCCGGCCCCTGCTCCACCACCCAGCCCTCAGGATCAGCCCGCGCCGCCCCGGGACCAGGCCTCACTTCACCGCCCGACCCTCGTTTCGCCGTCTAGTCCACGGAGACGGCGAGAGTGGTCAGCCCCTCGACCGGGCGGAAGCCGGCCGCGGTGTAGAGGGCGAGCGCGGGGGCGTTCTCCGGCTCGGTCTGCAGCGAGACCCGCAACGCGCCCGCGGCGCGCGCCTCCTCGATGATCTGGTCCAGGAGTGCCCTGGCGGCGCCGGCGCGGCGGGCCTCAGGCTTCACGAACAGATCGCGTACGACCCAGAACTCACCCAACCTCAACGACGCCGGTATCACCGCGCTGGTGAGGAAACCGGCCCCTCCCCCATCCAACTCGGCCACCAACGCCCGGAGCCGCCCAGCCCGCAGTTGCCCCGCCAACCAGGCCGCTGTCCGTTTCGGATCGGCCGCTTCCCCGTAGTGCACCCGGTACTGATCAAAGAACTCCACCAGCAGGTCAAGACCCGGCCCGTCCGCCCGCACCCGCAAAATCACCAACCCCACCCGCCACCCCATCCCCAGCAACAGCCCAGCCGTCAGCTGGCACTCACGGTCGTAATTCGACCTCCCAACAACCGTGAGCGCCAGCCGGGTCGCGACTCGGACCACGCCGCACCTCGCGGCTCCAGCTGGCCGCGACCGTGGTTATGAGGCACGAATAACCACAGCGGGAACCAGCCGGAGACAGCGAGCCGCGCTCGGACTCGGGACCACGCCGCACCTCGCGGACTCGGCTGGCCACGACCGTGGTTATGAGACACAAATAACCACAGCGGGAACCAGCCGGAGACAGCGAGCCGCGCTCGGACTCGGACCACGCCGCACCTTGCGGACTCGGCTGGCCGCGACCGTGGTTATGAGACACGAATAACCACAGCAGGAACCAGCCGGAGACGGCGAGCCGCGCTCGGACTCGGGCCACGCCGCACCTTACGGACTCGGCTGGCCGCGGTGGGGCTTGCGGTTTTGGCTGGCTCTGACGGTGGTTATTCGTGCGTCATGGCGACGGTGGGGACCAGCTGGGTTGGAGGGTGGAACCGCACGGGGTTGGGGTGAGC
>KL571533.1:4554-7044 GCA_000715855.1 Actinoplanes liguriensis
GGAGCGGCGGACCTTGACCACAGCGGACGTAGGACATGAAGAATTTGATCTTGAATTTGAGGCGACATCCGGCACCAAAAGATCTTGGCTAAAAAAAACACCGAGTCATTACACAGGGGTTATTTCGGGTTTTGTCGCGCTAGGAAGATCAAGTGAGGCCGCGAGTCGCGCAATATGGATCATTCGGTCTTTAACGCTTGACCTGGCGGAAAAGGGTTACCGGAAAAGAGCAACGCCCGGCCTGCGGGGCAGACCGGGCGTTGCTGGTGAGCGGGGGGCAACGCCCGGACCGCGGGGAGGCGGGCCGGACGTTGCGGTGCCGACGCCTGACGAACCGTCAGTCGTCGCCCTGGAGATAGCTGAGCAGGCGCAGGATCTCGATGTAGAGCCAGACCAGGCCGACCAGGATGCCGAACGCGGCGGTCCACGAATACTTCCGCGGGAGGCCGGCGCGGACGCCTTCCTCGATCTCGTTGAAGTTCAGGATGAAGCTGAGCGACGCGACCACGATGCAGACCAGGCTGAAGATGTAGCCGAGCGGGCCGTTGTCGCGCAGGCCGGTGTTGACGTCGAACAGCGCCAGCACGAAGTTGATCAGCATGACCATGAAGAGGCCGCTGATCGCGCCGATCATGATGCGCGTGAACTTCGGGGTGGCCCGGATCACCCGGGCACGGTAGAGCGCGGCCATCAGGAAGAAGACGCCGAAGGTGGCGACCACCGCCTGGAGGACGATGCCGTCGTATCCCAGAATGTCCTGATACGCCTTGCTGACCATGCCGACGAACACGCCCTCGACCACCGCGTAGGCGATGACGAGCGGCGGGCTGGCGATCCGCATGAACGAGATGACCATGCCGAGCACCAGGCCGACGACAGCGGCACCGATCCAGGCGGCGAGGGTCAGGTCGAACGGAACGAGGTTCCACGCGGCGACCGCCGAGATGCCCGTGATGCCGAGCAGGGTGACGGTCTTGACGACAACGTCGTCCACGGTCATCGGCTGCACAGCGGGCGGGGCGGCGGGGTAACCCTCAGCGGTCGGGTACGGCTGACCGTAGCCCGGCTGACCGTAACCCGCGCCGGCCGGCCCGTATGGCCCGTACCCGGCCGTCCGCTCCCGCTCGGCCGCCTGGCCGAGGCGCGAGAGCACCGGGTTAGAAGTCTTCACTGTGTCCAGCCTCCCTTGAGGATCGGCACAACAATGCCTGTCGCTCCAGGGTAAGCGCTTCGCGCCCGAAGTGCCGCTCCCCGAACCTGTGAGCAGGCTGAAAATGACATGTGTCATGGGTGCCCGGCAAGGGCGAGTGTTAACCGCGCACGACAAAACGCCCAAAAAACGAAACGGTCGCGACGGAGAGTCGCGACCGCTTCGTTATCTGTGCCCGGGGCGGGTCTCGAACCCGCACGCCTGTTAGGGCAACCGCTTTTAAGGCGGTCGTGTCTGCCATTCCACCACCCGGGCGGGCCTGCCAACACCGTAGCTGGTGCCGCCCGGGTTGTGGGGAACGGCCTGTCTGCTGACTCTGGGCAGGCCTGGGTCAGCGGGAGCCGGAGGCGACCTTGTCGCCCGTCTTCTCCTCGGCCTTCGGCTTCGGGGCGACCGGCGGGGTCACCTCGAGGAACTCCTCGCGCGGGTGGTGCAGCTGGCCGAGGGCGACGGTCTCGCGCTTGAGCACGAAGGCCAGCACCCAGTCGGCGAGCACGCGGACCTTGCGGTTGAACGACGGGATCCGGCTCACGTGGTAGAAGCGGTGCATCAGCCACGCGGGGTAGCCCTTGACCTTGATGCCGTAGACGTGCGCGACACCCTTGTTGATGCCCAGGCCGGCGACACCGCCGACGTGCTTGTGCCGGTACTCCTTGGGGGCGCCGCCGAGGACGACCTGACGGATGTTGTCGGCGAGCACCTTGGCCTGGCGGACCGCGTGCTGAGCGCTCGGCGAGCACCAGCCGCCGGGGTTGGTCAGGTCGGGGACCTGCGCGCAGTCGCCGGCCGCCCAGGCGCCCTCGAGCACCTCGCCCTCGAGCGTGGCGACCTGGAGCGTGGGCAGGCAGTTGACGTGACCGCGCGGGCCGAGCGGCAGGTCGGTGTGCTGCAGCATCGGCGACGGCTTGACGCCGGCCGTCCAGACCAGGGTCTCGGCGCGGAACGAGCCACCGTCGGAAAGCTCGATCTGGCCGTCGACGCACGAGTTCAGGAACGTGTCGAGCCGCATGTCGACGCCACGGGCGGCGAGCTGCCGGGCGGCGTAGGCGCCCATCTCCGGCCCGACCTCGGGGAGGATCCGGTTGGTCGCCTCGACCAGGATGAAGTGGACCTCCTTCGGGTCCAGCTCCGGGTAGTACTTCAAGGCGTCGGCGACGACGTCCTGCATCTCGGCGAGCGCCTCGATGCCGGCGAAGCCACCACCGACGAAGACGAAGTTCAGCGAGGCCTTGCGCACCTCCGGGTCCGGCGTCACGGCGGCGACGTCGAGCCGGTCGAGG
>KL571533.1:7266-8141 GCA_000715855.1 Actinoplanes liguriensis
AGATGTGTATAAGAGACAGGGCCTCACCGATGGTCTTGAGGCCGATCCCGATCTCGCTCAGGCCGGGGATCGGAAGAGTCCGCGAGACGGAGCCGGGCGCCACGATGATGTGGTCGTACGCCATCTCGTAGGAGGGGCCGTCGATCGGCTGGATGGTCACGGTCTTGCTGGCGTGCTCGACCTTGGTGACCTCACCGGAGACGATGCGGCACTTCTTCAACTCACGGCGCAGCGGCACAACGGCGTGGCGCGGCGAGATGCTACCGGCCGCTGCCTCAGGCAGGAACGGCTGATAGGTCATGTGCGGCACGGGGTCGATGACAACGACCTCGGCGTGGTTCCGGTTCAGCTTCTTGGACAGGCGAAGGGCCGTGTAAAGCCCGACGTGGCCTGCTCCTACGACGACTATGCGCGGCGGATTCACGCCCCTATTCTCGCGCGCGCAGGGCAGTTCATGCGTCGTTCTGTGACCATCGCAACCTTGAAAGTCAAGTGTCGAAAGACACATAAACTCCCCGAAATTCAGGTCCGCCTGGTAAGGCGAACCAAAATAACCGTCACTCCCGTCGCAGCTGCCAATCCCGCCAATGTCGCCAATTGGAACGCTTCCCCACCAAGGTCCGCGGTAAGCCCCAGAGCGAGCACTGTCAACACCGCGGAGATCAGCACCACGATCAGCGCCCGGCCCAGCCAGAGCCCCGGCACGTCGAGGTTGACCACGGCGTCGTACGGCAGAACGGCCGCCAGCGCGGTCAGCGTGTGACCGAGATAGAGCAGCGTGGCCAGGGTGATCACCCGCCACAGCGCGATCCGGGAGTCGAAGCCGGCGGTGTCGACGATCCAGCCGGTCACCGTGACCAGCGCGGCGAACGTGG
>KL571533.1:8343-8938 GCA_000715855.1 Actinoplanes liguriensis
CAGCCGGTCACCGTGACCAGCGCGGCGAACGTGGCGGCCCGGCCACGCGGGGCGGCCGCCGGCCAGACCGCGATCACCAGCAGCGGCACGACGAACTGACTGGCCAGCAACTCGGTCGGCCAGGCGACCGCCGTCGCGAGCACGCCGGCGAGCGCGATGCCGCAGCGCACCAGCACCGGCACGACGGTGGCGCGGCGCACCACGGTGGGAATCCGGCTCAGTCGCCGGAGCAGTCCGGTCAGCACGTCAGCGCCCCCTCGGCGCGGCGGCCATCCGGGCCACGTCGCGCAACACCAGGTCGAGACTGCCGGCGCCGGCCCAGGTGACGACCGGCACGCCGTGCTCGCGGAGCCGGCCGAGCACGTTCTCCCGCTCGAACCGCCAGAGCCGGGTGGCCAGCGCGGTCCACTGGTTGCGGACCGGCGGGGCGGTCTCCTCGGGCAGCGTGTCGACCGCGACGACGAACCGGCCGGCCTGGGTGAGCTGGGCCAGCATGTCCGCGGCGCGTGGGTCGATCAGCGGGGTGAGGACCACGACCAGCGCGGACGTCGAGATGTGGTGGGCGCCGAGAACCGGCTCGTAGTCCTCCTCGACC
>JNYN01004414.1 GCA_000715855.1 Actinoplanes liguriensis
ACTTGAGCCGCTGTGGCTCGGCTCGGTCAAGTCGAACATCGGGCACACGCAGTCCGCGGCCGGCCTGGCCGGGATCGTCAAGATGGTCTACGCGATGCGGCACGGCCTGCTGCCCCGGACGCTGCACGTGGACGCGCCGACCTCGAACGTGGACTGGAGCGCGGGCGCGGTCGAGCTGCTCACCGAGTCGCGGCCCTGGCCCGCCGGTACGCGGCCGCGCCGGGCCGGCATCTCGGCGTTCGGGGTCAGCGGCACGAACGCGCACGTCATCCTGGCGGAGCCACCGGCCGCCGAGGAGACGCCGGCGCCCCGGAGCACGCTTCCGGTTCTGCCGTACGTCGTCTCCGCCGCGACCGCCGGCGGCCTCGGTGCCCAGATCGAGCGGCTGCGCGGCTGGCTGGACGAGCACCCGGACACCGCCCCGCTCGACGTCGCCCGCACGCTCGCCGGCCGCGCCGCCCTGGGCCACCGCGCGGTCTACCTGGCGCCCGGTGTCACACCGCTGAAGCGGGCCCTCAAACGCGACGACACCGTCGCCCGCGGCGAGGCCGGGGAGGGTCGCCTGGCGCTGCTGTTCACCGGGCAGGGCGCGCAGCGGGTCACCATGGGCGAGCAGCTCTACGCCGCGTTCCCGGTGTTCGCGCGGGCCTTCGACGAGGTGTGCGCGCTGGCCGACCCGCACCTGGACGAGCCGCTGCGCCTGGTGGTCTTCGCCGACCCGGACGCGCTCGGGCGCACCGGGTACGCCCAGCCGGCCATCTTCGCCGTGGAGGTGGCGCTGCTCGCGCTGCTGCGGCACTGGGGCATCGAGCCGGACATGGTGGCCGGGCACTCGATCGGGGAGATCGCCGCGGCGTACGCGGCCGGGGTCTTCTCCCTGCAGGACGCCGTGACGCTGGTCGTCAACCGGGGGCGGCTGATGCAGGCGCTGCCGGCGGGCGGCGTCATGCTCGCGGTGCAGGCCTCCTTCGCCGACGTGCGGGAGGCTTTCCCGTCCCTCGACGTCGCGGCGGTCAACGGGCCGGCGTCGGTGGTGGTCGCCGGAGCCGAGGCGGACCTCGCGCCGGTGGAGTCGCACGGCTGGAGGACCACCCGGCTGCGGACGAGTCACGCCTTCCACTCGCGACTGATGGATCCGATGCTCGACGAGTTCCGCGCGGTGGTGCGGACGCTGACCTTCCACCCGCTGACGCTGCCCGGGGTGGGTCGCTGGGACGACCCGGAGTACTGGGTCTCCCATGTGCGAACCACGGTTCACTTCGCCGACGCGGTGGCGACGCTGAGCGCGCAGGGCGCCGACCGGTTCCTCGAAGTGGGGCCGGACGGGGTGCTCACCGCGCTGGCCGGGGCGATCGTGCCGGACGCCCTCGCGGTGCCGGCGCTGCGCCGCGACCGGGACGAGGTGACCACGCTGCTCACCGCGGTGGCGGCCCTGTTCGCCCGGGGCATCGACGTGGACTGGACCGCGGTGCTGGACCGGGCCGGGGCGCCGATCGCGGAGCTGCCCACCTACGCGTTCCAGCGTGAGCGCTACTGGCCGCGGCCCGGCGCCGGCTCGGCGGTCGACCCGGCCGGGCTCGGGCTCGGACTGGCCGGGCATCCGCTGCTCGGGGCCGCGGTGCCGCTCGCCGGCTCCGGTGGGATGGTGCTGACCGGCAGGATCACCGCCCGGACCCAGCCCTGGCTCGCCGACCACACGATTCTCGGCACGGTTCTCGTGCCCGGCACCGCGCTGCTCGACCTGGCCCTCGCGGCGGGCGCCGCGGTGGACGCCCCGGTTCTCGAGGAGTTGGTGCTCCAGGAGCCGCTGCGGCTCTCCGGAGACGGCGTGGACGTGCAGGTCAGCGTCGGCGAGACGGACGCCCACGGTCGCCGGGAAGTTAAGGTCCATTCGCGTACGGAATCGGGCTGGACCGGGCACGCGGCCGGTTTCGTGACAGCGGCGCCGGTCGCGCCGGAGACGTTCGCGTGGCCCCCGGCCGGGGCGGAGCGGATCGCCACCGACGACCTCTACGACCAGCTCGCGGCCTCGGGCTATGGGTACGGCCCGGCCTTCCGTGGGCTGCGTGAGGCGTGGCGCGGTGGCGGCGACCTCTTCGTGGAAGCCGAGTTGGACGGCGACGCGGACGGATTCGCGGTTCACCCCGCGCTGCTCGACGCGGTGCTGCACGGGCTGAGCGCCGGCTCGGGCGGGGACGGGGTGACCCGGCTGCCGTTCGCGTTCACCGGTGTCGCCGTGCACGCCGACGGCGCGACCCTGCTACGGGCGCGGCTCCGGACGACCGGGGACAGCGTGCGGGTCGACGCGGTGGACGCTGCCGGGGAGCCGGTCGCCACCGTGGAAGGGCTGGCATTCCGGGCGGTCACGGCCCTCGGGAGTGGGGAGGCGGCCCGGTCGCTGTTCACCGTCGAGTGGACGCCGCAGGACGTCACCGCCGCACCCGAGCCACCGACGGTGATCACCCTCGGCGAGGGGCTGCCCGGCGGGGAAAAGCCGGGCCGGGAACCGGCCGGGGAAGAGCTGCCCGCGATGCCGGCTGTGCTGCTGGTTGACGCGACCGCGCCGGGTGACGCGCTGGACCGGACGGCCGCGCTGCTCACCCTTCTTCAGGCGTGGCTCGCCGACCCGGCGTGGCACGAGTCGCGGCTGGTGGTGCGGACCCACGGGGACGATCCGGACGCCGCCGCCCTGTGGGGCCTCGTGCGCAGCGCGCAGACCGAGCACCCGGACCGGATCCACCTGCTGGACGGGCCGGCGAACAGGTTCTACCCGGTGCCGCAGGCGCGCGTGCGGGACGGTGTGGTCGAAGTGCCGCGGCTCGCGCGGCTGGCCACGGCCGGGGCGCCGGACTTCGGTGGCGGTGCCGTGGTGGTGACCGGGGCGTCCGGCACGCTCGGCGGCCTCGTCGCCGGTCATCTCGTGCGGGCTCATGGCGTACGGAAGCTGATTCTGATCTCCAGGTCGGCGCAGCCGATGTCGATCGAGGGCGCGGTTGTACGGTCGGTCGCCTGCGATCTGGGTGATGCGGAAGCGGTCACCGAGGCACTGGGTGGGGAGCGGATCTCGGCCGTGATTCACGCCGCCGGTGTGCTCGACGACGGGATGATCGAGTCGTTGACACCGGAGCGTTTGCAGGCGGTGTTCCGGGCGAAGGTGGATGCCGCGCGGAACTTGGTGGCGGCTACGGGTGACCTGTCGGCGTTGGTTTTCTTCTCCTCGGCGGCCGGGCTGCTCGGCAATGCGGGCCAGGGCAACTATGCGGCGGCGAATTCCTTCCTCGACGCGTATGCGGAAAGTCTTCGCCGTGAGGGCATCCCGGCGACCTCGATCGCGTG